>JABIRP010000024.1 GCA_018699735.1 Rhodospirillaceae bacterium | reverse complement strand
CCGCCGCCCGAGATCGAGTCGTTGTCTTGGCCGCCGTAAACGGTATCGCTGTCAGCACCGGCTGTGATCGTGTCATTGCCGAAGTTACCGAACAGCTGATCGCTGCCGTCGCTGCCGTCAATCCGATCACCATCCTGGCCGCCATAGACGGTGTCAGAACCGCCTGCCGCCAAAATACTGTCGACGCCTTGGTTGCCAAAAATCATATCGGCACCACCAAGCGCCGAAATTGTATCTCCGCCAGCTAGACCCGTAATCGTATCCGAATTACCGGTGCCCGAGATGTTGTCAGAAGAGGTCGTTCCGCTGATAGCCATTTATGATCCCCATTTAGCACTTCGAAACTATGTTGTTCACGCGTCGTTCGCTCGACATTTCTGAGTTACAGCTCTTGGATGGACTACATCCCCCTCGCCGTAGCTCTTCAAACTTAACGCCGTAACTCTCTCACGCATCGCTGGGCCCGGTCGGTAACCAGCGGTTTGTTCATACAACGAAATTTTAAGCCGTGCAAGCCGCTTAGCCTTCCCCGCGCCGCGCATCCAGTCTCGCTCAAATGATTCCCGTTTGAGTGTGACTTAATTGACACGTCGCGACGTAGACACGCATCGTACGCGGGATACTATCCTGGAGTTTCAATAAGAAAGCAAGAATTCTTAACTTCGCCGGTTCGCCAATTCTTCGACATCGTACGCATTATTATGCTGAACCGCACTCAAGTCGGTGCCATGCACCAAGCACCCACGATATCAACCCCAGGTGCCGCAGCGGCCGATTTGGGACATCATATTATAAATATGTATCGGATGCGATTTCGGAAGTGAGTGCCTCTGCGACTCTTGCGACCACCGTTGACCAGCTTTCCCCTTTTGCCGGCCAATACAGTCTTGCCGTCGGAAGCCAAGGCGATTCCCTTTGTTGCTGGGTATACCGCCAGTCGTATTGGGATGGTCGCAAGATTACATGCGCCGGTGTGCCTACAGCGTTGGCCAATGGCACGGTCAGATTTGCTATCGAAACAATCGCATCCAGAGCGGCGATTTGCGCTGCAAGGCCGTCTATATCATTTTCCGTATCGATCTCTGGATCGACATATATTTCAGGCACACCGCGCACCCGGGCCTGATGCAGTTCTTTAGCGATCTCTCCGTACTGCAAACTCACGAAGAACAACCCCTTATGCTGCAATAACGCGCCCCAGTTCTCCAAAGGTGCGGTGTAGGATCTTTCAGGAATTGGCTTTCGGGTGAACCAAGATATCCCGATAACTCTGCGATCGCCTGCCAAGGCGCGGTATCGGCGGCGCAACTTGTCTGTGCGGTTTCGATCCGGGCGAAGATACTTTGACGGAGACGGCCACGCCGTCCGTCGTCCGCTTCTATGCAAAAAAAGCGGTAGGCTTCCCATTGCGCACTGCAGATTTGCCTCCAATGCTGGTTTCGATGCGGGCTCTGTTCGCGGAACTATCCGGATTCCACCACGCAGGCAAGATCGTCGCAGCAATGGAACCAACCGCGCATCGCACTCAATCACACTGTCAGCAGTGCGCCCAAAATGAAGAGCGTACCCAGCCCCCCAGATTTCATCTCCCAGGCCTTGCTCTCCCCAAACCAACACGCTTCGCCCACGCGTCGCTTCGCCGCGCCACATCTGCAGAGCAAAACTGGCATCCGTCCCAGCCTTACGATCAGATGAGACCTGATCTATTGACCAGCGCGCTTCGTAGTCAACGAGTCCTGTTTCAAAGTCCCCCAACGCCAAGGCGCAAATCGCATGGTCATAGACCATTCTGTGATCCTCCGGCGCCAGCATCGCAGCACGGCGATGAAATCGACCAGACAATGCGATCTCCGAGATGTCTCGATGCGCGACCCCAAGATTATGCCACGCCGTTGCCGATTTCGGATCAATGCAAACGGCCCGGCGACCATACCCCACACCGATATCACCGCGGCCTCGCCGACGCGAAACAACAGCCATATTGGCATAGAGCGTAGGGTAAGCCGGGTAAATGCAGCGAACCCGCCGCAATATCAATTCCGAGCGCACTAAGTGACCGTCCTCCATTTGATCAAGAGAATGGTCGCAAAGATGCCGAAAATCGGCTGGACGCAGCATCAACAAACTGCGACGCGCCTTGGCAACCGTCGTTTCGTCAGACATCTCGCGGATGAGCGCCAAGAGAACCAGTTCGCCACCTTGGTCAAAGGTCTCACAAGCCAGCGCGAGGAACGCTGTGGCCAACGCTTCTTTTTGCCGATCTAACTTGCGGAGATTAGCGATATGTGTGGTCCAGGCCGCAGCCGCTTTGACAGGGTCTCCTGCCGCCTCGCGGATCGCCAGTTCGCCATGCGCTATTGATTTTTCTGCCTGGTCCGCCGCCGCCAAGGCCTGCGCCAGCCGCCCCCGCGTTCGAACATCGCCTCCTTGTGATACGACCGAACGTAGATACAGCGTTGCCGCTGCGACCGGGAGACCATGTGCCATTTCAGATTCACCAAGGGCTGACCAACACTGCGAAAGCCCTGGTTCCAAAATTACAGCCCGGCGACGGGTCGACCAAACATCCGATACACCGTTTCTGCCAACTCGATTGTTTGCGAGATTGTGATACAGAGCTGGCGTATCGGGCGCTAGACAGATCGCGCGCTGTAACAGTCGCGCCGCATCGGCGCCGCTAAGAATGGTCGATAGCCGAGCGTAGCCGCGCCATTCCTCTGGTTGCCGCATGATCTCGAGACGCTTCGAGACCGGTACGTCACCGAGAGCGGCCACCATCGTTACCGCCCAAGCCGGCTCGAAACCGGGTTGTCGGCCAGGCGAACCCACTGCCCCGTCTCCATACTGGCATAAATCGCATGCAGTAGACGCAGGGTCTTAGCCCCTTCCTCGACATCAACCGGCACATCCGTCCGCCCGTCTCGCATCCGATCGATGACCTCTCGAATGTAGGGGCCATGCCCCAATCCGTAGCTCGTCGGCACCTGTTGCGAGCAGCGCTCCGGCACGGTTTCATCGCCCGCTATCGGCTCGACCGGCTCCCAGGTTTCAACCAGATTGATCGCTTGGCCGCCAACTTTTGCTAACGCCTTCTCGCCGACCAAATGCAACGACGCCTCGAAGTCCCGTGGTCGGGCAGAGGTCGTTGCCTCGATTGTGCCGAGCGCGCCGCTCTCGAACCGCACGATAACCACGGCGGTATCCTCAGCCTCAAGATTGTTATTTATCGAGTCTCCATGCGCGCAAACCGCCTCGATCGGCCCAGCGAGCCAGCGCAAGGCGTCGACATGATGGATCGCTTGTTGTGACAACACACCACCATCCATCAGCCAACGGCCATGCCAAGGGTCATCGTAATAGTCTTGATAGCGGCACCAATGCACCCTGACCCCGGCGGTAACCAGGCGCCCAAACCGGCCCGCATCAACTGCCTCGCGCAGGAATCGCATGGCTGGATTATAACGGTTCTGCTTGATCTCCGCACAAATCACACCGTGTTCGCGGGCCACCCGCGCCATCTCTTCGGCGTGGTCTAGACGTAAGGCAACAGGCTTTTCCACGATGACATTGATGCCGGCGCGCATCAGCTGAAGCGCGTGCTCCGCATGATAGCCCGATTCGGTCAGGATGCAGACGATCTCCGGTTTCGCCGCGATCAATTCCTCAATCCCACCCATCTCGGCAGCGCCGAAGGCCGTGGCGAAAAGCTCACGCTTCTCCGGCACTTTGTCAGCGATCGCCACCACTTCGGCGATATCCGTCAACTCGTCACGGAAGACCTCCAAATAGCGGGCAGAGACCCGACCACATCCCAACAAGGCCATACGTGCGCGATTAGACAACAGTTATCTCCTCCGATTGGCAGCGACCCGAACCGTTCGGTCCCTACAGGCTCCAGTAATTGATGCCCTCCGGCACTTCGGCCGGATTGAGGGCGGAGCGAACATCGATTATCACACCAGGCCGTCGCGCCAAGGCGAAAAGCTCGTCGCGTGGGCGACCCAGAAATGCGTGGTGCGGCACAGCCAGCACCAAAACGTCGACACCGACCAGATCCTCCCAGGACCTAAGCTCAATACCATATTCCTCGCGGAAGCGATCGACGTCAGCGTGTGGGTCATGCGCCACCGGCGCCAACCCGAAATCATGCAGCTGACGAATAATTTCCGGTACCTGGCTATTGCGAAAATCGGTCACGTCTTCTTTGAAAGTGACGCCGAGGACCCCGACCTTGCGGCCGGCCACACCGTTGCCAAGATGTACCAGCATCTGCACCGCGCGCTGTGCCACGTGTTGGGACATTGAGCTGTTCAGACGACGAGCGGCTCGGATCACCTCAGGATAATACCCAAGCGCCTCGGCCCTTGAGATCAAATAGTAGGGGTCGACACCGATGCAGTGACCGCCGACCAACCCGGGCGTGAACCGCTGAAAGTTCCACTTGGTGGCGGCTGCATCAATCACATCAGCTGTGCGCACTCCGATCCGCTCGAAGATCAGCGCCAGTTCGTTCATTAATGCGATGTTGAGATCTCGCTGGATATTCTCCGTCACCTTCGCCGCCTCGGCAACTTTGATCGACGTGGCGCGGTGCAGCCCGGCCGGAACAACAGGGTCATAAATCGCCGCCACCCGATCCAGGGTCTGAGCGTCCTGCCCTGCAACAATCTTCATCATCGTAGCGAAGGTATGCACCGTATCACCGGGGTTGATGCGCTCCGGTGAGTAGCCCAACGTGAAATCAGTTCCAGCCTTGAGCCCCGAATGTTCAGAAATCAGCGGACCGCAGACCTCTTCGGTCACACCGGGGTACACCGTCGATTCGAAGATCACCAGATCGCCCTTCGAGATCACGCCGCCGATGGTACCGCAGGCCGCTTGCAAGGGCCGCAAGTCCGGGCGCTGATCGCCGTCGATCGGTGTTGGCACAGTCACAATGTAAACACTTGCCGCCGCCAGATCGCTCACTTCAGTGGTGAAGGACAGACTTGCCGGCACCTCAAAACCGCCTTCTTCGGGCTCGTTCCGATCCATCCCGGCACTCAAGCCTTCGACGCGTGCCGTATCCGTATCGAAGGCAATTACGTCGGAATGCGCACCCGCAAGCGCCTGGGCAAGCGGCAGGCCCACATATCCTACTCCGATGACGGCAATGGATTTTTCGGTCAAGGCGGTTAGCTCTGCAATTTGTTTATCAGCACCCCGTTTCGGGCGAGATTCGTCTAAGTCATGCGCCCGTCACTGTCAAACGCTGTTCCCGGACAGACTGTCGTTCGGCTCTACAGATGCGGTACGTATTAACCCCGGCCCAATTTCCGGGACACCTCGAGCGAGCTTTAATCTATAAAGACTTTCTGACACGTGTAAATTGGCAGAAGCAGCCCGCAAAACCAGCGATACACACCTGGCTAAGGGATTTTGGGGATAACTGATGAGCGACCGAACACTGGATCCAATGAACCAGAACGATCCGCGCAAATTGGAAACGGCCAACGAGTTGCGCAGCGATCTTGGCAACCATATGGAGGTCATCTGGGAGTCGATTGCGGTCATGCTGGCGATTGCCGAGCGTGATGGTGGTCCAATGTTGATTGCCGCCAGCCGGGTCGCTGACGAAATCGGTGACTTGAAATTGAAGCTCCAGGAATTGGAGACCACCAACCGGCGCCGGCACATGCGTGTTCGATTGGATACGGAAGCCAAATGCTCAATCAATCACGAAACACATTCCTGCGTGGTCGCAAACATGGGCGTCAGCGGCGCTGCCATATCACCGAGGTTCGAACTCTCCCACGGTGACCGCCTCACGCTCAACGTCGCGGAAATTGGAACGATCGCTTGTGAGGTGATAAGCCTTTCGGAAAGCCTGATGCATGTGCGCTTTACCGACACCGAGGGCCGCGTAAAAGACGCAATCGCCGACCATCTGCAAAGTCAGTTGAACGAAAACTCACCAGATGGCTCGGCACTACAAATAGCCTCTGATCGCGTGGCCGAGCAAATCGGCAATCTCAGAAAAGTGCTGCATGAGCTGGAGGTCACAAACCGCCGACGCCCCAGTCCAGCGCAATTGGAGATGCGCGGTCAGTGCATTGTCGGCAAGGTCGCTCACAATTGCGCTGTCGCACATATTTCGGTCAGTGGCGCCGCATTATCTCCGCGCCTCGACGCAGCGCCAGGCGACGAAATCAAACTCAATCTGGATGGCATCGGGGAAATAGACTGCGACGTGGTCAAACTCTCCGAAGGCCTAACGCACGTCCGGTTCGATGATGACGGCCGCGTGCAGGACGCGATCGCCAATCTGCTGCAAGCCCACCTCAGCCGAAGCACCCCCGGCACGTCTTGAGACCGCTTACGACAGGAACGCGACAATGGAACATCAAACCTACGACTACATCGTTGTCGGAGCCGGGTCGGCCGGGTCGGTCCTAGCGAATCGTTTGAGCGCTGACGGCAAGCATCAAGTCTTGGTCTTGGAGGCCGGGCGTGAGAGCCATCCTTGGTCGCGCATTCCGGTTGGGTTCGCCAAATTGATCGACCATCCGGCGGCCAATTGGCTCTATTCCTCGGAACCGGAAGAGGCTACCGGCCAGCGCCGCATTCCCGTTCCACGTGGCAAATTGTTGGGTGGGTCTAGCTCTATCAATGGCATGGTCTTTGTTCGCGGACAGGCCCAGGACTACGACACCTGGTCACAATTCGGCAACCGCGGCTGGAGTTATCAGGAAGTGCTGCCGATCTTCCGGGAGATGGAAAACTACTCCGGCGATGCCGATGAGGAGTTCCACGGCCGGAGTGGTCCACTGAAGGTCAGCGAGAGCTTCGAGGGTGGGCCAATTTACGACATGCTGATCGAAGCCGCCGGCGAAGTCGGGATCCCCTACAACCCGGACTACAACGGTGCCAGCCAAGAAGGCATTGGCATGACCCAGTCGACGATCAATAAGGGCCGGCGAATGAGCACGGCCTATTGCTATCTCGATCCCGCGCGCGGCCGAAAGAACCTAAAAATCCAGGCTAATGCCCTAACAGATAAATTGGTGATGGATGGCAAGCGCTGCATCGGCGTGCGCTATACGGTAGGAGGTCGGTCGATAGAGGCGCGGGCCAACCGTGAGGTCGTTGTCAGCGCCGGCTCGATCAACTCACCGCAATTGCTGGAGCTATCCGGTATCGGTCAGGCGGACCGGCTCCGGGACTTGGGCATCGAGGTAATCCACGAACTGAAAGGTGTGGGCGAAAACCTGCGCGACCACTACTCGCCGCGCATGTTGTGGACGACCAAGCCTTCGCTCGGTTTGACGTACAATGACAAAGGACGCGGTCTGGGATTGGTGTGGGAGGCGTTGCGATATCTTTTTACCGACAAAGGTTTGCTCGGCATCCCGGCCGCACCGATCCGGGCCTACGTCCGCAGCCGGGCTGGATTGGACTCGCCGGACGTCGGCATGGCGTGGTTTCCGTTTCTGGCCGGCCCTAACTTTTCTCTGGCCAAAGAGTCCGGGATCACCGCCGTTACCCAGATCCTGCGGTCCGAGAGCACCGGCAGCATCCACGTGTCTTCCGCTGATGCGACCACACCACCGGCGATCCGGTTCAATTTCCTATCGGCCCAGATCGACCGGGACGTCACGCTTGAGGGCATGCGGGTCCTGCGTCGGATCATGACGGCGCCGGCAATCCGCGACGTCTTATCAGGCGAATTGTCCCCAGGCGTGAACATCGAGGCCGAAGATGAGTTGTTGGACTGGGTGAAACAGAACGCGGAGACCACCTACCACCCGGTCGGCACCTGCAAGATGGGCGCCGACCCGATGGCGGTGGTCGACGATCAGCTTCGGGTTCACGGCATCGAGGGGCTCCGGGTCGCCGACGCCTCGATTATGCCGACGCTGACGTCCGGGAACACCAATGCGCCCTCGATCATGATCGGCGAGAAGGCGTCCAGGATGATGCTGGCGGCGGTTTGAGGTGGGATATTTCGTTGTCCCGTTCCCGCGACTCCGATAAACCCTTGCGAAACTGGGCGCCACGTCAGACATAACGAACCTGCGCCACCACCTCGCCCAAGGGGCCACATATGGAAGTCTGTTCCGTCGATCTCGCCAAGAAAGTCCTGATCATCGCCGAGGCCGGCAACAATCACGAAGGTGATTTCGGGCTGGCGCGCGAGCTGGTCTCGGCCGCTGCCGCGACGGGCGTCGATGCCGTCAAGTTTCAGACCATCGTGCCCGAGCGGCTGGTCAGTCCGGCCGAGACCGCGCGGGTTGCCCAACTGTCCAAGTACCAACTCAGCCCAGACCAATTTACCGAGCTTTCGGAACTGGCGGCCAAGGAGGGTATCGCGTTTCTCTCCACGCCTTTCGATACCGGATCCGTTGACGTGCTGGATCCGATCGTCTCGGCCTTCAAGATCGCGTCGGGTGACAACAATTTCGTCGCCTTGCTTGAGGCGGTCGCAGCCAAAGGCAAGCCGATCCTGCTGTCGGGTGGCATATCGACAATTGCGGAGCTGGCGCGCTCGAAAGCGGTGATCGAGAGCGTTTGGGCCGAGCATGATGTCGCGCCGACGCTGGTCGTGCTGCATTGTATCGCCGCCTACCCGGCCCCGCCGGAGGAGGCCAATCTGGGCGCGGTGCGCACGATCGCCAAAGAACTTGGTGTGGTGTCGGGCTATTCCGATCACACCATGGGCAACGAGGCGGCGGTATTGTCAGTGGCCCTCGGTGGGCGGGCGATCGAAAAGCATTTCACACTGTCCAAGACCCAGTCTGAATTCCGCGACCACCAGCTTTCCGCCGACCCAGGCGAGATGGCGGACCTGGTCACCCGTGTTCGCGCGGCGGAAGCAATGATTGGCGACGGCGACAAACGCAAGATGACGGCCGAAGATGCCGTGGCGCAAGCGGCCAGACGCTCAATCGCGGCGGCTCGAAGCTTGCAAGCTGGCGATGTGCTTTCGGCCGATGACATCACCTGGCTGCGCCCGGCGGGCGGTCTGGAACCTGGCCGCGAGAGCTTGGTGCTGGGACGCCGTCTGACGCGCGCGGTCGCGTCGGGCGAGCAGATTCTGGCCGATATGGTCGAATGACGGAGCGATATTGAATGTGCGGCATCGCCGGATATTACGGCACGCGCGAAATCCCGGCGTCGAGACTGGACGAGGCTGTTCGGTCACTGCAGCGTCGCGGGCCTGACGACAGCGCCTGGAACGAGATTGAGACCGGCACCGGACGGAAGCTTTATTTCGTCTATAGCCGGCTGGCGATTCTGGACCTTGATCCGCGCTCGAACCAGCCGTTTCGCCACGGTTCGATCGAGATGATCTACAATGGCGAGCTCTACAACTACATTGAGCTGCGTGAGCAACTGCGTGGGTCGGGCCAGGTGTTTCGCACAGAGGGCGACACCGAAGTTTTCGCCGCCCAGGCGACCCAACATGGAACCGACGGCCTTGACGCCGGCGAGGGCATGTGGGCGGCGGCCTGGTACGATCATGCGGCCAAACAGCTGGTGCTGACCCGAGACCGGTTCGGCGAAAAACCGCTCTACATTCACCAGGACGAGACCGGCATCTATTTCGCCTCGGAAGTAAAACAGCTTTTCGCGCTCATGGGTCGCAAACTGCCGATCGATGGCCAGCAGGTCCGTCGCTATCTGGTGAACGGCTACAAGTCGCTCTACAAAAAACGCGGCGGCGGCACCTCGACGTTCTTCGAGGGATTGGACGAACTGCCGGCGGCGGGATACGCGACGATCGATCGCAATGGCGAGCGAAGCACCGATCTCTACTGGCAACCGACCGTCGCCGAGACCGATGACGACATGACCTACGAGCAAGCCGTCGCCGGCGCCCGCGAGCGGCTGATACGCTCCATGGAGCTCCGATTGCGGGCTGATGTGCCGGTGGCATTCTGTCTATCCGGCGGTATCGATTCAAACGCCCTGATCGCCATCGCCAAGCGTCACCTCGGCTATGACGTGCATGGCTTCACCATCATGAACACCGACGCCCGCTACGAAGAGGGCGATATGGTGATGGCGGCGGTGAATGAGCTTGATCTGCGCCACACCCCGATCCCGGTCGACACCTCAGGCTTCCTGCCGGGCATGCGCGAGTTGGTGCGTTACCACGATGCGCCAGTGTTCACCATCACCTACTTCGCGCAATGGCGGCTGATGGAGGCGGTCAATAAGGCCGGCTACAAGGTCTCGGTCAGCGGCACCGCCGCCGATGAATTGTTCAGCGGATACTACGACCACCACAACGCCTACCTGCGCCAAGTCTCAAACGATCCGGCCCTGCATGCCGAAGCCCTGGAAAACTGGAACCGCGAGATTAAGCCGATTGTGCGCAACCCGTTCCTCGGCAACCCGGACTATTTCATCGAGACGCCGGAAGCACGCGACCACATTTATCTGAATGCCGACGAGTTCGCCTCCTACCTGACCGCCAATTGGCATGAGGGTTTTGGTGAGACCGGCTACTCAGACGACTTGCTGCGCAATCGCATGGCGAACGAGCTGTTCGAAGAGGCCGTGCCGGTCATCCTGCACGAGGACGATCTGAACGCGATGTACTACTCGATCGAGAACCGCTCCCCGTTTCTCGACAAGCCGCTCTTCGAATGGTGCCAGCGGATTCCGACCCGACATCTTGTCCAGAACGGCCGCGCCAAGGCGGTGCTGCGGGATGCCGCCCGCGGGCTGGCACCCGACGCGGTGATGGACAACCCACGCAAGGTCGGCTTCAACGCGCCGATCTTCGACTATCTGGACCCCAAAGACCCGGCCGTGCGCTCCGAACTTCTGGACGACAGTCCGATCTTTGACGTTCTCCGCCGGGACCGGATCGCGGACATGCTGGAGCGCGATGAATTGGCGAATTCCGCCAGCAAGTTTCTGTTCAATTTTGTCTCCACCAAGCTGTTCTTGGAAGAGTTCGCATCATGAGGTGGTGCAGCCAGTGCGTCCTGCCGGACACACGCCCGAACCTGGTCATCGGCGAGGATGGTGTGTGCAACGCCTGCAAAAGCCATGGCACGAAGCGCGAGATCGATTGGGCTGCGCGCGAGCGACAATTCCGCGACGTGGCAGATCGGGCTCGCACCACCAACTCAGGGCACGATTGCGTCATTCCGGTCAGCGGCGGCAAGGACAGCACTTGGCAAGTCGTAAAGTGCCTCGAATACGGACTGACACCGCTCTGCGTCACCTGGCGGCCGCCTGGGCGCACGGCAATCGGTCAGCGCAATCTCGACAATCTGATCCGGCTCGGCGTCGACCATATTGACTACGCAATCAGCCCCAAAACCGAGGCCGCGTTCACACTCCGCGCATTCGAGAAATTCGGCTCAACCGCAGTGCCCATGCATACCGCTATCTTCTCAATTCCACTGACCATCGCGCACCGATTCGGTATTCCCTTGGTCATCTGGGGCGAAAATTCAGCCTTCGAGTACGGCTCGGCGGATGAGGCGCATACCGGCTTCAAACTGGATGCCGAATGGCTGAAACACTATGGCGTGACCCACGGCACGACGGCCGAAGATTGGCTGGATGAAGGCTTCACGCGCAAGCAACTCGCCTCGTATTTTGGGCCGAGCGCTGCAGACATGGGCGAGGACGAAATCCGCGCTGTCTTCCTCGGATATTATTTCGAATGGGATGCTGAGGAGACGCGAAAGGTCGCGGCAGAGCACGGTTTTGAGGCTGATACCGGCGGTGCACGCACTGGCTATTGGGACTTCGCCGACATCGACGACGACTTCATTTCGATCCATCACTGGATGAAATGGTACAAGTTTGGGTTCACGCGGCTGTTCGACAATCTTTCGATCGACATCCGCAACGGTCGCATCTCCCGAGACGATGCGATCGCGATTATCCAAAAGATCGGGGAAGATCGACCGGACAGCGATATCGACAAGTTGGCAACCTTCCTGGGCATCGACCGGAGCCGCTTTCTGGAGATCGCCGAAACATTCCGCAATACTGAAGTCTGGCAACGGCGCCCCGATGGCGCTTGGGCCATGCCGAACTTCCTGATCGAGGATTGGACCTGGACATGAAATTCGACCGCAAGGATCCGCCCCGCGAGTTCACTGTCGGAGAGCACGGCGATATCATCATCAAGGATCAAGGCAACCTGCATTTGACCGCCGATGAGCAAGTGACGTTCGTGACCGAAAGTGGTGCCGAGTACGACTTCGCCCGCAAGGACTGGGGCTACTATGCGAGCCCATCACTTAACGGCCGGTTGGAGGGGTTCAATCTGCGCACCGCCCTCACCCGCAACCCGGCAACCGGACGATATTTCATTTTGGTCGTCGAGCGCGGCCACGAGGACAGCTTTCAGCGATACTTAGACGTCGAGAAACTCGACATCGTCACCTGGATGGACGACACCGCGTCGCTCGATAGGTTGCGGGCTGCGGTTGAGAGCGCCGAATGAGCTTGATCGTTCGCTTCGATGCCTGCCCGATCTGTGGATCTTCCGATCTAGCGCCTTCGTTTGTTTATGACACGCCGCCAGAGGGAGAGACGAAATTCGATTTCGGCGAGACCCCGTACCAACGTTTTTATCGGGTCTGCGAGCGATGCGGACATTTCTCCTCGAACAGCGACATGGACCTCTCGGCGCTCTATGACGGCGCTTATGTTGACGCCACATATTCCGACGCCGACGGCATCCGCCGGACATTCGAGAAAATTATCGGTCTACCGTCAGAGCGCTCCGACAACACCGGGCGGGTTGCCTGCATAGAGGCCTTTCGGTCCACGCATTCTGCCTGGGACGGGAAAGAGGCGCCGAGTTGTCTTGACGTCGGCTCGGGCCTGGCTGTCTTCCCCTATGCGATGCGGTTGACCGGATGGCGCTGCACCGCGCTCGACCCGGATCAACGAGCTGCCGAACATGCCCGTTCGGTTGCAGGCGTCGAGGCGATCACGGCCGACTTCCTGGAAGCAGAGCCCGGCTCGCTCGGCCGCCATGATCTGGTCAGCTTCAATAAGGTGCTGGAACACGTCGTCGACCCAATCGACATGCTGAGGCGGACACATAGCTGTCTTGCGCCCGATGGAGTGGTTTATGTCGAACTACCGGATGGCGAGGGTGCCGCCGATGATGGGCCGGGGCGCGAAGAGTTTTTTATCGAACATCATCACGTCTTCAGCCTCGCCTCTCTGGCACTGCTGGCGGTCGCCGCCGGGTTTCGGGTATTGAGCCTGGAGAGAATTCGCGAGCCGAGCACGAAATTTACCCTGCGCGCCTTCCTTGAGGCGGCGCCGGATCAGCAATAAGAGAACCGAATGAGCCAGGACGACCAAAATCAAACCGAACGCACGCTGGAGGCGGTTCGACAGTGCTACTCGACCTGGGGCGAAAGCTATCACCGTGATTACTACGGTGAGGGTGCCCCCTATCCGCCGGTGCAAATCGACATCGTCAAGCGCGAGCTAACCGCTGTTGGAGCCCGGATGGTGTTGGATGCCGGCTGCGGGCCGGCCTCAATGCTGCGCGAGTTGTTCGAGCTCGATCTGGAATTGCATGGCTTCGACCTGACGCCTGAGATGATCGAGGTCGCCAAACGGACCTACCGCGAGAACGGTCTGGACGATGCCAAAGTCTGGCTCGGCAATGCTTTGGAAGCAGACGACCATCGGCGCGCAGGACTTTCCCCGGAGGACGGCTACGATGCAGCCCTGTCTTTTGGTGTCACACCGCATATCCCAGCGGCAGCCGATGAGACCCTAATCGCCAATTTGCGGGATTCGGTGTGCCCGGGTGGTTTGGTTCTGGCCGAGGCCCGCAACGGGTTGTTCTCGCTCTTCACAATGAACCGCTACAGCCATGAATTTTTCATGAATGAGCTGATCGATACGGCGGCCCTTCGCGGCCAGGCCGGCGGTGAAACAGCGGCACTTGACGATGCGTTAGGCGAATTGGAAGGCATGTTCCGGACCGACATCCCGCCAATCCGCAAGGGCAAGGACGGGGAGCCGGGGTATGACGAAGTGGTTTCGCGCACCCATAATCCGATTGTCCTAAAATCCCAATTCGAAGCGGCCGGATTGGTCGATGTCCGCGTGCTGTTCTACCACTTCCACAGCTTGCCACCGATGTTTGGCGGCAAAGCACCGGATCTGTTCATCAAATCCAGCGTCGCCATGGAAAGCGATCCTGAGGATTGGCGCGGCCACTTCATGGCATCAGCCTTCATTATTTCCGCCAAGAGGCCAAAATGACCGGATGTCCGATCCGCACCGATGCTCGGGACACGTACTGGACCTGGGAGCATGCGAGCGACGTGCACGAGCTCTACCGGCGGCGGACCCTGGGTCAGGAAGAAGAGATGACCGCCCATTCTCAAGCAGCGGACTTGCTGGCCGAGCGGGTCAAACCGGGAGATACGGTTCTGGACGCCGGCTGCGGCAGCGGCATTTTTTATCATTCTCTGGTTAAACGCGGGATCGATGTTGAGTATTGGGGCGTCGATGCCACTGCCAGCTTCATCGAAATGGGTCGTGAGATCCTGCCCAAATTCGGTTTGCCATCGGAGCGTCTGCTCCACGCCACGTTTGACGATATAGACGGCGAGGTCGATCACGTCATCTGCATCAATGTTTTGAGCCACATCGACAACTATCACCGACCGCTGGAACGCTTTCTGAAAATGGCGCGTAAGTCGGTAATTCTGCGCGAGTCGATGAAGCATGGCGGGCAATATCAATATCTCCCCGACCGACACCTTGACGAAGGGGCCGATCTTAGCGTTCACGTCAATCACTATGACTTAGACGAGGTTCGGGCTTTCATCGTCGATCATGGCTTCAACTCGCGCCTCGTGACCGACGAACACACCGGCGGCGAGCCCTATAAGTCGATCGATTATCTGCATTATTGGTCCTTCCTGGTCGCCGACCGGAAGGCTTGATTCAAGACGTCTCGGAGCCGCCATGTCACGCCTAGTTGGGGTCGTATCCTTCACCGAACGCGACGCTGCGAACCACCTGTTGCCAGAGCTCGCAAGCCGCATGCATGCGGCTCAAATTTGGTCGTCGCGGAAACTGAAGCTCCTCGGTTGCGCGATCTCATGGCATGGCGACGACGAGAACGGCACGCTGCAGGACGACACATTGTTGATCGCCGTTGATGGACACATCTTCAATGATGACGAACTGAAAACGGGGGCCACGACTGGGACTGCCAACATCGTGGCAGCACTCTATCGAGAGCATGGATTTGAAGAGACCATGCGCCGTCTGAATTGTGATGCGGCGATCGCGTTATACGACAAGATCACCGAAACACTCTGGCTCGGTCGCGACCGGGTTGGCGCACGCCCCGTCTACTACGCCCAGGGAAAAGATGTGCTCGCATTTGGGTCGCGTGCAAGCGCATTGCGTGCCGCGCCAGGGGTCCGTCCCGAGGTCAACCGACGTTTTGCGGCGCTTTTCGCCGGGGCGCATTATCGCTTCTTCGACAACCGACCAGAGGACTCGCCCTACGAAGGTGTGAGCCAACTTCCCGCCGGCTCTATCCTGCGGGCCGATGCTTCGGGAGTTCGTTTGGAAAAATACTGGGACCTTGAGGATTTGCCGCTCTTTGAGGAACCGCGAGAGGTCTTGGCGGAACAGTACCGGGATTTACTGGTCGACGCAGTCGCCCGGCGGCATCGCGCCTTCAAGAACCCGGCCTTCACGCTGTCCGGCGGCATGGACAGCTCGTCCGTCATTTCGTCCGCAGTCCGCGTCAGCGGCAAAAAGCAGCACGCGTTCTCTTCCGTCTATTCCGACAGCACCTTCGACGAGCGCGATGAAATCGCCACAATTCTTGATGACGTGGCCGAGGAGTGGCACCCGATCCGGGTCGATGAGTTCGACTTGATGGCGACGCTATCGGGCATGATCCAAGCCAATGACGAACCCGTCGCCACCGCGACCTGGCTCTCACACTATCTGTTGGCCGGTCAGGTGAGCGAGATGGGGTTCGATGCCTTATTTGGCGGCCTCGGCGGCGATGAGCTCAACGCCGGTGAGTACGAGTATTTTTTCTATCACTTCGCTGACCTCCGCCAGGCCGGCCGCTTACCGGAGTTGGAAGGTGAAATAGTGGCCTGGGTCCAACACCACGATCACCCCATCCACACGAAATTCCGCGATGTCGCCTTCTCGGTGATGGATCACGTAACCGACCCAGACAAGCCAGGTATCGTTCGCCCCGACATGGATCGCATGACGCGCTATTACCCGGCAATCAACCGCGACTTCTACGATCTCGCAAGTTTCGAGGTCATTTTCGATCATCCGTTCAAGAGCTGGATGCGCAACCGGACCTATCAAGACCTGCGCCGCGAGACGACCCCATGCTGCTTGCGGGCCGAAGACCGGCAAACCCAGGCGTTTGGCATGATCAATTGCGATCCGTTTCTCGATTACCGCTTGATCGAGTTCATGTTTCGAGTGCCGGGCGACATGAAAATTCGAGACGGGGTCACCAAGCGGTTGCTGCGCGAGGCCATGGACGGCATTCTGCCGGACGAAACTCGAAATCGAATTGCCAAGACCGGCTGGAACGCACCTGCGCATGTCTGGTTCTCCGGCGGCCCTAACTACGAGGCGCTGCGTGACACACTTGCGTCCCGTGCTTTCCGAGAACGAGGCATCTATGACTTGGACGCCGTCGACACTCTCTTGGACGAGCATACCCGGATCGTACGCTCCGGTGCCGCACGTGAGAACCACATGATGTTCTTCTGGCAGCTCCTGAACCTCGAAGTCTGGTTATCGGAAATGGAGGCGGTTTGACTGGCGAATTTGACCTTTCTAATCTCGACCGCCAACCGTTTGACGAAGGCTTTCTCGGTGGTCCGGTGTATCGGTTGTTGGACCCTTCGCCCGACGCAACCCTGCTGCGAAGTCTTGAGGAATGGGCCGTCGCCGAAGCCGCCGTATTGGTCATCGCCCGAGTGGATGAGACGAAGGCCGGTGTTTTTTCCGACACCGGATTTCGTTTGGTCGAGCGCCTGATCACCTATCAGCGCGATCTCAACCACCCCGCCCCGGGCCCGAGCGAGCCGGTTCGGATGGCAAAGGAAACCGACATTGACGGGTGCGCTGAGATCGCCCAACACGCCTTTTCACACGACCGCTACCATGCCGATCCTATGACCAAACATGTCGCCGCCGACATCAAAGCGGCTTGGACAAGAAACGATTTAGCCGGACGCGCCGATACCTGTTTTGTTGCCGAGAGAGACCAAGTGGTTGCGGGCTTTAACCTTTGTTTGTTACGTGACGAGGTCGCGGTGATAGATCTGATCGCAACGGCCCCAAACGCTCAACGACGCGGTGTTGGCCGCGATCTGGTGCGCGCCGCTCTCAGGCATTATATAGGCCGCGCGACCACGATGCGCGTCGGCACCCAAGCGAGCAACGAGGCATCCTTGGCACTCTATGAATCTGAGGGATTCCAGATGGTATCCAGGCAATCGACGTTTCATCTTTCGGCAAAGGCCATCTCGCGATGAGCAAACCTCTCAAAGTTGGTGTCATTGGACTTGGGGTCGGCGAACAGCACGCGATTTCCTACAACGAGATCGAGGGTGTCGAGGTCGTAGCCCTTTGCGATATCGACCCCGGGCAATTGACCGAGGTCGCCGATCGCCAGGGCATCTCAAGCCGGCATACCGACTACAAAGCAATCACTGAGAACCCGGACATCGATATCGTTTCGATTTGCTCCTACGATGATCATCATGTCGAACAAGCCATCTCTGCTTTCGAGAACGGAAAGCATGTGATGGTCGAAAAGCCAGTGGCGCTCAATCGCGGTGACGCGGAGCGCTTGCTCCGAGCGCAACAGGACAGCGGCAAGTTCATCACCTCGAACCTGATCCTGCGCCACTCGGCACGCTTTAAGGAACTCAAAGGCTGGATCGACGCCGGCGACTTCGGCGATATCGTCGCCATGGAAGGTGATTATATTCACCAGATCCTCTGGAAATTGACCGAGGGTTGGCGCGGCAAAATGGATTTCTACTGCGTCACTTATGGCGGCGGCATCCATTTGATCGATCTGATGCGTTGGCTGATCGGCCAGGAGGTGGTTGAGGTTACCGGCATGGGCAATCAGATCCTTACCGCTGGAACCCAGTACAAGTATCCCGACACAATCATCAATCTGTTGCGGTTCGACGGTGGTGCTATCGCCAAGAATATGTCGATCCTCGGTCCGCAACGCACCCAGCTACATGCCTTGAATGTGTACGGAACGAAGAAGACCTTCGTAAACGATACTCCCAACGCCAAGCTCTTCGATGGCGACGATGCGGCAAACGAGCATGTTGTGACAACGCCCTATCCCGGTATAAGAAAGGGCGATTTGTTACCGGGCTTCATTGACGCAATTCGCGAGGGTCGAGAACCCCTGGTTGGAGCCCGGGACATCTTTCGGGTAATGGATATTTGTTTTGCCGCGTGGGAGTCCGTCCAGAGCGGCAGGACTGTCAAGGTCAACTACCAGATCTGACAAAATTGAGTGACTAATTAGAACACAGGCAAGGAATGATGAGCAGTACCTCGATACCCTTCGGCAAACCGATGTTGGACCAGGACGAAATAGATGCCGTGGTCAAGGTTCTACAGGGCCCACAACTGGTGCACGGCCAAGTCACCCGCGACTTTGAGGCCGCCTTTGCCGAACGTGCGGGCTCAGCCCACGCGATCAGCGTGTCGTCTTGCACAGCCGGCCTGCATCTCTCGCTTTTCGCCCAGGATGTCGGCCCAGGCGATGAGGTCGTGGTGCCGGCCTTTACCCATGTCGCCACGGCGCACGCTGCTGAGTACTGCCAAGCGAAACCCATCTTTGTCGACGTCCAGGCGGACACCGGTAATATCGATCCGGACGGCATCGCGGATGCGGTGACCGACGCGACCCGAGCAGTCACGGTCGTCCATTTCCTCGGTTTGCCCTGCGAAATGGATGAGATCAACGCCATAGCGGACAAGGCTGGTGCCTTCGTTGTCGAGGATTGCGCCATCGCGCTTGATGCGACCTACGGGAACCGCAAGGTCGGTAATTTCGGCGCCACGGGGTGTTTCTCATTCTATCCGGTCAAACACATGACCACGATCGAGGGTGGCATGATGACCACCAACGACGACGAACTCGCCGCGACGCTTCGCCAGCGAAAGGCCTTCGGGTATGACAAGATGCTCGGCCAGCGCGCCAAACCCGGGATCTATGACGTCAATGTGCTTGGTTACAATTACCGCATGAATGAGGTCGAAGCCGCCGTCGGTCTGACGCAGATGAGCAAGCTTGATGGGTTTCAAGCGCAGCGTGCGGCCAACTTCAAGTCGCTGAAGGCTGTGTTAAGCGAGATCGACGAGGTCACCGTGTTCGAGTCGACCCGGGGCAAGGCGCAGGCGACCTATTATTGCCTGAACGCGGTTATGCCAGAAGACGGCTCGGTCGACCGAGATACCGTTGTCGCGGAATTGAACGCGCAAGGCATTGGCACCTCGGTGCACTATCCAGGTGCAGTGCCCTTGATGACCTACTACCGTGAGAAATACGGTTACAAGACCGGCCAGTTCCCAGTTTCAGAATGGCTCGCCGACCAGACCGTGTCACTGCCGGTCGGGCCCCATCTCGCCGAAGGCGATGCGGAACGCATCGGCAATGCTGTCAAACAAGCGGTTCGCGCCGCAAAGCGCACTTAAGCGCGTCTCCCGCCACAAAAGAGAAAAAGTCTTATGAGCAACATTCCCTACGATAGCGTCATCGACAAGCTGAAAGGCCAAAGGGTCATGTTAGTCGGCGGGGCCGGCTTCATCGGCCACAACATGTCCCTAGAGCTGCGGCGCAACGGTATCGAGACCATGGTCGCCGACAACATGGTCGTGAACTCCATGGTCGACAACGCCTACCACGACCGCGGTGACCCAACGAAACGCAAGCTCAACATCCATTTTCTGATGGATCGCTTCGATATGATGCGCGATGCGGGTGTTGAGATGCGCAACGTCGATGCTCGTCTGTTCTCCGATCTGGCGCAGGTTTTCGATGAGTTCAAACCAACCAAGGTCGTTCACCTCTCGGCCATCTCCAGCGCGGTTGAAGCGCGTAAGAATCCCGGGTTGTGCTTCGATCTGCAACTCACGACGCTCCGAAACGTGCTGGAGCTTTGCCGCCTGAATCACGATCAGGTCGACAACGTGATGTTTTTGTCTTCCTCCACGGTCTATGGCGATTTCGAAACGCCGACTGTGGATGAGACAACCCGGCCAAGGCCGCGCGGTATTTACGCCAACGCCAAGTATATGGGCGAGCGCCTTTTGCGGACCTACTGCCACCAGCACGGTCTTGGGGTCTCCATTGTCCGGCCAAGCGCGCTCTACGGCGAACGCTGCGTCAGTCGCCGGGTGAGCCAGGCTTTCATCGAGAATGCATTGGCCGGCAAGACGCTTTATCTCGATGGCGGCGGAGACGGACGGTTGGACTTCACCTATATCGACGATTTGGTCGAAGGCATGGTCCGGACGGTTGGTCTATTCGGCGGTCGCGAGGTATCGGCCACGTTCAATCTGACATTCGGCAATGCCCGAACGATCGGTGAGTTGGCTGAGATCGTCAAAGAATTCGTGCCCGATGTGAATTTGGAGATTCGCGACCGCTCAAACGATCGACCGATCCGCGGCACCTTGTCGATGGATCGGGCAAACGAGATGCTCGGCTTCCATCCGAAATGGCCGCTTGAAAAGGGCTACCGGCAGTATTGCGAGTGGTATATCGGTGAATGGGAGAAGGTAGTCGGATCCCGCAAGTGACGATCAGAGATAGCAGCCCAGAGGCCGACGTCCAGGGCGCACTCTCACGCGGACCTGGTGCGGTCGTAATCCTGGCACGGCTCGACTCTGCCCGCCTGCCTGGCAAGGCCCTCCGACCAGTCGCCGGGCGCGAATTGCTTGGCCGGGTGATAGACCGGGTTCGTCTCGCGGTTCCTGCGGACGCAATTCTCGTCGCGACCTCCGATCGGGAGATCGACGACCCAATCGCCAAATTTGTCTCGGGCGAAGGGATTTCCGTGTTCCGAGGCTCAGTCAATGATGTTGCCGGGCGCTGCCTTGCTTGTGCCGAGGTGTATGGGTTGGGTTATCTGGTTCGTATTAGCGGTGACAGCCCGTTTATTGACCCATCCTTGATACAATCCATGATGCAGCGATTTGAATCCGGAGACGCGGATATTGTAACCAACGTCTTTCCACGAGGGTTTCCGCCTGGCATGAGTGTCGAAGTGATTGCTGTCGCCGCATTGCGTCGGATTATCGAAGCGAGCGACGACCCCGCGGACCGAGAACACGTGACCGTCCTTGCCTACCGAGATCCGACAGAGTTCAAAATCGACAACGTCGCGCCCGAATCCGAGGACTTGTCCGGGGTCGCGTTGACGATCGATACAGAAGCGGACCTAGCCCGAGCCGAATGGATAGCTTCTGAAATTTCCTCGGACGCTGGTATCGATGAAATCCTTGAGCAGGCGCGCCGGCACGCCTCTCTAGTCGCGTCCGACCCAAATTCACCGGAATAGAGCCAAAATGGTCGTCGTGAATTCATCGAACTTGAAGCTTATGCCGGTCGTCTATCTATCGGTCGAAAACCGCAGTCGTGAACTTTCCTCGAAACTCTTGGTCGCATGCGAACTGGCGGATCGCGGACTGACGGTAATTATCGGCCAACAATGGCTGCTGAATGAAAATCTTCGCTTTTCTCCAAAAGGAGTTGTGGTTTTCAAAGGCCTCAACAAAGTCCAAACCCACAACATGGGATTCGCGATTAATCTGGGCCATATGCCGGTATCGAATGATGAGGAGGCTTTGGGTGTCGCCAAGTCATTCTTGATGACCAAGGACGTCGACCCCGAAGCCGGATTAAGAGCATCTCGGATATTCACCCTTGGTGAAGTTCATCAACGCGAACTCATGCGGCATACCGGGTTACCGGAGCGGCGGCTGCCGATTACCGGAAACCCAAGATTGGACCTGTTGCGGCCTGAATTCTTGACTGTCTATGACGACGAGGTCGCTGAAATACGCGCCGAGCACGGACCATTCGTGCTGATCAATACCAATTCCGCCGGCGTGAACTCGGGATGGGGCAGCACAGAAGAATACCGCAACGTCCTGATACGGATCGGTTGGATAGATCCTGAAAACGAAGATGATAACATCCTTCTCGAGGAGCATCTGGAGTATGATCGAAAGAACATGCGTGAAATTGAGACACTGATCTCTGAGATTTCCACGCAAATGCCGGGTCAGCGGATTGTTCTACGCCCACACCCCTCTGAGGACCCGCAGCACTGGATTGACGTATGCGCTGACAAACCGGCCGTCACGATTGTTCCACGAAGTGATCATATTCCTTGGATGATGGCTTGTGAGGCGATGGTCAACACTGGCTGCACCACTGGTGTTGAAGGCCAGATGATGGGTGTGCGGACCATGTCCCTCTGTCCGGACGAAACGCGATGGCACAGCTTCTATCTCGCCAACCAGGTGAACCTGAGAGTAAAAACCGCGGCGGACGCCACCGGTGTTCTGAAACTATTGCGTACAGGAACGAGAGATCTGTTCGCTGAGACCCGCGAACAATTGATGGCCGTGATGCACGACAATATCGGCGCCATTGATGATCGATACGCTTTCGAGCAGATGGCGGAAGCAATCGCAAAGTCTTTCCCGATGACAAAATTGAACCAAAAAATTCCAGAATTTTGGAATGACCCGGGCTATTTGACGGAATTAACCCGCCCGGATTACCTACGTGAAAAAATGACCATTGGTGAGGCTGAAATCCGAACTCAAATCAACGGTCTGAGGAAAGCTGCGGGCAAGCCACATGACTTCGATATCAGAACCCTCGGCGACAGCCTGTTTATGATGAGCTCGGACCGTGGCCCGCTTGGTCAGCAATCGTAAGAATTCCTTCATCGACCAGCCGGTCGGCGATATCGGCACATGTGATAGCCCCGGTTCCAATACGGTCTGCCAGAGCAATAAGGTCGTGCTCACCGTCGGCATAGGCGATGACATTCATAAGATCTGTCAGCTCCCTGCCATAACCGTCACCTTTCTGGTTCATTTTTGGATAAAGTCCGCGTGGCCCGAGCCTTGGCTCGCCCATGATTGCAGGGGCATAGACCCGGTTGCGCTCAAGCACCTCGACGATGTGCCGCATTGCGGCGAAGCCCCCCGAAAGTCCGGTCGGTGTAACCAGGTCCAGATCATCAAGCGAAGTATGATACTCAGGAAACGTACCGTATTTTGAGCGCATCACATCGACCACGGGAAGATCGATCCCGGGGCTACAATAGTTGCGGATGTCGCTGCCTCGGTTCGGCCAGAGGAAGCTGTATTCCTGAAAACCCGGTGTGTAATGCCTAAGAACGTGGCGCGCCACTCGGTCGGCAAAGGTATCCCCCCGCCGTGAAGCAACCATGGAATAGGTTCGCTCATCGCCAATGCATGTTGGAATAAATCCAGCAATGACATGCTCACGGAGATACTCATGGTTTCGCGAGAGAAAAACGTTTGATCCGATATTTTCCGGCAGAAACACAAACCGATAGGTATACCGTCGCGCATTCATTCCTTGCAACCAGCGCGCTAACGCTGTTGCTACCAAGGGCCCGGAAAGCTCGTTATTCGCCATTGAAGGATGGCAGGCATAGCTTGAAATTAGAATTTCAGACCGCTCGGTTCCCGGCAATACAAGCTCGCCATAGCTCAGTGAACCCGGCTCAATCCGTGAGCGCACCACCGCATGGTAGCGCCCGGGCCTTAGCTGACGTCGCTGAGTATCTGTCAGGCAGAAACCCCAAGTCCGGTGGTAGTAGGCCGTTACATACGGAATTGCGAGGGTTTGTTCCGGCAAGGAATGCAGATGCGGCTGCAACTCGTCAAGCTCAAGCCAACAGTCGACAGGTTCCGAATACCCGACAAGATGTAGGTTATTGTCAGCGAAGTCGACGATCCGATTGCCATTGTCATCCTCGAGATAAGCCTCGGTCACAGACCACTCATCCGGTACGGTCCAATCAAAGGCCGGGGTGCCGCTCGGCACCTCGTGAATTTCCATTCCGCCGACTTTGTCAGAAATGAATTTCAGTGTTTGCCGTAAGCCATCCCCCGTAATGGAGCGGTTGATCGGAAACAACTCCCGAGCCCAGGCGTGGATCAATTCGCCATTGTCGAACACCGCCTCGCTCATAGGTCGCTTTCCTTCAAATACAAATGACCGAGCGCTTGGCCCTTGCGGATCACGTCGACCGTAGCATCGAACATGGCATTTGCATCTATAACTCTGAGGCCGCAGCCCTCGCCCGGTCGGTCACCAGAATACAGACCTTTTTCCCAAAGTATCTCACCCATCGGGTCGACATGCGTTACCACCCCTTCGCCGCGAACATAGATGTCGAACTCGCGCCATTGGGCCAAGCCACGCTCATCCAACCACTCCCCACGGAAGACCTTGTGATAGCGGTATGGCGCTTCCACGATTTCCTCGAAATGATGGTATATCGTCATCGCGTTCTGATCTGGAAGATCAAGCACAGCGATTTTGCCGCCTAGATCACGCAACATCTGAAACGGAGAATCGGCCCCATAAGATGTGAAGTTTGCGAGCCCGCGAAAGCGCTCCGCCTCGGCACCGATCACCGCGAACGAGTAGATCGCATGGCCGGTTCTTACCGCCCCCGAGTAGGCGCGCCCAGCTTCGGTCAGGGCGCCCATTTCGGATATGGTATGGCGAATATCAAACGGTGTGCCTTGGGTGAATTGGAAATTGAACAACGGCAGCAAGAGGGTTCCGTCAGGGCCGAGTGCTTGAAGGAACGAGTTCAGAATTTCCGGCAATCCGGCCGAGCGGTCGGCCCGCAGAACCCGGCGGAGGAGGCGACTGGTCTTGGAATGAAGGAGCAGTACATCACCCTCGCCAACCCCAGCTTGACGCCAATCTCGCACCAACTCATCAACAATCGCGCTCATCCACGATCGCTCGGCAAACCTTGCGTTGCATTCGGGTCCTGCGTCAAAGTCGGGCCTTGCGTCATAGTCGGGTCCTGCGCCTCAATACGGGCAGCAACCGCATCGGCCACATCGTCGAGGTCCGAGTCCGCGCCATAGCCTTGCATGTACTGGCAGTTTTCGCAGGCCTTCAATGTCGCTCTTTGGCCCTTCAGGTGTGCCAGACGAAACGCCCGCAGACGGGCCCCGTCCCACACGTCGAGCAGGCTTTCTTCACGGAGGTCGCCAACGACGGTATCGTGGCTCCAATCGACACAACAAACCGAAACCTCGCCATTAAAATTCACAGCGAGAGTTTTGAATGGAGAAGGGCAGACCACCCGATTGCGCTTTAGGGGCGTTACACCATCGATGCCAGTTTCAGGATCGAGCCCCAGCATCATGTCGTCCGTACCGGTGTTTGACCAACCCATGATCGAATCGATGGAAGTGTGGTCCGAGATCGGTGAGAAATCGGCCATGAACTTCGCTTTCTCCAACTCCGTGAGGCCAGCATCAACGACCTTCGCATGGATCTGCAGCGGGCTGCCAAGGCGAGCTTTCTCGGCATGCAGAAAGGCGACATTGTCGACGATCATCTGGTAATCCGAGAAGGTCTTGGTAATCCGGCGATACCCCTCGTCATGCACGTGCTCGACCGAGATCCGGATCGAATCAAGACCGGATTCGATGAGCATACGGGCGCGCGTCTCGTTCAAGAGGGCGGCGTTCGTCGTCGTGGAAACATGGAGCGCCACGCGGCGCTGCTTCATCAATGCGATCATATCGCCAAGCCAATTGTTTAAAAGCGGCTCACCGTCCTTGTACAGCATCACCGTCTTCACTGGAGTCGGGAAGGCAGCCATGCCCTCAACGATCTTGGTGAACATCGGCAACTTCATCACCCCGATTGGGCGACCAACCTCTTTTAACATTTCGGGATTGCCGGTCGGGCAGAACGTACAGCGGAAATTGCAGCCATTTGCCGGGTCAATCAGCATCGAGAGCGGTGCGGGTAACGGCACCGCCTGGCTCATTTGCACCGTCGCCTGCAGTGCGGGCGGTTCCTTGACGGCCTGCTCGTTCATCACGCGCCCTTTCGGCATTGCACGGATCTCGGTATACGGTCGTGTGGGACCCTTTGCAACCTCATGGCCAAATGGCCACTATCCACCTGCGACGTTTTGAGGCTTGCATGACGCCGGCCAACCGCCGTACTAGATCATACTCTAAAGTGGGTCTCTGGGAGGGGAACGGCAAAACCGCCAAAATAAAAAGGATCAGGTAATGGACATGAGCGCGAACAACTCAACGCCAAAAGCCGATTTTTTCGACTATCAAAATCCGGAGTGGTACCGACAGTTCCTATTGCATATGCGCTATAGCGTGGATCTCAGGACCTATGAGCATTTTGCCGGAATTGTTGCGAAATTTCTCAACAGTCAGCTCAAATTTCCTCAACTCCGTCCGGAGGGCGATGATAGCCTTGCCGACGACGTTAAGAGTATGCGCGAGAATGGATTTTGCAGTTTAGGCAAAATCGTAAGCGACGAAGAACTGGCGGAGATTCGCGCCCATGTGGATGCCGGGAAAGCACATGATGGATGGGCACCGGATAAGGGTGACTTCCTAATTGCAGACGCGCCGGAGACGGTGCATGTCGCGCATGTCAATGATGACGTTGTCGAAACCACACCCCATCTCGCTCGCTTTGCATCGGACCCAAGGGTGTTGGCACGGGCGCAAGCATTCCTCGGTGTTGCGCCGACCATGATGTATCACGCGGTTTGGTGGTCACTTGCCGGGCGCGAGGCTCCGCAGGACGCACAGCTCTTTCACATCGACCGACATTGCTACCGGTTTTGCAAGTTGTTCGTCTTTCTGACCGATGTCGATATGGACAATGGCCCACATGTCTATGCAAAGGGATCTGGATTCAATCACGTCGTTTGGCAACGTTACGAGGCCTTGAAAAAACTGAACCCAGAAAAAGCCGACGGCTATATGGCAATGATGCGGGCCCAGCGTAAGCAGGATGCGGATGTCGAGGATTTCTTTGGTGCCGAAAACATCGCCTACATTACCGGCAAGGCCGGCGAGGCATTTTTGGTCAATACAGCCGGCATCCATAAAGGCCTGTTGCCGAAGACGCACAATCGACTGGTGTTCCAATCGCTCTACACCATGCTGCCGACAATCAAGGACAAGGTCGCTCCGATCGATAATCAAAGGTTCTGGACAGAACACGCCGCCGCGTACGGCGACGCCGTTCCAGATGACTATCTGGCCTACGTAAACCGTTTGATGTTCCACCACACCTAGACCGGTTTCGTTTCCGAAAATCGAGGGGAAGGGGACGACGCATGTCCGTAAAGGTGCGGTACATCTACTCAGCCTGTGTGATGATCAGCACGCCAGATGTTCGCGTGCTGTGTGATCCGTGGGTAACCCAAGGCATCCACGACGGGAGCTGGTTCCACTTCCCCTTTTTCGACGACCTGTTCGAACGGATTGGCGAGACGGATCTGCTCTATGTCTCGCATATCCATCAAGACCACTACGACATCAAATTCCTGCACCAATACCTAAAGTTCTACCCAGATACCAAGGTGATCATTGGCGATTATCAGGACAACTTCCTGGCTCGCAAAATGAAGATTGATGGCATCCCGCATCAGGTTGTCACCAGTTTTTCAGTCGGCGACACAGAGATCGCAATCTTCCCGAACCACGCCCACCAACGCGATATAGACAGCACGATCGCGGTTAAGCATGGCGGCCATTCTGTCCTGAACTTGAACGATAATCTGTTCAATCCCGAGCATGTCCAGCGCATGAAAGCGTTCTGCCCGGAGCCGACGATTGCCTTGATGCCCTATACCGGCGCCGGCAGCTATCCGCATACATTCTACGATCTTGGGCCAAAGCTCGAAGATCGAGCGGCCTGGAAGACGGGAATCGGCCTCGACCGGTATCGCGAACACAAGCAGGCGTTCAAACCGCAAGCGACAATCCCCTTCGCGGGACAGTTCGTGCTTGGAGGCTCGCTCCACTATCTCAATCCCTATCGTGGCAACCCCGACCCGATATCGCTCACCGAGTGGGACAAGGACGTGATCCTGCTTGATGATGGCGCTGACGCAACGGTTGACACTACCGACCTGCAGCCGAGCCGCCTCCGCACCAAAGCACACGATCCGATCGAACTGCGCCGACGATTACTGTCTCTGGCTCACCGGCCAATGGATTTTGAGCTGACATTCGGTCATCTTGATGTCTCGAACGTGCCGTTTAATCGCTTGCTCGCCAAGGCGCAACAGACCGCGCATGCCAAGGCGGAAGCAGATTTTGACTACTGGTACTGCATCTGGCTCGGCGATCATTGGTACGCTCTCAATGCCAACAAAACCGTGAACCAGCATGGTCCCAGGCAATCTGTGGATGACCTGGAGCACCGCTCGGAGATCTTTATCGACCTGCGTTATCTCTACGGATTACTGACCTTGACCTACCACTGGAACAACGCCGAGGGCGGCTCACAATATTTTACCCGCCGCGCCATCGACGAGTATCACCGCGAGGTCAACGACTACCTCAACTTCCTGCATATTTAGAGCATTTCCATTGTCCCTAATTCTCGTCATCCTGAGGTGCGGGCTAAGCGAGCCCTGAAGGACACATATTTCAGGATGACAACGGACAGGCTGGCGGCCAGCGTGGTGATATGAACGATATCGAGAATTCAAGCAACCCTGGCCAAGAATTGACGGATGCCCTCCGTCACATGAACGTGCTGGATCCTATTGATTCTCCCACCTTCACCGCCCTGACTGGTGGCGTCTCATCCGATATTTGGAAAGTCGAAACCAGCGACCGGACATTTTGTGTCAAGCGGGCCTTGGCGAAACTCAAGGTTGCGGCTGATTGGCAGGCGCCAATCGAACGCAATCGGTACGAGGTCGCCTGGTTTCGCACCGCCGGAGCCATCGTACCAACCGCCGTGCCGGAAATTCTGGGCGATGATGCGGAAGCCGGGTTCTTCGCCATGGCCTGGCTCGATCCGGGGCTGTACCGGCTCTGGAAGACCGAGTTGCGGGACGGTAATGCGCAGACCGCCGACGCTACGGCCGTGGGCGACGCACTCGGGCGAATTCATGCCGGCACCGCCGGGCGTAAATCCATTGAAAGTGCCTTTCAGACGGATGAGATCTTTCACGCCATTCGGCTTGAGCCATACCTCGAGGCGACCGGCCGCGCTCACCCAGACCTGGTGGAAATATTTGCAGATCTTGTGCGCCAGACGGCTGAGACCCGGCTGGTTTTGGTGCATGGCGATGTCAGCCCGAAAAACATTCTGCTTGGTCCCGAGGGCCCAGTCTTCCTCGACGCCGAGTGCGCCTGGTATGGTGATCCGGCCTTCGATCTCGCCTTCTGTCTCAATCACTTCTTGCTGAAATGCCTTTGGACACCGGAGGTGACGCCGGAATTTCTTGATAGTTTTCGAGCCATGACATCCGCTTATCTCGCCAAGGTCGATTGGGAGGACAAGGCCGGGTTGGAGCGCCGGGCAGCACATCTTTTGCCAGGACTTTTCCTCGCCCGGGTCGACGGCAAGTCGCCAGTCGAGTACATCACCAGCGAAACGGATCGTAACCAAGTCCGACGGATAGCACGAGCGTTGCTCAAAGATCCGGTCGAGACCCTGGAAGATGTCGTGCAGGCCTGGGAAAGAGAGTTACTCGGATGAAGACCACTATCGAGCGGGTACATGGACGCCGCGTCTGGGACTCGCGAGGCCGGCCGACGGTTGAGGTTGAAGTCGCGACCGCGAGTGGCACGATCGGCCGTGCCATTGCGCCGGCGGGAGCGTCCACCGGCAGCGCCGAGGCGGTTGACTTACGGGACGGTGGCGACGCCTTCGCCGGGTATGACGTGCGCAAGGCGGTCGGCTCGGTCGAAAACGAGATCGCAGCCGCGTTGGCCGGCATGGACGCCCGAGACCAAACCAGCATCGACAGACGTTTGATCGACCTTGATGGCACAGCCAATAAAGGCCGGCTCGGCGGGAACGCGTTGATCGCCACCTCCATGGCGATCGCACATGCAGCGGCGGCCGCTGAAGGCGTCCCGCTCTGGCGATATCTTGCTGGCGACGACGAACCCGGTCTGCTGCCTTTGCCCGAAATCCAGATTTTCGGCGGTGGCGCTCATGCCGGTCGTCGGGTCGACCTGCAGGATTTCATGGTCATCGCCACCGGAGCCGGGGATTTCGCCACTGCGCTCGATTGGACTGCGGAGGTTTATATTGCCGCCGGCAAGCTGATGGCAGAGGCCGGTAAGCTCCAAGGCGTCGCCGACGAGGGAGGTTTCTGGCCCGCCTTCGATGGCAATGAGGACGCGCTCGATATGTTGGTCCGGGCAATCGAGAAAGCCGGGTTCAGTCCTGGAGAAGACGTTTCGATCTCCCTCGATATCGCAGCAACGGATTTTGGCCGCGATGGCCGCTACCGTCTCGCCCGCGAGGACCGAGAGCTTTCGAGCGAGGAGCTGTCGGAGATGTTGCTTGATTGGCTCGGTCGCTACCCGATCGTCGCCATCGAAGACCCTTTGGGCGAGGATGATGACGTCGGCATGACCGCTTTCACAGCGCGCGCCGGCAACCAGGTCGAAGTGGTCGGCGACGATTTCGTGACCACCAACGCTGCACGCATAACCGAGGCCGCCAGTATCGGCGCGTGCAACACAGCCTTAATCAAGCCGAACCAGATCGGCACGTTGACCGAGGCCAGGGCGGCCCTGGATGCAGCACGCGCGGCTGGCTGGGAGAGCATTGTCTCGGCCCGTTCCGGAGAGACCGAGGACGTCACGATCGTCCACCTCGCGATCGGCTGGGGTATCAAGCAGCTCAAGGTAGGGTCTTTCACCCGATCCGAACGCATGGTCAAATGGAACGAAGGGCTGCGTCTGGCTGATCAGCTCTCATCCGGTGGCCGTTTGCCGCCACGTTCGGATTTTCCCTGGGGACGGTAATGCGGGTTGTCTTCCATTACGACTGCGGCGACTGGCTGGCCGAGCGACTGGCCCAGCTCAAGGCGCATGGCATCGAAGTGTTGCCCTGCCCCGAAGCCGATGACGTGCGTTTCGCCGAACTGATCGCAGGTGCCGACGTGCTTTGGCACGTGCTGAAACCGGTGACGGCGTCGCATATCGCGTCCGCTCCCAACCTGCGCCTGATCCAGAAAATCGGCGTCGGCGTCAACACAATCGACTTGGAAGCCGCAGAGGCAAACGATATCGCTGTCTGCAATATGCCGGGAACCAACGCGCGCGCGGTAGCGGAAATGACATTGGGGCTGATGCTATCGGTCTCCCGTCGGTTGCCGCTGTTCGATCGCTGGACGCGCTACGGCAAGGGGTGGGGTTGGCCGGCAGAGCTACAAGGCAACCTGGGTGAGATCGCCGGCAAGACCATCGGCCTAGCCGGGTTCGGCGATGTCGCCCGGACCCTAGCCCCGGTCCTGCTCGCCATGGGCGCCAAAATTATCTACACCGCCACCGAGAAAAAAGACGATGTGGCCTACCCCTTCAAGGAAAAGCAGGAATTGCTGCGCGAGGCAGACATCCTCTCGTTGCACATGCCGCTGACCGACGAGACAAATCAATGGCTTGACCGCGACGCGCTGGGCCAGATGAAGCCGGGCGCCATCGTCATCAACACGGCCCGCGGTGAGTTGGTCGACGAAGCCGCCCTCGCCGCAGCTCTGAACATGGGGCATATTTCGGGTGCCGGGCTGGACGTGTTCAGCCGCGAACCGGTCGATGCGGAAAACCCGCTGGTTCATCTGGAAAACGTGGTCACCACGCCACATGTCGCTTGGATCACCACCGGTACACTGGCGAGAAGCCTTGCTGTCGCCGCCGATAACTGCCGTCGGCTCGGGGCGGGCGAAGAGTTGATGCACCGGGTGGTGTGAGGGACGCGCATTGCCTATGCCTAAATTTTCGACATTGAGCAATATACGATGGCAATTTCGAGAATTCGCCCCGCCGTCGGTTAATGGTCCGATATTTACTCTAATAACAGTGACTATCTTTTTTCTTGCGCTCAACAGCGGGCCCGTGCTCGGAAGCGACGCATTCTGCCCAGTCGGGGATCGTTCAATAAATTGCGCCCAGAAGCCTGAAAACTCTCTCAAGTTTCATAGTCTTGCGAAAACCGGCGACACAGACTCATGCGTGGGTGTTGAGCATGATAAAATGATCGATAATAACAAGCTTGAATTGCTTAAATCATACATATTGAAGCGCCATGAGATTCGCATATACAACTACGAAAACCTAATGAAACCAATTCTCAATTTCAAAAAATACGATGGTTCAAGATTATACAGAATTAATAATGCCTACCTGGTAAGTCTGATATTTGATTTTGGAAATGTTAAGGCAATAGATATTTCCGACATTAAGACCGCATTTTCCGGCCCCATTGGTCCAATTTCGTTTTATCGATCCGATGGGAAACTATTTGTCATTTCAAAAAAAATGTTCTGGGTAGAAAAATCGATGGCCAATTTTGCCTTCGACGCTGCCGCATCTATGATTTGCAAAAATGACGTCTCCACCTCGTATAGAAAACGTAATTATGGGCCAAGTAACCAGCGCCGTGGGTATTATCACACAACCGAATGCCTAGAAACTAGACTCTCAACTTGGAAAGGACCACTTTATATGAGGAATGCGGTGTTCGAATGGAACTGTGACTCGGCCTTAAATTTCCAACTAGTGGCCCATAATTTGGAAGATCTACGTAAACTTGATCAGGAAATTCATCGAGCAATGAGTATGTTACCTAGTTTCCTCTTCGAAAATTAGCTTCGCGTTTTTCCGACTACACTAAGGCCCACTATCCCAGCATCACATCGTCTTCTTCCGATACACACAACGCAATATGTACCAAATCACTGTGGTTCTCCAACTTGCGCCGACACCTGACCTCATGGCACGGTTCCCAAATACAAATCCAGGAGGAACCCCTTGGCCAAATCCACCAAATCCCTGCGTCGCCGCGTGCTTGCCGGTGAGAGCGTTCGCGGCACGATGCTGTTTGAGTCCTTCAGCCCCGGTGTCGCTCAGATCATGAAACTCGCCGGCTGCGAGTACATTCTCTATGACATGGAACACACCGGCATTGGGCTCGAGACCATCAAGGAGCAGGTCGCGATGTGTCGCGGGCTCGGCGTAGCCCCAATGGTTCGGGTGCCGCGCGGTGAGTACCACTTCATCGCCCGCGCGCTTGATATCGGCTGTCATGGCGTCATGGTTCCGATGGTCAATACCGCAGACGAAGCCCGCACAGTGGTCGAGGCGATGCGCTATCCGCCGACAGGGCGACGCGGGGCGGCTTTTGGATTTGCCCATGACGACTATGAGCCGGGTGATCCGCTGGCCAAAATGAAGGCGGCCAACGCCCGCAATCTGGCGATTGTGCAGATCGAAACCGAGCACGGTCTTGCCAATGTTGAGGAGATTGCAGCGGTGCCGGGGGTCGATGTGCTCTGGCTCGGCCATTTCGACCTGACGAATTTCCTCGGCATCCCGGGCGAGTTCGACAATCCGATCTACAAGAAAGCCGTCAAGCGCATTGCTGCAGCCGGCCACAAGCACAAGAAGGGTCTGGGCTTCATGGCCGCCGACCCCGTCGTCGCCAAATCCATGCGCCGCTCTGGCTACAACATGATCGCCAGCGGTACCGACATGGGGATCTTGATGAAGGGTACGGCCGAAATTATTTCCGCCGTAAAGTGAGGAGACGGGTATGTCGCAATTCGATCTGACAGGCCGCGTGGCGCTGGTAACCGGCGGCAATCGCGGGATCGGTCTCGCCATTGCCAATGGCCTCGGTGGTTCCGGCGCTTCGATCATGATCGGCGCCCGCGACCGCGCCAAGGCGGACGCGGCGATGGAGGAACTTTCCGGGCGCGGCATCAACGCCCGCTTCACGCCGCTGGATGTTACCGACCAGGACCAATGCACAGCCGCAGTCGAGGTTACCGTCTCCGCCTTCGGCAGGATCGACATCCTGGCCAATAACGCCGGCATCACGGTCAGGAAGCAACCGGAAGAGTTCACGCTCGAAGAGTGGAACCGCGTCATCGCCACCAACCTGACCGGCGGCTTCCTCTGCACCCAAGCCGCCTTCCCCCACATGAAGGCCCAGGGCGGCGGTAAGATCATCAATGTCGGCTCGATGCACTCGATCTTCGGCGCCTCGCACACGGCTGCCTATGCGGCGAGCAAGGGCGGCATTGTGCAATTGACCAAAACCATCGCGGTCGCCTGGGCCAAGCATAACATCCAGGTCAACGCCATCCTGCCTGGATATATCGAGTCGGAGTTGTTGGAAAAGGCACGGGCTCAGGTCGACGACCTCGAAGAGCGTGTCTTCGGTCGCACACCGGCTGGACGTTTCGGGACACCGGATGAACTGGCGGGTGCAGTTACCTTCCTGGCCAGCGACGCATCGAATTTTGTCACGGGCAGCTCGGTGGTCATCGATGGCGGGTATTCGGTGATGGGTTAGCGTTTACTAGCCTTCGTCATTCCCGCGAAGGCAGGAATCCATGCCAACGTCGGAAGAAAGAGCTGGATCCCCGCCTTCGCGGGGATGACGACTGGGCCTTGTGACAACCCCCTCACCCCACAATCCCGATATTCCACGGCACAAACTCGTGCCGGCCGAGATCGAGCTGTTCGCTCTTGGTCTCGCCACCCGATGCCACATGCAGAAAGTATTCGAAGATCTGTTGGCCCATTTCCTCCATCGACGCATCGCCGTCGAGCACTGCCCCGCAGTTGATGTCCATGTCCTCTTCCAGACGCTTGAACATCGGCGTATTGGTGGCGAGCTTGATCGAGGGTGTGGGCTTGGCCCCGAAGCACGAGCCTCGGCCGGTGGTGAAGGCCACCAAATTGGCGCCGCCGGCGATCTGACCTGTGGCCGATACCGGATCGAAGCCGGGCGTGTCCATGAACACGAACCCCTTGGTGGTCACCGGTTCGGCGTATTTGTAGACCTCCATCAGTGGTCCGGTGCCACCCTTCATCGAGGAGCCGAGCGACTTCTCGAAGATATTGGCGAGACCGCCATGCTGATTGCCAGGGCTGACCGTGCCGTTGATCTGCACGTCGCGACCGACGGCATAAACATCCTTCCACCAGCGGATCCGCTCGACCAATTTTTCACCAATCTCCGGGGTCGCGGCGCGCGAGGTCAGGGTGTGCTCAACGCCGTAAATTTCAGGGGTTTCAGAGAGGATACCGGTGCCGCCGTGGCGTGAAAGGATCTCAACCGCCGTGCCGAGTGCCGGGTTGGCGGTGATCGAGGAGAAGCCGTCCGAACCACCGCATTGCAGACCGACAGAGATATGGCTCGCCGGTACGGTCTCGCGCTCGCATTTGTTGGCCTCGACAAGCAGTTCCTTCACCACTTCGATACCGGCCTCAATCGACTGGCGGGTGCCGCCGGCCTCCTGCATGACCATGGTCCGCAGGGTCGGCCCAGGCGCGAGCTTCTGGGTGCCAAGCAGGCCGCCGATCTGACAGCGCTCGCAGCCGAGCCCCATAACCAGGGAGGCGGCGACGTTCGGGTGGCGGATGTAGCCCGCCAGCGTGCGATGCAGCAGATCCATCGGCTCGCCAGTCATCTCCATGCCGCAACCAAGCGCATGCGCAAACGCCGCCACTCCGTCGACATTCGGAAACTCAGCAAGACGTTCCGGCGTGAAATGGTCAGCAATCGCATGCACCACAGTGGCGGAGCAATTGACCGTGGAGATCAGGGCGACGAAGTTTCGGGTGCCGGCCCGGCCATCGGGGCGCATGAAGCCCTGGAAGGTCGCGCGCTCGGCCTCCGGCAGCAACTCCATCGGCTTGAAGTCCAGTGCATGCCGATAATCGCGATCGAACTCGCGGAACTCGACATTGTGATTGTGCAACATGGTGCCTGCCGCCAGATCGTCAGCGGCAAAACCGATGGTCACGGCGTATTTCAGGATTTCCTCGCCCTTGGCGATATCGCGCAGCGCCACCTTGTAGCCGGCCGGCACCTTTTCGCGGGTCACCACATTCGAGCCAGCAAGCGCGAAGCCCGCCTCGATATCGGTGCGCGCCACCGCCACGTTATCGGCCGCGTTCAACCGGATCGCCGGTCCAACCATCTGCTTGTTTTCAAAGTCCACCATCGCGCTCTTCCTTCCGAGGCTCCTCGGCCTCGAACGAGACCGTCCCCAGCCGTCTAGCAAGCAGCCGATGGGGCGTCAAATCGGATGGGTTCGATTCCTGTCTTCGTGCCAGTCGCTTTTCACGCCAACCCTGCTGACAGTATGGTGTCAGTAGGGTTGGATTATAGTCCACCAAATCCGAATGCGAACCAATGGAACCGTTGCATGACGAACCGTAAAGCTGTTTCCTTTTGAGGACCTTAAGATGACCGTCAGAAATAAGCTTAACCGTACCTTCCGCACCTTCATTGATCGCCAAATTATGTTCTTCGTGGCGACGGCGGCGCGGGATGGGCGGGTAAACGTCTCGCCCAAGGGCATGGATACCCTCCGGATCGTCGATGATGATCGGATCGTCTGGCTGAACTTGACCGGAAGCGGCAACGAGACGGCGGCGCATGTTCTCGACACACCCAGAATGACCCTGATGTTTTGCGCTTTCGAAGGCCCAGCGATGATCCTGCGGGTTTATGGAACTGCCGATGTCATTCACCCACGGCATCCGCAGTGGGCTGAATTGTCACCGTTATTCCCGGACTTCGCCGGCAGCCGGCAGATCTTCAATCTGACCATAGATCTGGTTCAGACATCCTGCGGCACCGGTGTCCCGGAAATGGAGTTCACCAGAAGTCGCGGCGAGACAGAACTCGTCCCGTTCTACGAGGACATGGGCACTGACGGCGTTACCGAGTATTGGGGCCGGAAGAATGCGCTCAGCATTGATGAAAAACCCACCGGCCTTTTCTCCGACGGCGCTTAGACCACAAGATCAAAGATACGGCGGCGCCTCCGGTAAGGCCGCGCCGCATTTGCAGGTGCCCTCGGCCGTCACCACCGCCATTTTTTCGCAGGCATCGCACCGCTGCCAGCGGGTGTTCAACTGGCCTTCGGTCCACAGGCTCGTCCAGGCGCTGACGCCGAGCCCGCCCGGGTCGAAAAATGCCTTCATGGCATCGGCATGCGCCGAGCCTTGTACTGCGGTCTTAGCGGATTCCATATCTTCCCAGGCGGTCAGCGTAACCCCGTGGCCGTCGGCGGAAACACTGGTTTGCGAGGAGATGAAGCCGGGCATGCGCGCGATCTCCATCAGGATGGCACGACTGTGTCCGCGCAGTTCGTCGGCCTGTTCGGGCGAGGTCAGATGGATCTGGGTGACACCGATCACACCCGGTTTGGCCTTGTTTCCGACGCTTGTATAGGTCGATGTACCGAATTGCACCGGGCCCATTCTCTTCGGCTGCACCGCGACCTGAAGGTCCAGCTGCGCCATCATGGCGGCGCTGCCGAAATAGCCGCGTACGCTGGTTATCCCCGCGTTACTACATTCGATCACATCGATCCCGGGGACCGAGATCGCGCGACCGCTCGGCGGCAATCCATGAAACGGGCCGTCCTGCGTCCCCTTCATGACCCATTCCGCCGTAATGCTGCCATCGGAGGCCTCAGTCTCCTTGCCTTCCTCGAAACTCAAGTCGGGAAACGCCTCGAACATCGCACCGGCATATCCCGCCAACGCCGGCCCGGAAATACCGTCTGGTACGTTCGGGTCGCTGTAGGTTCCGCCGTCTGCAAAACACGCGACAATCTTGGCAGGGTCACGTGCGTTCCATGCGGCGAAATAACCACGCGCCATTTCCATTGCTGTCATAGTCCCAGCCCCCGCTCGGTTGTTCAGCTTGTCGAGAGATACATTAACCATATTTTTCTTATCGGCAATATTTACTCGTCATCCTACTTAGAACTCGACATCGTTCAGCAAAACCTTCCGCCATCCTAGTTTGACGTTTCCCGGCCAACCGGAGGGAGAGCCGGGAGCGGAGAACCGGGGAGCGGTGAGCCGGGGAGCGGTGAGCCGGGGAGCGGTGAGCCGGGGCGAAATGAATGCGCCTTCCTTTCGCCAAATCGGGCCGACCATGCCGGCCGCCGGATCACAATCTTGAGCGAAGTCACGGCACGTCACCATTTTCTCAGGGCGCACTCTTGCGAGAGCGATACCGGCGGGTCGCCCCATCGCCAAACCGCACCACGTAAATCGGCGGGAACCGCTCCAGCACGACAACCTCCGCAACGGTGCCCTCCGAAATTGCGCCGGTAAGCTTGCTATCCCCAAACACGATGAGACCATTGCTCAAAGCGATGGTGTGATCTTTGTTAGAAATCGAGCGAACACTCGTATCGGCGAACTTGAGCACCGCGCGCTCGGATTTTCTTGTAACCATCACCGGCTCCTTAACCCGACACCCAGAAACACTGCCGAGAATTGCGAGACAGACGACGGCCATCAGAGCCCGGGTCATAGGATCAAATCCGTTGAAATCGTTTGATCGGCGAACTGGATATTCTCGACATTGATCAACAGCTCAAATGAATTGACGCTAATGCTATCGGAGCCAAGCCGAACCAAGTTGTAGCTCGCGAAATTATTCAGATAGACGGCGGTGTCAGTGCCATCGCCACCATCAATGGTATCCCAGCCGGACCCGGTGCTGGACGCGATATTGTCGCCATACAAGAAATCGTCGCCAGTACCACCGAAAACCAAGTCATCACCATCACCACCAAGCACCGTATCGGCATCTCGGTTCCCGTAGACCGAGTCATTACCGGCACCACCAGAGACGGTATCACTGTTCTGGCCACCATAGATCTCGTCAGCACCCGCATCACCGAAAATACTCTCGTTGCCGTACTGGCCCAGGATCAGATCGTTGCCCGAGCCGCCGTAGATGGTCTCTGTGCCATCCTGCATTTTCAGATTTCCGAAGGCATCGAGAGTGGCGGTTCCGTCGTTTTGACCGCCGTAGATCGTGTCGTTTCCAGCGCCACCGGACAAAAGATCAACGTTGATATTTCCGAAAATGAGATCGCCCGACGCTCCACCGACGATCGTATCGCTTCCACCAAGGCCGGAAATGGTGTCCGCAGCTGAACTACCGACAAGACTGTCCGCCGAGTCCGTGCCGGTCGTGCCAGTGCTCGTTGTGCCATCATCAGCCCAAGCTGCGATATCGGCAAAAATCTCCGCCGTGATCTGTGTTCCGCCGTTGAAAGAGCTACCGCCTGTCGTGTGGACGCCAACAAGTGTCCTGGTGTCGGATTCAGTGTCGTAGATCCAAATCGGCGAGCCGCTTTGCCCGCTGAACGTATCGAGCGACCCGTTATAATACAGCCGGTTGCCAAAGGTGAAATCCACCAGATCGCTGGCGGAATACATGAGAACGCCGGTTGGTGAGAGATCCGCCGGATAGCCGGCGGTATTGACCGTCTTGTCCTCCAAATCATTGGCAAAGGCAGAGCTGTAGTCAAAGTAGCCCGTCGTATCGCCGACATTGCTCGAGAGATTTACGACGCCGTAGTCATGCTCTGAACTCAATGTCGTTTGGTAGGTCGTTGAGACGTGGGTGCCGGTCCCACCATATGATCCGAACGGCTGCGATGACCCGTTCAATCCCGGTGTTATCGTCACACTGGTCACATAGCCGCTTGTCGTCTCGTCCCAGAGAACGTGGGCGGCGGTCAGCACATCGTTCGGGCTGATCATCGCGCCGGTACCCCAGCCCGAGCTGCCATCGGAAAAAGTAACCGAGACCCTTACGATCGCCGACCAGGGAAATGCGGTCGTATCGGAGACCAGGATGCGTTCATCCGTCCCGATAACGCTTTCGTTCCGCTGAGATGTCGTAGCAGAACCAACAAGCATAATGAGCCATCCTACTCAGGCATTACCCTTACACATCTTGCGCCACTTGCCCCATAAGCTCAAATCGGACAGACCAGATCACCCAATCTCTCCGTCAGCTTTCGGTTCTCGGCATAGTCGATCGGCACTGCGATTAGCGCCGGCCCATCCTGGGCCAAAGCCTCCTCCAGCGCCGCGCCGAACTGCCCAGGGCCCGTCAGGGTGCGCCCCCACATGCCGAAAGCGCGGGCAAGGAGCTCGAAATCCGGATTCTCAAAGGCAAGATCGGAATGTTTTCCGTCAAACTGGTTCTGCTGTTTCCATTTGATCAGCCCGTACTCGCCGTCGACCCAGATAACGCAAACGAAGGCCACCTTCTTGCGCACCGCGGTCTCCAAATCCTGCACATTCATCAGGAACCCAGCATCACCGCAGACCGCGACCACCTTGCTGTCGGGGTGGGCGTATTTGGCCCCGATCGCGCCCGGAAGCGCGAAGCCCATGGAGCAGAACCCGTTCGAGATCAGGCACGTGTTCGGCTCGATGCAATTGTAGTACCGCGATACCCACATCTTGTGGGCACCGACGTCAGACAGCACGATGTCGGCAGGCCCCAGTGCCGCGCGAATATCGGTCACAGCGCGCTGTGGTTTCATTGGAAAACTCTCGTCCGCCGCCTCGGCATGGAGATCATCGACGATCATCTTTCGGATCTCAGCCCGCCCGGCGATATCGAACAGCGGCAGCTTGCCGTGGAAGCGGGTATTCAACGCCTCATTGATCTGCCAAAGCGCATCCGCAATATCTCCGACTACACCGACTGAAACGTCATAGGCCGAGTCGACCTCAGAGGTGGTGAAGTCGATATGTACGATCGTCTTCGCCGCGCCGGTGTTCCAGAACTGTGGCGCGTATTCCACCAAGTCATAGCCGACCGCGATGATGGTATCGGCCTGCTCCATGATGCTGGAGGCATGGTCGCGCCCCTGCAGACCCATGGTGAACAGGCAATGCGGATCGTCGAGCGAGACCGCCCCTTTGCCCATGAAAGTGTTGATCACGCCGATACCGGTTTTGCGCGCCAGGCGGCGAAGTTGCTTGGCGGCGCGCTTCCTGACAGCACCATTGCCGGCAAGGATAATCGGATGCTTGGCGGCTGCGATCGCCTCGACGGCGGCCGCCACCGACTTGTAATCAGCGCCCGGACGCCGCGCCTTGTAGGTCGAGAGTTGGCCAGGGTCGGTCACGCGATGTTTGGCTATGTCTTCCGGCAGCTCGATCACGGCGGCCCCCGGCTTTTCGATCTGCGCCAGCTTGAAGGCCTTACGCACCACTTCCGGCGTCGAGGCACCATTGCGGATGGTCTGCGCCCATTTTGAGATCGGCCGAAACATCTCAAGCGAGTCCATGTTTTGGTGGCTCTCTTTGTGCAGCCGATCCGACGACGCCTGACCGATGATGGCTACCACCGGGGCCCGGTCCATATTGGCGTCGGCGATGCCGGTAACCAGATTGGTTGCCCCCGGTCCGAGGGTCGCGAGGCAGACGCCGGCCTTACCGGTCAACCGACCATAGGCATCAGCCATAAAGGCGGCCGCCTGTTCGTGTCGGCAGAGAACAAACTCAATCGAGCTGTCCATCAGCGACATCATCATGTCGGCGTTTTCTTCTCCCGGCACTCCGAAGATGCGTTCCACACCTTCGGCTTCCAGGCTGCGCACGAACAGGTCTGAGACCTTGATACCGCCGCTAACGTTTGTTTGATCTGTCTCGCTCATGATCTTGCCCTCAAAGTTGCAGCGCACCCATCCCGTAATCATGATGGGTTTACGGTTTGAGGCAAGGGGGATGAGTTACGTGGAAGCTACGCACCAGAACCGGTAAAGCGCGTCGAAGGCATCTGGATTGGCCGCCTCGAATTTCACCCAGTCGGCCAGATCGTATTCCGCGCCGGTACGCGGATGCGCCTCTCGGAACCGACGCAGGACCAACTCCGGAAGCTGAAACCCTCGAAAAACGAGGCCCAGTTCATCGATCGCATTGCCAACATCGTCCAATGTGTAGTTCCGCTCTCGGGCATGGAACACCAGGTCGCGGCAGCCCGATAATGAATGAAAGTCCCGCAATCCTCTCAGGATCATGTGGCTAGGATCGCCATCAGATGCCAAAACATGGGCGCGATACGCCCGGATCCCGTCAGCGGTCGGCGACAACCCCATCGCCTCGATCTCGGCCCGTGCTGCCGCAACATGACGGCGGCCCGCCTCGCGGTAGAGCCCGATCAACAGGGCACCGCCCGGCGCCAAACGCTCGACCAGACAGCGCCAGCCGGCGACCGGATCCGCCATATGGTGCAGCACACCGATGCATTCGATCACGTCGAATTGCGCATCGAGTTGCTTGTCGAGTTGCTTGTCGAGTTGCTTGTCGAGCCTGGCAAGTTCCATGATATCGCCATGCCGGAAATCCAAATTATCGAGCCCGAACTCTTCTGCTTTTCGCTTGGCGTAGGCGAGCGAGGCGCGACTGAGGTCGACGGCAAGAACCCGCGCATCATGCCCATATCCCGTCGCCGCCCCAATTGCCTGACGCCCTGTGCCACATCCGGCGATCAACACGCGCAGCGGCTGATCGCATGCAACACTCGGCGCGACTACCCGTAAAGGCTCAAGCCTGGCCCCATCAACCGCTCGGGAGGCATGGGTCCATCTCGGGTATGGATTTTCTTCATACTGACGGCGCACCGGCTCAGCGGTGGCCTCGATCTCTGTGACCGCAGGGATCGCTCCGGCAATCCTCTGCTCTGCCAGAGGTTCGGTAACCGTGGTCGCAATGAGATCAGCCAGATCAGGCCGTTCCGCCGGATCGAGGTCGGCGGCCCACCCAAAATCGACGAGGGGCCGATACAGTGCCAGACGGATCAGATCGTCATCGCCCGCGTCACCCGATGCAGCGAGCGCAATTAAGCTCTCAACCGAAGTCTTCTCCGCCTCGCTTTCGGCAAATGCAAACTCATCAAGCCAGCACTGCTGTGCCAAAGATCGGGCGAAACGGACCGCATGCGGGGGAAACGCATTGTCCAGGAGGGAGCGACGCAAAGCTGTCAGCAGCTGCTCGAAACCAGGATCCGTGTTGATGCCTCGTTCCAGGATAGCGATCGCCAATGGATCCGCTAGCGAGGCCCTACCCTCGCGCGATAGCAGGCGCGTAGCCACGCCATCAGGGCCTGCCTTCTCCAGTTGCTCAAAAGCACGGCGCCAGGGAGGCGTAGACTTGAGGGTCAAGAGTGCCGCCATTACCACCGGCTGCGGGTCAATTTCCTCGAAATTCAAAACGGCCAGAAGTGTACGGCGATCGAGCACTGGCCGATCGTCCGGCAGTGCATAAGCTGAAAGCACGTGGCCAATCCGCCGGGCCGCCTGGCGTCGGTCTTCCGTATCGGCCCCCGTCGCGGCCACAACTGCGCCATAGTCGGAAAGCGCTTCGCTGATGCGACCCATGGCCAAACGGGTGCCGGCGAGAAGCGCCCTCGCCTCATGGTCGCCGGGTGCGCGCTTCAGGTAACGGGCCAATGCTGCCTCGGCCGCCGGTCCATCGCCGGAGCGCAGCAAATGGATCGCCTGCTCCAGCCCTTCGCGGCGCTTGGCCGTGTTCTTTCCCGCTCGTCCCGCCATCGTTCCTCCCTGTGCTTGTGGCGCGTGTTTGCGGCCGGTCTAACACATGGGCCAAACCAGTCCCATATGTGCTTTGGAGTTAAATCACCAACCGCTCGCGAGATCGGGACTTGCACAACACGACATTTCAACCTGTTATATGCCACCTTTTTCATGCTGGAGACCGCGATGAGTTTCGCGAAAATTCGATCGCAACGCATTTCCCTGCGGCGATTAAACCTGACCGCATCCGCCTTGCTTTTGGGCGCAACCCTGTTCGTTGCCCAACCAGCGTCGGCGCAGAAGGCAAGCCCGGTTGGTGTCGACATGGTGCGCTCGGAGATTCTAGCGCAAACGACACCTGTGCTTGGCCGGTTCGTGGCGAGAGAAAGCGGCGTCGTCGCCACCCGCATCGCCGAACGCGTCGCCAAGATGCCTGTCCAGATCGGCGACCGGGTAAAGCGCGGTGCGGTCCTGGCCAGGCTTTCGGATGACCGCTTGCGCAGCCAACGAACCCTACGCGTCGCGGAAGCAAAAAGGGCGGCGGCCCGCATTGGGCGCGACGGCGCGACCCTCGCCAAGTATCAGCAGGCCCTGAAGCGGATCTCGGCTCTGAAAGGGTCGAACGCTTTCCGCCAGGACCGGCAGGATGACGCCGAACGCGATCTGGAGGTTGCCAACAGCGCGCTCTTGGAAGCCGAGGCGGAACTTGCGAAAGCCAACGCCAATCTTGAACTTGCCGACATCGCCCTGAAAGATACGACCATCCGCGCGCCCTACCCCGGCGTCGTCACGGCGCGGCATACCTTAAGCGGAAATTACGTGCGCGCAGGTGATCCGATCGTCACGCTCTTGAATGATCGCGAGTTGGAAATCGAGGCTGATATTCCGGTGGGCCGGATTGCCGGGCTGGTCCAGGGCAGTATGGTTGTTGCAACTCTGCATGGCGGGTTCCAAGTTAATGCCTCGGTGCGCGCTGTAATACCGGCAGAAAATACCCGAACCCGCACCCGAGCAGTTCGGTTTTCACCCGACCTATCCAAACAGGACGATCACATAGCGGAGAACCAATCTGTCTCGATCTTGATACCGATCGGCGACAAACGCTCGGTTGTGACAGTGCATAAAGACGCCGTCCTGGCCCGCAAGGGTCGACACTTGGTCTTCGTCGTGACCGACGGAAAAGTCCAACCGCGACCGGTTACCCTGGGTGAGGCCGCCGGTGCCCGATTCGAAATTCTGAAAGGGCTGAAAGCCGGCGAAACAGTTGTGGTCCGCGGCAATGAACGCCTACGGCCGGGACAAGCAGTAAAACCGATTAAGGCGGGTGGGTCGTGAATATCATCCGGGCATCGATCGAGCGACCGATTGCCGTCATCGCGGCGGTGCTGATGGTCGTTATGTTTGGCGTCGTCGCCTTACAGGCAATCCCGATCCAATTGACACCCGATGTGAACCGCCCAGTGATCACCATCACGACCAACTGGTATGGCGCTGCGCCGGCCGAAGTTGAACGGGAAATCGTCAACCGTCAGGAAGAGGAACTCCGCGGCGTTGAAGGGCTGCAGACAGTCGTCAGTCGCGCCGAGACCGGACGAGCTCGGGTCACGCTCGAATTTTCGGTTGGCCAGGACATGGACAAGGCCTTGCTCCTGGTTGCCAATCGTCTTGACCGGGTTGGTGGGTATCCAGAAGAGGTCGACGAGCCGACACTCAATACCGCCGGCTCTGAAGATAACGCTATCGCCTGGTTGATCACCCAGCGCATCCCAGGCAACGAAACACCGATCCACACCTATCACGACCTCGCCGAAGACGTGATAAAGGACCGGATCGAGCGGGTTAAAGGAGTTACCGAGGTCCGCATTTACGGCGGCGCCGAGCGTGAAATGCAAGTCATCGTCGACCCGGAAAGATTGGCCCGATACGGGCTGACAATTCCTCTGGTGGCGGCAAAACTGCGGGTGGAGAACGCCTCGATCTCGGCCGGTGCTGTCGAGGAAGGGAAGCGCCGCTACGTGGTCAGGACGGTCGGAGATTTCGAGTCCATCGCGTCGGTTCGAAATGTCGTCTTGCGATCAATTCAGGATCCGGAAACCGGCCGGGTCGCTCGTGTTACCGTCGCCGATGTGGCCGATGTGGGTTTCAGCTACAAGGAGCCGACATCTCGGCTTCGGATGTTCGGGAAGGCGGCAATGGCGCATCCGGTCTACCGAGAGACCGGCGCCAACGTGATCGAAACCATGGCCGGTGTTCGTGAGGCTGTTGACGAGATTAACCGCGAGTACCTGGTTGATCGGGGCCTGACCCTGGTTCAAGTGTATGACGAGACCACCTACATCAATTCAGCCATCGATCTGGTGCAACAGAACATCTGGATCGGCGGCCTGCTGGCGGCTGGCCTGCTTATGCTTTTCTTGCGCAGTGGGTCCGCAACCCTGGTGATTTCAATCGCAATTCCGGTCTCGGTTATCGGCTCGTTCGTCGCCATGGCTGCACTCGGGCGGTCGATCAACGTGATCTCGCTCGCCGGAATTGCCTTCGCCGTCGGCATGGTCGTGGATGCTGCGATCGTGGTGCTGGAAAACATCTACCGACTGCGCCAGGAGGGAAAGAGCGTCCACGAGGCGGCTTTCATGGGTGCCTCTCAGGTTTGGGGGGCCGTGCTGGTTTCGGCGTTGACGACGGTCATGGTGTTCATCCCGATCCTGGTTATGCAGCTTGAGATTGGACAGCTGTTCAGGGATATCGCGGTCGCAATTTCGGTATCGGTTTTGTTGTCGCTTCTGGTGTCAGTAACGGTGATCCCGGCGCTCTCGAGCCGGCTACTTTCCGGCACGATCCGCGGCGCCGGTGTCGAAGGCGGACGGAGCATCCCCGGCGTTGATCATTTCGCACGCGCGTTCAGCAATACTGTGATGCGGCTGACACGCGCCGTAGCAGGCCGCCGGAGCCTGGCCGTGCTTATGGTCGCATTGGTCACCGGCGCCGCTGGTACCGCGACCTGGCTCTTTTTGCCGAAGCTCGACTATCTGCCGAATGGCAACCGCAACCTGATCATCGGATATGTCCAACCGCCGCCTGGCTACAATCTGGACACCATGACCGAAATCGCCGCCAAGATCGAAAAAGCGACAAGCGCGCTTTGGGACCCAGATGGAACCCGGATGGCGGCCGAAGACGGAACCCCGACCATTGCCCGGTTCTTTTTCGTCGCGTTTCGCGCCAACACCATCATCGGAGCACAAGCAGCCGACAGTTCGAGGGTCGGAGAGTTGATCCCGGTGCTGCGACGATCTCTGTTCACCGAACCCTCGATCATCTCCTTCTTTCGGCAAACCTCTCTGTTCGGGCGCGGCATTGGCGGCACCCGCTCAATCGATCTCGATATCTCCGGCGGCTCGCTGGAGGAAATTATAGATGTGGCGCAACGCGCTTTTGGCAAGATCAGCAAGACCCTGCCGCGCGAGCAGGGCACGCAAGTCCGGCCGCGCCCCTCACTCACGCTCGGCTCGCCCGAGGTACGGGTGGTACCCGATCGGACAGCGCTTGCGGATAACGGCATAACAGCCCGGGATCTCGGGCAAACGATCGACGCCTTTAACGATGGCCTCAGGATCGCTGAGATCACTGTCGACGGCGAACGCATCGACCTGACCTTGCGCGGCCCTACCAATCACGTGAAGAGCACCCAGGGGATTAGCGATCTGCCGGTTGTCACTGGGTCCGGCACCATTGTTCCAGCGAGTTCACTCGCCAGAATTGAGGTGACCTCGGGCCCGACAGAAATCCGCCACAGCGAGCGTTTGCGAACGGTCACCCTGGTGATCAGCCCGCCCTCCTCAATGCCGCTGGAAGCCGCAATGCAGACGGTTAAATCACAGGTTATCGATCCACTGACCGCCGAAGGGGTGCCGCGGGGCACCTTGATGCGTATGTCGGGAACCGCAGACAAACTGACCCAAACCTGGAATGAGATGGTTCTCAACCTGATCATGGCACTGGTAATCGTCTACCTGGTCATGGCCGTGCTGTTCGAGAGCTTCTTTTATCCATTGATCATCGTGCTCTCGGTACCCCTGGCAACCGCCGGCGGGGTAATCGGTCTCGGAGTTCTAAATCAGGCCTATCCGCAAAACCTGGACATGTTGACACTGCTCGGTTTCGTCATCTTGATCGGAATTGTGGTCAATAATGCGATCCTTCTGGTGCATCAGACCCTTCACCATTTGCGCAGTGACAACATGGACCCGACCGATGCAATCCTGGAGGCAACCCGGAACCGGATCCGCCCGATATTCATGTCTACCCTCACCAGTGTGTTGGGCATGCTGCCTTTGGTGGTCTTTCCTGGAGCCGGCTCGGAACTGTATCGGGGCCTGGGTTCGGTTGTGATCGGTGGCCTCTCGTTGTCAGCAGTGCTTACGCTAACCGTGATCCCGCCACTGTTGGTGCTCTTCCTGTCAGCGATCGAAGGCAAGCGCATGGCTGCCCGCGCCGCCGAGAAAGCCAACAAAGCCAGCCAACCCGCCGAATAGAGTTAAGAATCCAGGAGATACAAATTCACGACAGAAGCGAATCGACCGCTTACTTCTTGCAGCGATACACACAACGTCTATTGTACCGCTCTGCGAAAAGGGGAAGTCGCTTCCGACAGCAAGATTTAAGCAGAGTTTTACATCCGATATGACACCACAGGAAATAGTCCAAATACTGGATGACCACGAAGCTTGGCTGACGAGAGGCTCGGGCGGTTCGCGCGCCAATCTTTCCCGCGAAGTTCTGTCAGGTTACACGTTGTCCAAGGCCAACCTGCGGTCCGCGAAGCTGTCGGGCACGGATCTGTCACGCGCCATTCTCATCGGCGCCGATCTCAGAGAATCCGATCTTTTCTGCGCTAAACTCGATGGCGCTGACTTGAAATCAGCCAATTTGGAAAACGCCGACTTGCGGGGGGCCAGCCTGCGCAATGTTAATCTGAATGGCGCCAATCTGCGGGGTATTGATCTGCGCGGCGGCTCTTTGATGTTCGGCACCGAAGACGAAGACGGTAGAAACGAAGGCCCGGCGAATAATGAAGAGGGAGCCGACCTTTCCAATTCGGCGATGCAGAACTCACTGCTGAACAACGCCAACATGGCCGGCTGTAATTTATCCGGTGTCAATCTTAAGGGCGCCAATTTGACCGGAGCCGATCTGTCTGGGTGCATACTCGCCGACACAGATATGAGTGGAGCCAACCTTGAAGGTGCCAACCTGCAGGGTGCGTTGATGGACAATACGGTGCTCAAGCACGCAAATCTGAATGGTGCCAACGTCAAGAATTGCGATTTGGGTGCGGCCAACCTGACCGGCGCAAATATGACGCGCGACGAAGACGACGTCCCTCAGGAAATTCGAGATGTGCTCAATCAGCACTACGTCTGGGTCCGAGAAGATGGCGGGAGAGGCGAACGCGCCATTCTGGTCAACGCCGACCTCAATCACATGGATTTTGCCGGGGTGAATCTATCCGGGGCTGATTTGCACGGAAGCAATCTTGAGGGAGCCAATCTCAGCGAAACTCTCCTGGTGATGTCCGATTTGTCCGGGACCAACATGAAGGGTGCCAATCTCACCGAAGCTGTTTTGGAAGGCATCAATTTCGGAAATGCGAACTTAGAAGAGGCCAACTTAACCAAGGCTAGGATCTGTCCGGTAGATCTGAAGGATCAAAAAGGAAATCCAACCGGCCGAATGTGGCCGGCAAATCTATCGGGCGTCAAACTGAAGTCAGCACAATTGAGCAATGCGGATCTGCGCGGCGCCAATCTTTCTAGCGCCGATCTTTCCGGCGCAGACTTAACCGGCACGGACCTGACCGGCTGCAACATGACCGATACGATCGTCGAAATGAAGCAGCTGGACATAGCTAAAACCGATGGCGACTGACGCGTTTATCCGTTGACCTGTTTAAAAAATCGTCGATACGGGTTAGATTTAAAAACCTTTGCTGCGATAACACTTCAATAGTGCAATCGTTGCGATGTAGGCTGTATGCTTGCGGAAGCCGCAAAAATTGTCAGCTATTTTGAGATTCGGATTATTGGCTAGGTAAAAAGAATGGTCCCAAATTCAGATCAGGCGAAACCGGACGCCTCGCGCCAGGCCATGCTGTCTCACATCAGCCACCAGTTGGTGGATCTGGTCGCAAAAATAGAAGGCGACGTGACAGCCAACCGAGACGATGCATCCGGTGTTCCTGGAGGTGGCTTCATCGCCTATTCGCTGATGGATCGGAATGGGGAACCACTGCGAGACTTTGTGATCTCCGCGCATGATTTGGACACCGAAGCCTTGGAAGGGTGTGAGGGATATCGACAGTTTGAATCCCGATGCCGGCAGCTTGGATTTAAGATGCGTCTGGATCAGCATTTCTACGCTGCGAAACCAACTCAGACCAAGATCCTACGCGTTGTCGTAGACGGTTGGTAAAGGCATATGAAAATTAAATTCCCGGTCGTTTTCATCTCATCCGCGTCGCCGCGACAAACTCCGGGCGCAAGTTCTCGGCGCGTCAATCGGGTTTCAGCATGACGCCGGAGCAAGTCCTCGAAGTTATCGCCAAGCACGAAGGCTGGTTGCAACGCAAATCCGGCGGCGAACGTGCGGATTTATCTGGCTTTGATCTATCCGGTTTTCAGTTGTCTCGGCTGAATTTGCAGTCGGTCAGGTTGTCTGGAACCAATCTCAGCGGCAGCCTGTTAACCGCAACCGATCTCAGTTACGCGGATATGTTTTGCGCAAATCTCGATGGCGCGGAGCTGCGGGACTCGATCATGACGCGGGCGGATTTGCGGGGCGCATCGATCCGAAATGCGAATTTGGCCGGTGCGGTCCTAAAAGAAGCCGATCTGCGGGGCGGCGCTTTTGTGAGCGATAACCCCGGAGCCAGCCCAATGCATATCCGATCCAATCTCAGCCAATCCGAAATGGATGAGGTCGAGATGGACAATGCCAACCTCTCTGGCACGGATCTCTCACGCTCTAGTATGGTCGGTGCCAATCTGGAGAACACTCTGCTTTGCGGCGCCAATCTGGCTGGGGTCAATCTGGAAGGCGCCAACTTGAAAGGTGCCGATCTTTCGGGCGCCAATTTGACCGACGCACGGATCATCGGTGCCGAAATGGTCGGCGCCAATATGACAGGCGTGACGTTGCGAAACACCAAATTGCTCCGCTCAAACCTGCAGGGTGTTTCGTTGTTGAATGTCGATCTGTCGGGCGCGGACCTGTCGGGTTCCAATTTGGTTTCACCCGACGGCGATGTCACTCGCGGAATTCGGAGTGTCCTTACAGAACATGAGGTTTGGATCCGCGAACAAGGCCGTGGCGGGAAGCGGGCACAGCTCGCGAAAGTAGACCTCTCGAACATCGATCTGACCGAAGTTAATCTTTCCGGCGCGGATTTGCGTGAAGCGGTCCTTGTCGAAGCCACCTTGAGGCGGATCGAGTTGGTCATGTCGGATTTGTCTGGGGCTAACCTGACACGCGCGGACCTTCGCGATGCGGTACTTGATGGTGTCGTATTCTCCGGGGCGGATCTGACGGGCGCCAGATTGAACGGCGCTGAGTTGGCTGTGGTTGAGCTCCGAGACGCCCAAGGAACCCCAACCGGGCGGACTTGGCGCGCTGATCTTTTTGGCGCCATCCTTCGCGACGCCGATCTGAGTGGTGCCAATTTGAAGGGCGCCAACCTCGGGAATGCGGACCTGACCGGCGCTAAACTTCGCGGTACTATTCTAACAGACTGTGATCTCACCGGCGCTCAAACCGACGCTGCGGAATTAAAGCGCGCAATCACGTCGGCCACCTAAACGCCGATCCGAGAGATATTCCGATGCGCGCCTTT
>JABIRP010000182.1 GCA_018699735.1 Rhodospirillaceae bacterium | reverse complement strand
AGGCGGCGTCACACCAAGCCCAAGCGCTAGTAATTCCGTCGTCTCAATCGAACTCGCCCCCGCAAAATTGCTCACCGCGGAGACGATAATACAACTCAGTATGAACTGTTGAGATTCCACTTGAAACGTCGAGGAGCCATATTATTCAGCTCAATGCTACGAGGGCTCCCGAAGCCTGTATTGGTCCAACATTGCCCGGATACCCCCTGGATTGTGAGGAGACATTAGCTACCAAATCCTGCAGAGGCAATGTTGGAGCAGTGTGGGGCGATGCTCTCCTGGGATTGGTGGGGATTCCCACGCGCACCGAGGCCCCAACCTGTTGATCGTGTTGTTTGTGGCCTACAATGCGTGCCTTGTCCGGCGTCCATTGCAGCGTCGCTATCAGAGTCTTTTTCACGCTGGATCAGCGCTCGCGCAGCCGCTCCGTCGCCTGCGCAAGTGCCGCCAGTGTTTGCTCGCTGACATGGTGCTCCAGTCCCTCGGCATCGGCTTCGGCGATGTCAGGTGGGACGCCGATGGCATCCAGAAACGCCAGCACGATCCGGTGGCGTTCTCGCGAGCGGGCGGCAACGTCACGCCCTTTATCGGTCAGGAAGATCGCGCGATATGGCTTTGATTCAACGTAACCTTCGCGTTGCAGTCTCTGGATAGTGTTGTTCACCGTTGGCCGGCTGACCCCGAGGTGGGAGGCCAGGTCGACCAGGCGGGCTTCACCGCTGGTCTCAATCAAATCCGCGATGAGTTCGACGTAATCCTCAGCGATTTCAGAGGAGTGATCGTGCCGGGATCGTTGAAACAACGAAGCACGATGATCTGAGTCCTCGAGATCTATGACGGGTTGGGTCGGATCTATTGACGCTGGTTTCGATTTGGCCGCACTCATTAGGGTAGGCCTCTTTAAAAGTTTCGCATAACACCAAAATTTAGCATCGACTAATTTTTTGTTATGAGCCGAAACATGTCTCAGTTACCTTACACTGTGTAACCAGGAGCGCCAATCTCTCAAACGCTGCCTTCTGGATAGCGGGGACAAGCATGAGCGACCGGGCACTGAGGCCGACATATTCTTTGCGCATGGACCGCAGGTCGGTTTTGGCCGGGAGTTTCGGCGCGTTGGTTTTGGGTAAAGCTTGGCCGGCAAAGGCCGGGCGTCGACCGGTTGTTGTCACGACAATTGCCCAACTCGCGGAGCCACTGCGCGTCATAGCCGGCCAGCGCATCGATATTAGCTCACTGATGGGTGAGGGCGTGGATCCGCATCTCTATCGCCCTACCAGATCCGATATGGCGCGCCTGGCACGAGCGGATGGGATCCTGTGGTCCGGGCTGCACCTTGAAGCCCAGATGATCGAGGTTCTTGAGAAATTGGCGCATCGCCGCCGCGGTCTTGCCGCAGGGGAAGCGACGGGGGCGAAAGACCTGCTCGATTGGCAGAACGGCCTGAAGGACCCACATGTCTGGATGGACCCCGCCCTTTGGCGGTTGGCGATTTCAGCGTCTGTCGAAGTGTTGGCTGAGATCGATCAAGACGGCGCTGCCGTATATCGCCGCAATCGCGATGAGTATTTCGCCCGCCTGGAAGCGGTCGCGGCCTATACCAAAGCAGCAATCGGATCGATCCCCGAAACCTCACGGATCCTGGTGACGGCGCATGATGCATTTGGGTATTTCGGCCGACGCTTCGGCATCGAAGTCCTCGGCATTCAAGGCATCAGCACCGAAAGCGAAGCAGGATTACACCGGGTCGAGCGATTGGTCGCGACCTTGGTTGAACGGCGAATACCTGCGGTTTTTATTGAAACGTCGGTGAGCGAGCGGAACATTCGCGCCCTGATCGAAGGGGCTGCCGCACGTGGGCACAAGGTCCGCTTGGGCGGTTCACTCTATTCCGACGCCATGGGCGCTCCCGGCCGCTACGAGGGCACCTATATCGGCATGCTAGACCACAATGCCACCACCATTGCCCGGGCGCTTGGCGGCAGCGCGCCTGAAGGCGGAATGAGCGGATTTCTAAGCCATGCGAGTTGATAATCCCATCTTGGCCGAGCGTATGCGCGAGCAGGCCACCGCACCGATCGGTGCTGCCGACGCGCCGTTGTTCATTGCGAATTTGACGGTTGCTTACGCCGACAAACCGGCGCTTTGGGCGATCGACTACACCGCCCCGGTTGGTGGTTTGATTGGCATCGTTGGCCCGAATGGCGCCGGTAAGTCGACCCTACTGAAGGCTGTGCTCGGGCTTGTTCCGACAGTTGCCGGTGAGGTTCGGGTATTTGGTCGCCCGATTGGCCAGGCCAGAGAGCGGATTGCATACGTGCCACAACGCTCCAGCGTTGATTGGGATTTTCCGACGACGGCACTTGATGTGGTCGCAATGGGCCTCTACGGGCGCATTGGATGGTTCAAGCGGGTTCGGCGGCGGCATTTGAATTTTGCATTGGAACGGCTCGATCAGGTCGGGATGGCAGAGTTCGCCGACCGCCAGATCGGGCAACTGTCCGGCGGCCAGCAACAGCGTGTGTTCCTCGCCCGCGCCCTGGCGCAGGATGCGGACCTGATGTTGCTTGACGAGCCGCTTGCCGGCGTTGATGCCGCAACAGAGGCGACCATCCTCAATGTGTTGCGCGACCTGAAGGCACAGGGTCGCACTGCATTGGTCGTTCACCACGACTTGCAGACAGTGACCGACTATTTCGATCATGTCGCCTTGCTGAATGGCCGGATGATTGCCGCCGGGCCAACCGGTGAGGCGTTCACCGAAGCAACCTTGCTGGACGCCTATGGCGGACGCCTGGCGACAAGCGAGATTAGGGCTGCTGGGGCCGGCGACTGAGCGTTCCGTCGATGGACAGAACCCTCATAGATCTCCTGCTGCTTCAAGGCGGCTTCAATACCACCTTGGTGACCGTTGGGGCTGCCTTGCTCGGTGCTGGCGCTGGCGTGATCGGCGCCTTCACTTTGCTGCGCCGCCAAGCCTTGATCAGCGATGCCATCAGTCATGCGACTTTGCCCGGGGTGGCGCTTGGTTTCCTCGCTTCGCTGGCTTTGTTCGGCGACGGCCGGATTGCCTGGATGCTGATGCTGGGCGCCTTGGCCACCGGCGGGTTGGGCATCCTCGCGACGCAATGGATCCGGGATCACACGCGCTTGCGAGAAGACGCAGCCATCGGCACGGTTTTGAGTGTTTTCTTTGGCCTTGGCATCGTTTTGTTGAGCCATATTCAGACCCTCAAATCAGGCGGACAGGCAGGATTGGAAGCGTTCCTGCTGGGCTCAACAGCGGCCATGACCACCAGTGAGGCCTGGCTAATCGCTGGCGGATCAGCCGTGGTAGTGCTCGCTACCTTGGCCATGCTGAAGGAATTCGCGGCCGTCTGTTTCGATGCGGACCATGCCCGTGCGCTCGGATGGCCGGTGGCCAAGATTGATCTGGCGATGACATTTCTGTTGCTTGCGGTTCTATCGGTCGGCTTGAAGACAGTCGGGCTGATCCTGATAATCGCATTGGTCATCATCCCACCGGTTACCGCGCGATTTTGGACCGAACGTTTGGGAAAGATGGTGGCGCTGTCCGGTGTATTTGGTGCTGTTGCTTGCTATTTCGGCGCAGCACTCTCCGCCAGCGCGCCCGCCTTGCCAACCGGGTCTTTGGTTGTACTGACTGCGGCTGCGATGTTCTCGGTCTCCCTATTGTTGGCGCCGGCGCGCGGGTTGGTGGCGCATGGCATTCGGTTGACGCGGTTTCGTCGTCGCCTGATGTTGCGCCAAGCCTTGCTGCGCCTTGATCAGGGCGAACCGATGGTGCCGCGTGCGATGCGGCGTTTGATCCGACTGGGAGTGCTTGACCCGGAAGGGGCACCTACCGCATTCGGGCGCGCAATGGCACGAGACGCGTCCCACGATCACTTGCTCTGGACCCGGTATCTGGCTCGTCACCCTGATGAAGCGTTTGCGGTTACCGGTTGGGGGACCCGACCGATCACTGAGGTCCTGTCACCAGATCAGGTCGACGCGTTGGAAGCGATCGACCAATGAGCGATGTGATTTTGGCCGATTTCCTGACGATTGATCTGCCGGCGATGCTGGCCGGATCTTTGGCCGCCCTCGGATGTGCGCTGGTCGGCAATTTTTTGATCTTGCGGCGCCAGGCTTTGATCGGTGACGCCATCAGTCACGTTGTCCTACCGGGCATCGTCCTCGCTTTCATTGTTACCGGCACAATTGCCGCCCTGCCGATGATGCTGGGAGCCTTGGCGGCCGCTGTTGTTGCTGTCGGATTGATCGAGTTGATCCGGCATCTCGGGCGATTGGAAACCGGCGCCGCGATGGGAGTCGTTTTCACGACCATGTTCGCGGGTGGTGTGCTGATGCTGGAGCGCTCCGCCGGTCGCGGCGCCCACCTGGATGTGCAACATGCGCTCTATGGCAGTCTGGAAGCCCTGCTTTGGCTCGGGCCAACGGATTGGGCCTCACTCTTGCGCCCGGAGGTGTTAGCGGAACTGCCGGATGAGATCGTTATGCTTGCCGCAGTCACCGGATCGATCATTGCGACAGTTGTGTTGTTTTACAAAGAGCTCAAGATCTCGACGTTTGACGCCGCTTTGGCGGATGCGCTTGGATATCCCTCAAAATGGATTGGTGTCGGTCTGGTATTGGCAACCGGGATTACCGCTGTCGCCGCATTTCAGGCGGTTGGTTCGATCCTGGTTATCGCGATGTTCATCTGCCCGCCGGCAACAGCGCGCATGTTGACCGACAATCTGGCGCGGCAAATTTGGCTAAGCGGAGGGATCGCGGTCTTGGCTGGGGTCCTTGGCTATCTACTGGCTGCCTTCGCGCCCCAACTCTTCGGAACCGTAGGGTCTTTGAACGCGGCTGGCATGATCGCCGTGGTGGCAGGCCTGATGCAAACCTTGGCTATGCTCTTCGCGCCGCGCTATGGCGCCGTTGCTCAGTCCGGCTTTGTCGGCTCGTTGAAACGGTCGAAGACCTGAGCGCTGATCTCAAATGTCGCGTCCGGCAAGGTTTTGTGGAAGACGAAAATCCTGCGGCCAAGAAAATTCCAAGCAAGCACCAACGGCACCGCGAGGATCTTTCCGACAACCGGCTCGAGCCCTACCGTGGCCACGAACAGCCACACGAACGAGGTGTTCAGCCCCAGGCCGACCAAGGCCACCGCGAACAATCGGCTGACTTCACCTGCGCGTGAAAATCGGCCGCGCAGAAAAGCGAGACGGTAAGACAGGATATAATTGGCGACAGTTGCAATCACGAAGGCCGCCGCCGATGCGCCAAGCCAGGGGATGCCTGACTTCGAGAGGGCGACGAAAGCAGCTATGTCGACAAAGAAGGCCAATCCGCCGACGATAAGATACCAAAGAAACTGGGCTCGAACGTCACTGCGGATCATCGATGCCAGACCTGAAGTTGGGTCTCTTTCAGATCGCTGCGGTCGGCGTAATCATGTCTCGATAGGCGTTTCTCAAGCCAGCAGTAAAAAATAATGAATAGATAGCGCGCGGCCAATTCATCGACCTTGAATTTTGAAACGCCTTCCTTGCGATTACGCCAACTGTTCGGCACGACGGCGTAGCTGTAACCGCGGGCAATGGCCTTGAGGGGAAGCTCGACCGTAAGATTGAAATCATATGCCAAAAGCGGCTGCAATCCGGCGATCACGTTCCGCCCATAAAGCTTGAAGGCATTTGTCGTGTCGTTGTAGCCCATCCAAAACAACGTCCGGATAAGCAGGTTGCCGAGCCGGTTCAGCAGCAGTTTGGGCAACGGATAATCAACCACTTTGCTTTGGCGCGAGAACCGGGTGCCGAACACGCAGTCGTAGCCCTCCTGCCGTTTGCGGAAGAAGGCGACAAGATCATTGGGGTCGTCCGACCCATCGGCCATTACCAGTGCCACGCAGTCCCCCTTGAAGGCGGAAAGCCCGGCACGAATGGCAAAGCCGAACCCGTTCGGCGGATCGTTGTTCATGTAGCTGAGGCCGGAGATTTCCTCAGTAAGGCGGGCCAGGATGTCTTCAGTTTTGTCCGTGGAATTGTCATTGATCACCAAGATTTCGTGCGAAATCTCAGCCGAGGACAAGGCATCGACTAGCGCGCGGACGGTCTCTTCAAGTTGGCCTTCTTCATTGTGCGCCGGAATTATGACCGAGAGCAGGTTTTCGATCCCAGCGGCTTCCCATTCTGCGAGGGATTGCACAAGGATGGGCATTAGGTCGCTCCCACCGTCTCTAGTCTGGCGGCCTGGCCCTCGACGACTGCGGCCATGATGCCCTGCATGTCGTATTCGTGCTTCCAGTTGGGGTAATGGGCCTTGAACTTAGAAACATCGCCGACCCACCAAATGTGATCGCCGACCCGGTTGTCCTCGGAATAGGTCCAGTTGAATGGCCGGCCGGTTATCTTCTCGGCCATGGCGATCGCTTCCAGCATTGAGCAGTTGGCGTGGCGGCCGCCGCCGATGTTGTAAACCTCGCCGGACCTTGGGTTTTGAAAGACATGCCAGAAAGCGTTGACCAGATCGTGGCTGTGGATGTTGTCGCGGACCTGCTTGCCCTTGTAGCCCAGGACCGTATAGGGCGTGCCGGTAACCGCGCATTTGGCCAGGTAGGCGAGAAATCCGTGCAATTCGGCCCCGGAATGGCCCGGCCCGGTCAAGCATCCCCCGCGAAAACAAACCGTCTTCAACCCGAAATAACGACCGTATTCCTGCACCATGACGTCGGCAGCCAGCTTGGAGGCGCCAAACAGGCTGTGCAGGCACTGGTCGGTGCTCATTCTCTCGTCTATGCCGTTAGCGTGGAAGGCGTGATCTTCGGCTATTTCCCAACGCGTTTCCAATTCCACCAACGGCAACGTGTTCGGCGTGTCGCCATAAACCTTGTTGGTGCTGGTAAAGATAAAGGCCGCGTCCGGGCAATGCTTGCGGGTTAATTCCAGAAGATTGAGGGTGCCATTGGCATTGACGGTGAAATCCGTGATCGGCTCTCGCGCTGCCCAGTCGTGCGACGGTTGAGCCGCAGCGTGCAGCACAAGAGCAATATCCGGGGCATGGGTCGCGAAGATTTTCTCCAACGCCCCCACGTCTCGAATATCGGCGTCCTCGTGGCGATAGGCATTCAACTGGCGGGTCAGCCGGTCGCGGCTCCAGGTCGTGCTGGCCTCCGGGCCGAAGAAATAGGCCCGCATGTCATTGTCTATACCAACGACATCCAGACCCTTTTCGATCAGGAAGCGAACCGCTTCGGCACCGATGAGACCTGCCGATCCGGTCACGATGGCAACTGACATCGCCGAGCCCTCTCAGGTCACCGGGCCCAGAATCGGGGCGAGCATCTCCCGATTGCCGACCAGCCAGCTGTGAACATCTTCCAGTATCGCCTCTACTCCATACTCGGGCGCCCAATCGAACATCTCCGAGACCTCTGAATTATCGGTTACATAATAGGGGATATCGGCCGGCCGGGTCTCGGGGTCCGAGGCGATGTCTATCGAATTGCCTGATATCTCGCGGCAAAGTGCGGATAATTCCGTCAGGGATACACTCGTTTCGGCACCGCCTCCGACGTTGAAGATGTGGCCGCTGACGTCATCGATTCGCTCCAGCTGACATCGCAACAACCGATAAAGGTCGGTGACATGCAGAATATCGCGCACCTGTTTGCCGGTACCACCGAACCCCATGTAGGCAAGGGGGCCGCCGTAGAGATGGCGTGCAGCCCAGAGGACGAGAAACCCCTGATCGACCTTTCCCATCTGCCAAGGGCCGGTTAGCACGCCGCAGCGATCGATCACTGCGCGCACCCCGTACATCTCGGCATACTCTTGGATCAGCAGTTCCGAGGCGAGCTTGGTGGCACCGTAGAGCGACCGGGTCCCAGTCAATGGGAAGTCGACCGTGATCCCAGCGTCAGACCAACCCGGCCCGGAGGATCCAGGCTCGATGACAAATCGATCCCCGTGCTCGACCAGCGGCAACGCGGCCAATCTCTTGATCGGATAAACTCGGCTGGTCGACAGGAACAGGAGATCCGCCCCTGTCCTGCGCGCCGCTTCGAGGCAGTGGGTTGTGCCGGTCAGGTTCGTGTCGACCAGATATGAAGGCCCGCTGTCGTAGCCCGCATGAACCGAAGGCTCAGCCGAGCAATCGAGCAATAAATCGAAACTCCCCGCCGCCGCAAAATCGTCGGGCGAGCGAACATCACCGCGCAGAAACTCCACGCCAGCCGCCTTCAAGCGATCCAATGACAACTCACTACCGCGTCGATGCAGGTTGTCGAGCGAAACCACCGCGATATTGGGTAAATCCCGCTTGAACGCGAGCGCGAGGTTCGAGCCGACGAAGCCCGCCCCGCCGGTCACAAGGATGCGTTTATAGTCCCGCAATATTCGCTCTTTCGGCCGATTTTACTGTCCCCGCGTATACCTGATCCTCGCCGACGGTGCAAAGAGCGGTCCTGAATGATTTGACCGCCTTGTCTAACTTCGACCTGCCTCAACCCGATCCAGCGCTCGAACGATGGCGTTGAACGGCAGCAAGATCGATTGATGTCGGTTGGCAAAAGCGCGACCGGGCTCGAGGACTTCAAGATCACTCCAGTAGCCATCCGGCGGGATGCCGTTGCGTTTCAGCATCGCCTCCATGTGTTGACGGAGCGCACGCAGTTCTTCGGCCGATCGCCCGACCACCAAGCGCGCGACGATCGAGGCGGACGCAGAGCCGAGGGCGCAGGCGTCCACCTCGTGGGCATAATCCGTGATCATCCCGTTACCGAGTTTGATGTCGACGGTGATTGTGCTGCCGCAGGCCCGACTGGTCACTTTTGCCGAAGCATCGGGATGTTCGAGCCGGCCGAGCCTCGGGATATCGCCGGCGAATTCGAGGATTCGTCCCTGATAGACCTGATCGATAGCACTCATCCGACTGTTCTCATCCAACCGTGCTCATCAGGCCGTGCTCATCCATCTGGGCCTCAGGCGCCCGGGTTGAGTGACATCGCGGCGCGCGCCTTGATGGAATTGATCATCGCCGAAAGTCCGGTCTTTCGCGTTGGGCTCAGGTGGCTCTCCAACCCGACCTCGGCGATGAAATCCGGCTCTGTCGCCTGGATCTCGCTCGGGAGACGGTTGGAGTAGATCCGGAGCAGCACCGCGATCAACCCGCTGACGATGGCGGCGTCGCTGATGGCGTGGAATACCAGGCGGTCACCGACCTGCTCACCAGCGAACCAGACCTGGCTCTGGCAGCCTTTGAGTTTGAACTCGTCTCGTCGGTATTCATCGGGAAATTCGGGAAGCTTGCGGCCAAGATCGATCAAATACTGATACCGATCAGCCCAATCGTCGAAGAACCCGAACTCTTCGATCAATTCGCGCTGTTCATCCTCAATCGAAAGCGCCGGGTGTGGAGTATCGCTTGCGGTCTCGGTCATGAGGATCTTCCGTGCGTTTGACTGGAACAGGGGTCGACCCCGGACTTGGGGCATTCAAGCTGGAAAGTCAACGTCAGCGTAGCCTCGTGCGTCTTGGATCGGCATCGCGTACTATCCGGCATATACCAGTGAGGGGGCCTTTGGGAATGACGACAGAAAGCGACTCCGTGCCGCTGCTACAGCGCGCTCGGGAAGCCTATGACGCCAAAAGATATGCCGAGGCCAGCCAATTGATCCGACGTTTGATCGCGGAAAACCCAGCGCATATCCAGGCATCAGGCATTCTTGGGCATTGCCACCTCAGGCTCGGCAACAGGGGTGCCGGCGCCCGCGAATTCGTCAAACATGCGCAAGTCCGGCCGGGGGATCCCATAGCCCATTTCTGGCGCGGCGCGTCCGATTATGCCGAGGACAATGTTGCGAGCGCACTGCAACACACGCGACGCGCCTTGGCGCTGGATCCGGCTTTGAGTTCAGCGGCGCATAATTTAGCGAATATGGTGGCCAGAGGAGGGGCATCGCTTGGCACAGTTCGGGCATACGAACAGGCTCGTATCCTTGGCCATGATAGCGACGGATTCGCCCTCGATTTCGGACGATTACTTTTGGCGCTCGGGCGTTGGGAGGAAGGGTGGCCGCTCTACGAACGGCGGCTGCATACCCGGCGATTTGCCTTGGCCCCAACGCGCCATGACCCGCCCCTCTGGGATGGCAGTCCTCAACCCGAGGCGACTTGTTTGATCTGGAACGAAGCCAATGTCGGAGACGAAATTCAATTCGCGCAGTTACTGACCGAGGCCCAGTCGTTATTCCGCCATATTATTTTTGAGTGCGATCCACGGCTGGAAACTCTCTTCCGTCGGTCGTTTCCGAGGGTCGAGGTGGTTGCGCGAACCGACCGCCCGGAATTTTCCATCACTCCCGATGTGCAGTGCACCTCCAGTGCTCTGGCTATGCACTTACGGCGAAAAGACGAGGATTTTAAGGATCAAGGCATCTACCTCAAGGCGGACCCGACACGGGTTGAGCGGTACCGAACGCGTTGGCGGGACCGGTTTGGCGAGCGGCCGATCATTGGAATTTCATGGCGCTCGGCCAACATGCGGTTTACCTCCAAAACTGCGGCCTTGCCGTTATGGCAAGACGTCCTGAAATGCCAGGACGCGGTTATTCTGTCGCTGCAATATGGTGAAATCGACAGCGATTTGGCAAGCCTCCAAGCATCGACCGGACAAGGGGTTGAGACCGATCCAGAAATTGATCCGCTCAATGACCTCGACGGCTTCGCGGCGCAACTGATGGCGGTCGACTTGGTGATATCAATTTCGAACTCGACGGTGCACCAGGCCTCGGCGCTCGGGCGACCCGCTTGGTGCCTGCTGTCCCGAATACCGGACTGGCGTTGGATGGCGAGCGGTGATCTCTGTCCTTGGTATCCACGTTTGCGCTTATATCGCCAGGATGAACGCCGCGAGTGGGCCCCGGTTTTGGCCCAAGTTGCGCATGACTTAACGCCGGCGATAGAGAGATGGCAGACCTCGGGATCTTTCGAGGGCCGATTACTCGCCTAGAAAATCTCGGAGAAGAGCATTCACCTGCTCCGGATATTCCCAAGCTGGAAAGCCCCCGCCCTTTTCGATGGCCTCATGGCGGCATCCGGGAATGAGCGTCGCGATGGTCTTGGCTGTTGAGAGGAAGTCCGGGTGATCGTGCTCACCGTTATAGACCAAGACCGGCAACGATAAGTCGTGGAGATCCGATGATGCGAAGGCGACCGCGCTTGGCGTTGCATCCGATAACCAGGGAGCGCCTGTGAAGTCGTCAACGATCTTCTTGTGGTCTGCTCTGCGGCAATCGATCGGATTGTCGTGCATAACCTTGAACCAAGGTGTTTCGGCGAACCACCAGGTCTTTGCTGCCTCGATGCCGTCGGTGCGTGCCACCTCCCGTGCCTGACCGAGGGCGCCGGCCACCGAGGTAGGCGCCTCACCAGGCATTACCGGCCCTTCCAGGATCAGGGATGCGAACTGTTCGGGTTCGCTGACGGCGAGCAAGAGGCCGACAGTGGCCCCGGTATGGGTGCCCCAGTAATGACACCGATTTACACCAGCTTGCTGCATAGCCTGAACGACTGCGTTGGCGAACTCGCTATGCCCGAACGGTCCCGGAACATCTGCCGAGAGCCCATGTCCCGGCAAATCGATCAGCAAGATGCGAAAGCGATCGCGGAAAGCCGCGACCTGAGATGAGAAAACGCGGCGGTCTTGCGACATGCCATGCACCATCACCAACCAAGGTGCATCCTTGGGCGCATCCAGAACCCTCTCAAATTCAGCGGTGTGGCGATCAGGCGATTGAACTGTCATCTCGGATAAATTCGGTCCAGTTGTCCTACAGCATGACACGTGGCTTGGTCGGAGCTGGGCGGATGACGGGCCACGGTTCGGTGAACTCGCCAACCGGGACTTCGATCAGGGTCGGGCCCTTGTTGTCGAAGCCTTTTTTGATGAACTCCGTCAACTGCTCGGGCGTCTCTGCACGATAGCCGGCGGCCCCGAAGCTTTCGGCCAGTTTGACGAAATCCGGGTTGGTAAAGTCCGACCCGATTACCTTGCCGCCGTGCAGTTCTTTCTGCATGCGTTTGACGTTGCCGTATGCACCGTCGGCGAAGACCACGGAGACCAGGTTGATGCCATGATGCACGGCGGTCGCGAGTTCAGGCATGGTGTACATGAAGCCGCCATCGCCGTTCAACGAGAGCACCGGTTTGTCGGGATGCGCGACCTTGACGCCGAGTGCCGTGGCGAAACCATAACCGAGCGTGCCTTGGTAGCCAGGCGTGATCATGGTGCGCGGGTGATAGATCGGGAAGCCGATGCGCGCGATGTAAGCGACCTGGGTGAACTCGTCGACCAGATAGCCATCTTCCGGCAAAGCCAAGCGAAGTGCGTCGAGCCAGGCCATTTGTTCGGGAATTACGCGCATGCAATTGGCGCGCACTTCGTCTTTCAGGCCCAGCATCTCTTCTTCGCGGGACGCGCGTTTGGAGTTGTGCTTGGCAGTGGCCTCGACGATCGCCGCCACACCTTCGGCCGCGTCTGCAACGATGCCGACGTCGGCCTTGGTGATGCGGTTGAGCTCGGTCGGGTCGATGTCGACTTGGATGATCTTGATCTCGTCATCCATGCCCCAGAGCATGCGCTCGGGCTGCAACCGGCAACCAACCGTGATGGCGACATCGCAATCGCCCCAAAGCTTGTTGCCGGCCGGGTGCACTTGCGCCAGGTAGTGCCGCTCGTCAAGGATGCCGCGACCGTTCTGATAGGAAATCACAGGTGCCTGCAGCAACTCGGCGAGCTGTTTGATCTCGGCCCCGGCATGATAAGCGCCGCTGCCGACAAAGATCATCGGCTGCTTGGCGCCGCCGAGGAGCTTACCGGCTTCCGCGACACAGTCCGGGTCGATCGCCGGCGTCGGATCGGGTTCGGCCGCGCCAAGTGGTGTGACCGTCGCCTCGTGCAAGGCCATATCCATCGGCATCTCAAGTGAAACCGGACGGGGCCGGCCGCTGGTCAGTTGACGAAAAGCCTCGTTGACGACACCTGGCGCATCGCTTGGATGATCGATGCGGGCGGCCCATTTGGTCAGCCGTTCCATGACCCCGAGCTGGTCCGGGATCTCGTGCAGCATCCCGTATTCCTTGCCGATGGTCCAAGACGGGATCTGCCCGGTAATGGCCATGACCGGTTGATTGCACCCGTAGGCGGTTGAGAGCGCTGCTGTCGTGTTCAGGATGCCGGGGCCGGGGACGACGGCATAGGCGCCGACCTTGCCGGTCGAGATGGCGTAACCAAACGCCATATAGGCTACACCCTGTTCGTGGCGAGCATTGATCACGCGGACGCGATTTCTGTTGTCGTACAATGCGTTGAACATACCGTCGAGTTGAATGCCGGGCAGGCCGAAAATTGTATCGACGCCATTGGCGATGATCTGGCCGACCAGGGCTTGGCCACCGGTCATTTTTTCGCTCTTATTCGCGGCCATGGCCGGTCTCCTTGGTCTTTTATGGCAATTGGAAGGGCTCTATTTGGCGGATTGGATGGCGCGCCAGACTTTTTCGGGTGTCAAAGGCTTGTCGATATGCGTGACCCCGAGCGGTGCTAGGGCGTCGATAACGGCATTTGCGAAGGGTGCATTTCCGCCGTTGGAGGAAAGCTCCCCCGCGCCCTTGACGCCCAGCAGGCTGTTCGGGCTTCCGGTCGCTGCCCAATCAAGGTCCAGATTTGGTAAATCAGTCGCCCGGGGCAGCGCATAGTCCATCATCGAGCCGTTCACTGGCTGGCCGGTCTCGGGGTCGAATACCACCCCTTCCATCAACGCCTCGCCCATGCCCTGGGCGAATCCACCCTGGATCTGGCCGCGGGCGCTGCCGGGGTCGATTATACGGCCGAGATCGTCAATGCTGGTGAAGCGCTCTACCGTCGTGCCACCGGTCTCCGGGTCAACCTCGACCTCTACGACGCAAGCCCCGTTCGGGAAGGTGGTGTGAATTCCCTCGAAATCGGTCTCACCGACGCAACCGGCCCGCAATCCTGGCTCGAGAGCGTCGGCTGGGATTTCCGGGAACCGCGCCGCAAGTTCGGCGAAGGAGATCTGGCGATCGGTTCCGGCGATACGGAATGTGCCCGCCTCGTATTCAATGTCGGGCGCCGCTGCCTCTAAAACATGGCCGGCGATTGCTTTCGAGGTCTCGATCATCTCTAGGGCGGCACGATGTAGGGTATTGGCCGAAACTGGCATTAGATTTGAGCCACCGCTGCCGCCACCTTTTACAAGCACGTCACTGTCACCTTGTTCGACGACTATGCGATCGGAGGTCAGGCCAAGCGCCTCGGCCGCAACTTGGGCGAGGGCGGTTTGATGCCCTTGTCCTGTGTCCTGGGCACCGCTACGCACACGCACAGTACCGTCAGGAAGGGCAATAATGTTGATCCGCTCTGCGGTCGATCCGCCGCTCGCATGCATATGCATGGTTATCCCGACACCCCGCAACCGTCCTCGGCTTTCGCTTTCTTGGCGACGATTTGGGAAGCCGGCATAATCGGCTTTAGTCAGTGCGCTTTCCAGGATGGCTGGGAAATCACCAGAGTCATAAGTCTCGTTCATCGGCGTCAGGTAGGGGATATCGTCCGGGCGCACCAAATTCATACGCCGCAGCTCCAATCGATCGAAGCCGAGCTTGGCGGCGGCGAAATCAATGATGCGTTCCATCGTGCCGGTACTTTCCGGCTTTCCGGCACCGCGGTAGGCGTCGACCGGAATGGCATTGGTGAACACCCCCCGCACCTCGTAATGCATGGTCGGGATCTTGTAGGAATGCCCAAAGGTACGGCAGGCACCCTGGGTCGCGGTTGAAGCACCAACCGGGTTCACGAAAGCGCCGAGATCCGAGAGTGCATCGATATGGAAGGCAAGGAACCTGCCATGCTCGTCCAGAGCGAGCGTTGCTTGATCCACCCGCGCCCGACCATGCGCGTCGGCAATGAAACTTTCGGTCCGGCTGGCAATCCACTTGACCGGTCGCTTGGTGCGTCGCGCCGCTTCGAGACAGAGGACATGCTCGGGATACGGCCAGATCTTGACTGCGAAACTGCCGCCAACGTCTTCGGTAACGACGCGAACGGCGCTCTCCTCGATACCGAACATCTCGGCCATCGCAGTCCGTAACATAACGACGCCCTGGCTAGGTGTGTGCAACGTGAAACGCTCAGTCGTCGGATCGAACTCACCAACCGCCCCCCGCGTCTCGACCGGAGAGATCGCAATTCTCGGATGCGGGACGCGCAAACGCACGACATGTGCGGCCCCAGAGATTGCATCCCGAGTTGCCTCCGGCAGGCCTAGTTCCCAAGTGAAACTGACGTTATCCAATGCCTCCGGCCAAATCGCATCCGCGCCATCGGCGACAGCCGATTCCGGATTAGCGATGACAGGCGCGTCTTCGTAATCGACATCAATCAGATCGAGTGCGTCCAAAGCCGCCGCTTCGGTTTCAGCGACAACGAAAGCGATTGGGTGTCCGACATATTTGACCCATCCATTCGCCAGGATTGGTCTCGTCGGCTCAATCATCGCGCTGCCATCACGACTGGTGACGGGCAGGCGACACCGCAACGGCCCGATTCCAGACTGCTCCAGTTCAGAATGTGTCAGAATATCCAACACACCAGCTGCGGCGCGAGCGCCCTCCACATCCAGCGATGTGATCCGCCCATGGGCGATCGGAGAACGCAGAACCACGCCATAAGCGCAATGCGCCGGTGTGTGATTTTCGATAAACTGGCCGAAACCTGTCAGAAGGCGTTGATCTTCACGTCTATGCATAAGTATTTTCGATGATGAGTTATAATAGACTTCGACGGTAATCGTCGCACATTAGCGGCGCTCTGATCTAGCCCGAATAGGGGAATTCCGAAGTTGCGGAATGCCCGTTGGAGCGTATAAATTAGAGGATAGGGCGGAGAGTAGGGAAAGTGTGCCCTGCGTGCAGGATGAAACATGAGTAACGCAGATAGACTTGAAGGGTTGCCGAAAAAACTTCGCGCCAGGCATACACAGGCTTTCGCAATCGAGGAGCCGATCGAACGGTTCCGAGCCTTCAATGACCTGATGGGGAGAATGAAGCAAGAGGCGCGATCCTTTGATCGTAAATTCAAGGAATCGAAGAAGTTAATGCAGGTCGCCGAGACCGACATTACCTTCGTGGAGCGTCACCGTGCCAAGGTCGAATTGGTCTTGCGAGCGTTGCGGCTAACCTATGGGTCTCCAGGAAGAGCCTTCGCTACGATCAATAAGCTCTGTCGCGACTATCCCGTCGACTACGTCAAAGATGTCATCCTTCTCGGATCCTATCGTCTCGCCAAGCCTAAGGGCATGGCAATAATGAGCTTTCGGTCGGCCGAGCGTTTGGAGGCCGATGCGAATTACGAGACGGCGGTCATGCCGGCGCTGATGTTGATCATTTCCGACCACAAAACCTATTTGAAGCTTGCCGACCAGGACCTTGAAACCAAATACCAGGAATACAAAGATACGGTCTCTATGGCTCAGAGAATCAAACTTGGTATTGATGGAGCGGTTAGCGAGTATGAGCGCGAAATGAAATCGGCTGCAGTCGCGATCCCTGCCGACGAGGTCGAAAGCCTCGGACCGGATGAAGCGTCTGTCCGGCTCGGGATGCTTTCCGAAAGGCAACGAGAAGCCGAACTGACCGCGCGCGAAGCTGGCGATTAGTACCGAAGACTGATTTCAATTCGGCGCAGGATTGACGCGCACGCGAAATTGGACGAAAGATCGCGGCACCGACACCCCGCATCCAAATCGAGATTTCTTGTGGTTATTTCCGGTCCAATTCGTATTGCCGTCGACATCGGTGGTACTTTCACTGATTTGCAAATTCTTGATGAGACGAATGGCTGGGCGCATGCGCACAAGACGCCGACAACGCCGGACGATCCCTCTCGCGGCCTACTGACCGGCATTCAGGAAGCGGCCGTTAGGCATGGTTTCAACCTCAATCAGGTTGCCGCTCTCATGCACGGCACGACGATTGCCACTAATGCTGTATTGCAGCGCCAGCTCGCGCGGGGGGCCTTAATCACCACCGCCGGGTTCGAAGATGTGCTCGAAATCGGACGGCATGTGCGTCGAGATGTCTACGCGGCCAAAGCAGAAGAGCGCGCGCTGCTGATCCCGCGTGCACGTCGTTATGGTATCCGGGAACGCATTCTCGCCGACGGGTCGATTGAGACGCCTCTCACCGATGACGAATTGACCAGAATCGTAGCGCGGGTGCGCGAAAGTGGCGTGGAGGCTGTCGCGGTATCGCTGCTTCATGCCTACAGAAATTCGGAGCATGAAAAGAGGATCGAGCGCACGCTGGCGGACGCGATGCCTGACCTCCCGGTTTCCCTCTCTCATGTTCTTAGCCCAGAGATCCGGGAATATGAGAGAACCTCGACCACGGTTTTGAATGCACTGCTTTTGCCGATCATTCGGGACTACATATCGCGCCTGACTGACCGCCTGACAGAGGCCGGGCTAACCGCACCAGTGTTTCTGGTGCAATCGAACGGTGGGGTGACTACGCCGACGACCGCGGCCGCGCAGCCCGCACGCTTGCTGCTTTCGGGGCCGAGCGGCGGAGCGTTGGCGGCAGAGACGATTTCCGCTCGTATCTCCGAGCCCAACTTGATTGCTGTTGATATGGGGGCACCAGTTACGACGTTTCGATCGTGCATGGCGGTGAGATACGGAAGATCAATGACGGGGCGGTCGACAGCCTGCCTGTCCGCCTTCCAATGGTCGAAATCCGGACCATCGGCGCTGGTGGTGGTTCGCTCGCTCGGGTTGACGATAGCGGGCGACTGCGAGTTGGCCCGGAAAGCGCCGGCGCCGAGCCCGGCCCGGCCTGCTATGGGCTGGGCGGGGATGAACCGACCGTAACCGATGCCAATGTCGTTCTCGGTCGGTTAGATCCGAACTATTTCCTCGGCGGTGCGTTGACTTTAGACGGGGAGGCGGCCCGTCGAACGATCGCAAGCCGAATTGCAGAGCCACTAGGTCTTGAAGTTGAGGCAGCGGGCGAAGGTGTCTTGCGGATCGCGGTATCGGCCATGGCCTCAGCGATCCGTCTTAGTTTGTTTGAAAAAGGGCTGGATCCGGAAGATTTTGCCCTGATCTCCTTTGGTGGTGCCGGTGGGTTACACGCTTGTGAGACGGCAAGTGAACTTGGGGTGGCGCGGGTGGTCTTCCCCCGCGATCCGGGCACACTTAGCGCATGGGGCATGCTGTATGCCGATATCGTTCATGACCTGGCAGCCTCACGGCTTTTGGTGGCAAAGGAGGCAGCAGTTCCTCACATCTCTGACATGGCGGCAGACTTGCGGCGGGACGCTGAGGTCATGCTGAGCAGAGACGGCATTCCGGCCGAGGCCCAAACCTACCCGATGACCCTCGATTTGCGGTATCGGGGCCAGGCCTACGAGATCGGAGCCCCATTGGAGGCGCCGGAGAATTTGGCCGATGCTGTAACAGCGTTTCACCGGCTGCATGAGCAGCAATATGCGCATTCCGACGAGACAGCAACAACGGAAATGGTGACACTTCGTCTCGCGGCCACCGGTCGTCTTGCCAAGCCGGCCGAGCGGTCTTTTGAGGCTGCGGGCGGTGCGGAAAGCAAGGGTACCCGACGGTGTTTCGTTGAAGGCTCCTGGCAGCATATACCGGTTATCGAACGCGATGCGATTGGTGTCGGTGATGCGGTCGACGGACCGGCAATCATCGAGGAAACCCATTCCACAGCGTATTTACCACCCGGGTGGACGATTGGCGCTCTTGCAAGTGGGGAGTTACTGGCAATTTGCGGCGAAGGAACAAACCGATGAGCACGATCGACCCGGTCCAATTGGAAATCATTCGTAATGCACTGGTCGCTGCCGCCGAAGAGATGAGCGTCACCATCTGGCGGACCAGCCGCTCCACAGTCGTGCGCGATTTGCTTGATTTCTCAACCGCGGTCTTCGATGCCGAGGGCCGATCGACCGGGCAGGCGGCAAGAATGCCGGTTCATTTGAACTCGATGGCTAGTGGCCTACGAGACATTCTGGCTAAACATATACCGTTGGAAGAGT
>JABIRP010000181.1 GCA_018699735.1 Rhodospirillaceae bacterium | reverse complement strand
GTTTCCAACCGCACTGCATTGGAGTTTTACGACGCGATCGGTGGGCGCCGGTTCGGGGCGGCGAATTACGAGCTGACCGGCCCGGCATTGGACCAAATCATCGTGGCGGGAGATGTGCAGGAAAGATCCGAGTGATATGCTCTCAACCCAATTCACCGAGGCATGGCCATGCACCGTCTGTTTGTCGCCATTACACTTCCTGAGGACCTGAGAGACCGATTGGCTGATCTTTGCCACGGGCTACAGGGCGCACGGTGGTCGGTGCCCGACAATTTTCATCTCACACTGCGTTTCATCGGCGAAGTTGACGGTGTCATGCTGGACGAGATCGCTCATGCGCTGAGCGAGCTCGAAGGACAGCCCTTCGCGCTTGCAATTGACGGCCTGGGGCACTTCGAATCCCGCAGCAAACCGAAAGTTCTATGGGCCGGTCTCACCGCTTCCGAGCCGCTACGTCACTTGCGAGATCAGGTTGAGACAGCGCTGACGCGGGCTGGGCTGGAGCGCGATACCCGCCGATTTTCGCCGCATGTGACGCTGGGCCGCTTGCGCGGCACATTGCCCGAAGAGCTCAGCCAATTTATCGCGCTCAATAGCCCGCTCCGTAGCGAGCCCTTCGACGTTACCGGAATCACGCTCTTTCAGAGCTTTCTTGGGAGCGAACAGGCAATCCACCGAGTAGAGGCGGACTATCCCCTCGGTTTCGACCAATCACTCTGGAGCGAAGCCGATGAGGCGGAAATCGGGTAACGCTGAATTGGGGCGGAAAGTACTTCAACATCCCCCCTGAACACACAACATTTCAATCCCTCCGCTCCGCTTCCCGGTTTGGCGTAGCCAACACCGGGATCTCGATCCATTTGGGAGCTGCCTCACCTGCGAGATCCCGGCTCTCGCGCTGCTCGGCCGGGAAACGGCGAAATAGGATGACATACCGCTAGGCCAAAGTCCGATGGCCTAGGACTTGCATACAGAAGTCTGCGGGCAACCTGATCACGGAAGGCATATCGATGTCGCGCTGGATCGCTCTATTGGTACTGACCATTCTGACGCTTGGAATCGAGACACCGACAGCCGTCGCCAAAGTCGGCGAAGCGGCCGCCGTGGTGCGCGACGTTTACGGCCGCGACCTGAACCGACGCATGCGCAAGGGTGAGGCGCTCCAATTCGGGCAACGCGTACGCGTCGGCCAGGAGAGCGCTGCCAAGCTGCATTTCGAGGACGACTCGCTACTGTCACTTGGGCCCGGCTCGGAAATCAAGATCACCGAGTTCATCTACAATCCGAATCGAAGCTTCACGAAAAGCTCAATGCGACTGGTGCGGGGCCTGCTTCGTTTCGCATCGAAATCCGGCACCAGAGACCTCAAGATCAAGACCAACCACGGCACCTTGGCGGTTCGCGGCACCGTGTTCGACCTGATGGCAAACAGCAGCAACGTCGAAATCGCGGTTCACGAAGGCCAAGTAGAGTTCGCAGATCGCCACGGCACACACAAAGTCAGCGCCGGCGAGGTCTTGCGCGCGGACGGGACCGCCACCGAAACCTCGGATCGCCCATCCTCTCACCTCGCCTTGGCCCAGACGGCCATGGTGACACTCTTGGCGTCAGCCGAGAAACCGGCCCGCACTAAAAAGGCATCAACCGGCGCCAATCAAACATCGAAAGCGACCAATGTCACCCTGCAGATGGCGCCACGGACACAGGCTGCCCTTCCGGTTTCAATCGCAGCCCTCAATCCCGAGAACGTAGTGCTTATGCAACTCTCCTATGGCCCGGTTTATATAGAGCTGCTCGAAGATCTGGCGCCACGCCACGTCGCCCGGATCAGGCAACTTGCCCGTTCCGGCTTTTACGACGGACAAGCCTTCGACAACGTCAAGGACGGGTTCGCGGCGCAGACCGGCGGCGGCGGTGGTGAAGCCCTAGCGGCCGAGCTATCCGATTCGTCATTCACCCGTGGCAGCCTGGGAATGTTTCACCGTCGCTCGGACCCCAACAGCGCGGATAGCAGGTTCTTTGTCAGCCTGGGCGACCTAAAACACCTGACCGGAAAATACACCAAATGGGGACGTGTGATCGCCGGTATGCAGCATATAGAGAGCCTGCAACGTGGCGAGCCGCCCCAGGCTCCAGATCGAATTCTGCAGTTAACGGTTCTCTCCGACATCATTTAGAAACCGCCCCGGCAAACACTTAGTATTTTTTGAATATGTCTTTCTGGTAATCGCCGACTGAATGGCTATTCTCCCCTCGCTGTATTAGAACACCTCTTCCCCGGATTGGACTGGGATCAATCCGGCGAAGAGGTGTGAAAAGGGGAATTGCATGAGCCTCAACCCGTTCGAAACGGTAGTTGAACAGGTCGACACCTCACCGAAGGTTGCCGACGAGGTCAAGAAGACGACCTGCTACATGTGCGCCTGCCGTTGCGGCATCGATGTACATCTGCAAGACGGCAAGGTCCGGTACATACAAGGCAACAAGGATCATCCGATCAACAAGGGGGTTCTCTGCGCCAAAGGCTCCGCCGGCATCATGCAGCACTACTCTCCGGCCCGGCTGACCAAACCCTTGAAGCGCGTCGGCAAACGAGGCTCGTCCGAATTCCAGGAGATCGAATGGGACGAGGCACTGGAAACCGCCGCCAAATGGCTCGGCGATATCCGAAAGACCGACCCGCGAAAGCTCGCCTTCTTCACCGGGCGCGACCAATCCCAGTCCCTGACCGGCTGGTGGGCCAGCCAATTCGGTACCCCGAACCACGCGGCACATGGGGGGTTCTGTTCCGTGAATATGGCGGCCGCAGGCCTCTATACGATCGGCGGCTCGTTCTGGGAATTTGGTGAGCCAGACTGGGAGCACGCCGAATATTTCATGATGTTCGGGGTCGCCGAAGACCACGATTCCAATCCAATCAAGGCCGGTCTCGGCACCTTGAAGACGCGCGGCGCCAAGTTCGTTTCCGTCAACCCGGTCCAAACCGGCTACTCCGCCATCGCCGACGAATGGATCGGTATCCGACCGGGCACAGACGGGCTGCTGATCATGGCCTTGATCCATGAATTGCTGCAAGCCGACAAGATCGATCTCGACTATCTGGTGCGCTACACCAACGCGCCCTGGTTAGTGATCCGGGACGAAGGGGCCGGCGATCACGGATTGTTCGCCCGCGACGCTGACGGCCATCCGCTGGCCAACGACCGCAAGTCGGGTAAGCTCGTATCAGCGCTGGACGCCGAAATTCAGCCGATCATGGTCGGCGAGACCACCTTGCCTGACGGCCGCGAGGTCGTGCCCGCGTTCCAGCTCATGGTCGAGCGTTATCTTTCCGAGGAATACGCACCGGATGCTGTTGCTGAGCGCTGCGGCGTGCCGGCGGATACGATCAGACGTCTGGCGGCCGAACTTGCGCATGCCGCTTTCGAAAAGGAAATCGCGCTCGATGTCGAATGGACCGACTGGGCCGGACGCAAGCATGACAAGATGATCGGGCGCCCGGTGGCAATGCATGCCATGCGCGGTATCTCGGCCCACTCGAACGGGTTCCACACTTGCCGAGCGCTGCATATCCTGCAGATGATCCTCGGCACCATCGATGTGCCGGGCGGGTTCCGCTACAAACCCCCCTTCCCAAAGCCAACCCCGCCGCCGCTGAAACCGGTCGGCCGCTCGGACCAGGTCAATCCCGAGACCCCTATGCCCGGGCCACCGCTCGGATTCCCGATGGGGCCGGAGGATTTGCTGGTTGAGGCTGACGGAACACCGAGCCGCATCGACAAGGCGTTCTCTTGGGAAGCTCCGATTTCGGCCCACGGCATGATGCAGATGGTCATCCACAATGCGTGGAAAGGCGATCCCTACTCGATCGATACCTTGTTCTTGTTCATGGCGAATATGAGCTGGAATTCTTCGATGAACGCCGCCGGCACAATAGAGATGCTGACCGATACCGATGAGGCAACCGGCGAGTACAAAATCCCACGCATCATCTATTCCGATGCCTATTTCTCCGAGATGGTGGCCTACGCCGATCTGATCCTGCCGGACACGACCTATCTTGAGCGCTGGGATTGCATCTCGCTGCTTGACCGACCGATTTGCGATGCCAACGGTGCCGCCGATTCGATCCGCCAACCGGTGGTGGCACCCGACCGTGATGTGCGCCCCTTCCAGGAGGTTTTGATCGAGCTCGGTCATCGCCTCGGCCTGCCCGGCCTGACCAACGAAGATGGGTCGGCCAAGTATCCAGGTGGCTATTCCGATTACATCGCCAACCATGAGCGTGCGCCGGGGATCGGCCCGCTGGCCGGATTCCGAGGCCCGAACGGCGACAAGGACGGCAAGGGCGAAGCCAATCCGGATCAACTCCAGGCCTATATCGACAACGGCTGCTTCTGGCGGCATGAGTTCGCCCCCTCAGAGCGTTACTACAAGCACGCCAACAAGGGGTATCTGGAAAAAGCCGTTCAGCTCGGTTTCATCGGGCACGCCAACCCAATCATCCACCAGCTCTATGTCGAGCCGCTGCAGAAATTCCGGCTGGCAGCAGACGGTCACGGCGATGTGGTACCGCCAGAGGATTACCGCGAGCGGATCTCAACCAACTTCGACCCGCTGCCGTTCTGGTTCGCACCGTTGGAGGAAACCGCCGTCGACACTGACGAGTTCCCGATGCACGCGCTGACCCAACGCCCGGCGGCCATGTATCATTCCTGGGGCTCGCAGAACGCCTGGCTACGGCAATTGCATGGCCGCAACTGGCTCTACATGAACCGCGAGCGCGGCCAGACCATGGGGTTGGAAACCGGTGATTGGGTCTGGGTCACCTCCCACCACGGTCGCATCAAGGTGCAGCTCAAGCTGATGGCCGGAGTCAACGCCGACACGGTCTGGACCTGGAATGCCATTGGCAAACGCAAGGGTGCGTGGAATTTGGCACCGAACGCACCAGAATCGGAAAAAGGCTTCCTGCTGAACCATATCATTTCCGAAACTTTACCTGAAACAGCGCTCGGCAGACGCCACGCCAATGCCGACCCGATCACCGGTCAGGCAGCCTGGTTCGATGTGCGGGTCCGGATCGAGAGGGCGTCGGAGGATCAGCCGGGTGAAACCTCCGAGCCGCAGTTCCCAACTCTGAAACCGGTTTCGACAACCGCAAGGCCGCGCGGGCCGCTGCGCTACGGCGCCGAGTTCAAGCACCAAAATCCAAATGAGCCCGTTGGGGGGGATGACTGATATGACCAGCCTCCCGCAAAACGCCAGTACCAAGAAGCTCGGGCTGGTTATCGATCTCGACATCTGCGTCGGCTGTCACGCCTGCGCGGTCAACTGCAAGGAATGGAACTCTGGTGGCCATTCCGCCCCCATGACCGATTGGAACGCCTACAGCGGCGAGCAGACGACCAATGGCGACGACGACGGCGCTTGGGGCGTCTGGTTCAATCGGGTTCACGCTTTCGAAGCAGGTTCGGGCGAAGATGCGCGCACAATCTACTTCCCACGGTCCTGCCTGCATTGCGAGGAACCCGCCTGCGTCACGGTCTGCCCGACGGGCGCCTCATACAAGCGTGCCGAGGATGGCATCGTGCTGGTCAATGCCGACATCTGTATCGGCTGCAAGCTGTGCTCCTGGGCTTGTGCCTACGGTGCCCGAGAGTACGACCAGACCGACGGCGTGATGAAGAAATGCACCCTCTGCGTCGACCGGATCTACAATGAAAACCTGGAGGAGGTGGACCGGGTGCCGGCCTGTGTGTCCACCTGTCCAGCAACCGCACGACATTTCGGCGATCTCGGAGACCCAAATTCCGAAGTCTCAAAACTAGTCGAGAGCCGGGGTGGCTATCAGCTGATGCCGGAACTTGATTACAAACCGGTAAATCGCTACTTGCCCCCACGGCCAAGACGCAAAGGCATTGGCGATACTGGCGGGGCGGCAGCGCTTGAACCCGCCAAGACAAACGACAACGATCAAGCCGCCGATGGGTTGGGCAACAAGCTGCTCGCCTGGGTCGACGCAGCACTTTCGCGTTGAGCAGAGGGGAGACCACAACATGCACCCCGCAAGTTCCGTCATCCTCTTCACGACCTCCAGTGGCGCCGGATACGCGCTCTTGGTTCTGCTCGCGATCTTCTCGGCGCTTGGCTGGCTGCCGAACGACCGAGCCTTGGGCCTGGTCGGGCTCGGCTCGGCACTTGGCCTGATTACCGTCGGCCTCCTCTCCTCAACCTTCCACCTCGGCCATCCAGAGCGAGCCTGGCGCGCGCTCTCGCAATGGCGCTCGTCCTGGCTTTCGCGCGAGGGAGTGCTCGCGGTTCTAACCTACCTTCCGGCTGGCCTGTTCGCGATCGGTTGGGTGGTCGTCGGAGACAACGGCGGCATCTGGGCCTTGGCCGGGCTGGTAGCGGCGGCGCTGGCGCTGGCAACGGTATATTGCACTGGTATGATTTACGCCTCGCTCAAGACCGTTCCCGCCTGGCACAATCCGCTAACAGTCCCGGGGTATTTGGCGGTAGCGCTCGCCAGTGGTGGGCTTTGGTTTACAGCAATCGCCGCTCTGCTGGGGGCCGCTCGGGTCGAGTACGCTGCCCTCACGATCATGCTTGTCGGCCTCGCAGCGCTAATCAAGAGCCGATATTGGAACGCCATCGAAAACCTGCCGCCGAAGACCGATATCGCCGCTGCGACCGGCCTCAGCGACATTGGACCGGTACGTTTGCTCGACGGCCCGACCACGTCCGAGACCTACATCATGCGCGAGATGGGCTACAAAGTGGCCCGACGACATGTAATGAAGCTGCGACGCATTGCCATCGTCGCCGGCTTCGGCCTGCCGGCTCTGGCTCTGCTGATCGTCATGGTGCGCGAGACACCGGATGGAGCCTCATTAGCGCTCAGCTTAGCCGCCGCCGTCGCGGGCTCCATCGGTATCATCGCCGAGCGTTGGCTGTTCTTCGCCGAAGCCAAGCACATCTCAACGCTATATTTCGGTACCGAGAGCGTTTGAGGGTTAGGCCCAGTTCAAGCGACCGAAGCCTCTTCGCCGTTAATATCCTCCTCTGCCAAACCGATCTCCTCCTCGACCTCCTCATCATCGTACTCAGCCCGCGGATCCAGCTCGGCTCCGGCTGGTGTCATGCGGGGGGTGAAGGCGTAAGGGCCCTGGTCCTCGGCCAGAGGTGCCGCGCGGGCGGTCATGCGGTAGAGAATGAACGCGCCGAGCACCAGGCAAGTCCCGGCACAAAACTGGAACAATCCACTCGGACCCATTAATTCCATCGCATAGGCACCCGCGATCGGGCCGATCGCGGCGCCGAACGCGCCCGACATGACCAATCCGGCACTTGCTGACACCAGATCGCTTGGGTCGATGTAGTCGTTGGCATGGCTAACCGCGAGCGGATAGATCGAGAAAATCAATCCACCGAAGACCGCAACCAGCGCCAGCATTGTCGAGCCGCCAGTATCGTCAATCAAGCTCATGAGAAAGGCCACACCACCGCTTGCCAACGTCGTGCCAAGGATGACGGTCCGTCGGTCGAACAAGTCCGAGATCTTCCCGACCGGGTATTGCAGGACCAAACCGCCGAACACGGCGACCATCATGAAAGTCGCAATTTCGGAGGTGGCCAGACCACTTTGCGCCCAGTAAATCGGCATCATGCCGAATAGCACCCCGGTCAAAATTCCAGCGGCGAAGGAGCCGACCAGGCCGAGTGGGGAAATATCAAACAATCGCCTCAGGCTGAGCCGGGATGGTGCCACCTCACCGGCAGTTGCCGACCGCGCCAGGATTAATGGGATCAGCGCCAAAGAAAACAAGATCGAAGCCAGGCTGAACAAGACGAAATCGGAGGGATCGTAGAGGTTCAGCAATTGCTGGCCACTGCCCATGGAGAGGTAGACCAGGGCGGTATAGATCGCCAGCAAACGTCCTCGGCTTTCGTTCGCGGTCGAGCCGTTGAGCCAGCTCTCAGCAACCATCAATGCGCCGGCGACGCACATGCCGTGGACAAATCGGAGGCCGGCCCAGAACATCGGTTCGACGATGATCGCATGCCCGAGCGACGCGGCGGAAACAACCGAAGCGAAGGCCGCGAAGGCGCGTACATGGCCGACCTGCTCGATCACCCGTCCAAGAAACAGTGCGCCGACGAACTGGCCCGCGAAGTACATCGACGTGATGGCACCGGCCGTACTCGTATCGAATCCTTCAGCCACCATACGCAGACCGATGAGACTGAAGAACAGTCCGTTGGCGAACCACATCAGGGCCACACTGACCAGGAGCGCGGCAACCGCGCGCACGGCTTGCGACATCTCGAAACCTCTTTGTTGGACGACCCCGGGCCGTTATTTCCCCGGATCACTGTCACCATGCCCAAAGCTGGCAGGGATTTCTCGCTTGGGAGCGACTTCGGTGATGACGTTTTTGAGATGGGCGCGTGAGGGCGCTCTTCCCAATCTGGTCGCCAACCGCTAACACCTTGAGCACACGAACCACACGGATCGATCCTCATGCGCTGGCGTACCATGATAGGCGGGCTTGGCCTGCTGCTTGGCCTCGGACTCTATGTTCTGATCACCGGCGCAATCGGCTCGTCGGTCCTAATCGATCATTGGGCCGCCAAATTGATCTATTTCCCGGTCGCCGGCCTTCTTTGGATTTGGCCCGCCTATAAGATTTTGAAGTGGGCAAAGAAAGACGATGACTGACCGACCCCTCCACCACCAAACGCCTGAGTACAACGGTTGATCGGCCGCCTCCTGTCGCATCCGCTGTTGCGGAACCCGGATCTTGTCCGGCTCTCAGCCAGTTCCGCCTGCAACAGTCTAGGCATGACCGGCGAGCAGGTGATCCTTGGTCTCTTGGTTTTCCAGATCACCCAGTCCTCAGATTGGGTCGGCGTGGCGCTGGCCCTCTACTACCTGCCGCTTTCGACCTTCGGACCCTTGTCCGGCGCGCTCGCCGACGCGATGGATCGGCGTCACCTGCTGCGCGCCATTGAGTTCGCAATCGCGGTCAATCTGGCCGTATTCGCAACCTTGATCGCTTTCGACCTAGCCGAACTGTGGCTGGTGTTGGTGATCACACTCGCTTCGGGGTGTCTGCGCGCCGCCTATGGTCCGGCACGCACGAGCTATGCCTATGATTTAGTCGGTGGCGGACGGATCGTCTCCGGTCTCGGCCTGATCAACCTTACGACGCGCCTCGGCCAACTCGTGGGCGCGCTGGCCGCCGGAGCGGTCATGCAACGCTATGGAACCCCAGCCGCTTTGCTCGGTCTGGTCGGGGCACATGCGATCGCTTTGGCGATCCTGTTCCAGTTGCGCACCGTCGGCGAAGCCAAACCAGACGACGACGCAACGACCGACCGCCAGCCAATCCGAAAAAACCTTAGCGAGTACCTGGCTGAGATGCGGTCAAATCGCGTGTTATTGATGTTGATCTTGGTAACCGCATCAGTCGAGGTTTTCGGCTTCTCCTTCACCACCGCTTTGCCGGAAATGGCGCAATCAAGTTTCGAGGTTGGCGCAGAAGGACTGGGCGTGATGTACGCGGCGCGCGCGGCAGGCGGGACGATGGCCGGTCTGGCGCTTACGGCGCTCGGTACCTTTCAGCGGCGAGGTCTGGTTTTCCTTGGTGTGATTTATCTGTTTGGTGTCAGCTTGATGCTGGTCGCGGCGGCCGATCAATTCGAGCTGTTGCTGGCGGCCCTGTTCGCGGTCGCGGCCCTGGCCACCGCATCGGACGTGCTAACCCAGGCCATGGTGCAGCTCAGTGTTCCCGACAAACTTCGTGGCCGGGCCATGGGGGCTTGGTCGCTAGCCATCGGCTCGGCGCCGCTTGGTCACCTCGAGATGGGGGCGTTGATCGTCGGACTTGGGCTGACGGGAGCCTTGATGATCAATGGCGTGGCGCTGATTGCGGTCGGAATTCTGGTAACGATCATGGTGCCAAAATTACGGCTGCTTTGAAGAGCCAAAATAAAGGGACATTCTGCTGTTTTGGCAAAAAAGCAGAATGTCCCCTTTTATTATCTATGTCGTTAATATCTCGGGCACTAACTCGCAGCCAGCATTGCCCTCAGATCATCTGGCGACAACCAGTCCGGGTTGGTGTCGCTGGCGTAGCGGAAGTCGGGCTCGACCATCGGCACTCCGCCCTCGCGATAATGTTCCAGCCGGCGGCTCATGAAGGCCGGCAGAATGGCGTAGCGGTCGCCTAGATCGAAGGTGGTGCGGGCGTCATCCTCGGAAATCATGACCTCGTGCAACTTCTCTCCTGGGCGAATCCCGACCACTTTATGAGGCACGCCGGGTGCAATCGTTTCGGCCATATCTGTGATCTTCATCGAGGCGATCCTCGGCACGAAGATCTCGCCACCTTTCATGATCTGCGTGCACGAGAGGACAAAGTTCACACCTTGGTCCAAGGTGATCCAAAACCGGGTCATGCGCGGATCGGTAATTGGAATTTCGCTTGCCCCCTCGTCCAGTAACCGGCGGAAGAATGGGACAACACTGCCGCGCGAGCCGACGACATTACCGTAGCGGACGACCGAGAACAGGCATCCGTCAGCCCCGGAGAGATTGTTGGCGGCGCTGAAGATTTTGTCGGAGGCAAGCTTTGTCGCACCGTACAGATTGATCGGATTGGCGGCCTTGTCGGTCGATAGCGCGATCACGCGTTTGACGTCGGCTCGAATTGCCGCCTTCACCACGTTCTCAGCGCCATGGATATTGGTCATGACGCATTCGAAGGGATTGTATTCGGCGGTCGGAACATGTTTCAGGGCGGCAGCATGCACAACGTAATCGACCCCGCGCATCGCCAGTTCCAGACGGTCGACGTCGCGCACGTCGCCGATAAAATAGCGGATCGAGCGGATATCGGCTGGGTTAAACTCCTGCGCCATCTCGTATTGCTTCTGCTCGTCGCGAGAAAAGACGATGCAGCGGCGCATCTTGTATTTGGCCAATACGGTTCGCACGAACTGCCGGCCGAACGAGCCGGTACCGCCGGTCACCAGCACGGTCTTATCGGTGAGGTCGATTTGATCGTCCTCGAAACGGTGGGCTTGAACGGTCATTACTTCCCCTTACCCAGTCGACTTATCCAGTCGGCGCGAATCACACGGCAGTTTGCGCCCAACACGGAAAATCTCAAAGACCCTCACGCCAACATTCCTAACATTGCACCCCTAACACTGCACACCCAATACGGCCGCCAATGTATCGACGACCCGGTCAACATCGTCTTCGGTCATCGCTGCGAACAATGGCAGACTGAGACAGCGGGCATAATACGCGTCCGTGCCTGGCAGGTCAGCCACGCCGTAGCGTTCAGCGTAATAAGGCTGGCGCGGCACCGGAACATAATGCACCTGGGTGCCGATACCGCGGGACTTCAAATCGGTCATTACCCGAGTTCGGGTCCGGTCCAGAGCGGCAAAGTCGATCAAAGACACGGCCAAATGCCAGGACGGGTCGCAACCGGGAGCGGTGGGTTGCAGGGCGACATGCGGGCCGAGCCGAGACAGACGTTCACCGTAATGCCGCCGCAGCCGACGGCGGGTCTCAACGAACTCGCCAAGCCGCTTCAGTTGCGACAGGCCGAGAGCACATTGGATATCGGTCAGTCGGTAATTGAAGCCCGGCTCGTGCATCTCATAGTACCAGGGCGCTGGTGCTCCATCCTCCCCTGACTCAAAAGCCATCTGGCGGTTCAGGAATGCATCCGGGTCGCGCACCATGCCGTGATTTCGAAATCGGCGGAGCGACGCAGCAAGATCCGCGTCATTGGTTGTCAAGACACCGCCTTCACCTGTCGTCATGGTCTTGACTGGGTGGGTCGAGAACATAGTCACGCCACCGAATGGGCACGAGCCGACCGGCACCATCGCCGTCTCGGCATCCCGAGAACCGCTCGTTCGGTAGCTGCCACCCCGGTAACTGCCACCCCGGTAACTGCCACCGAGTGCATGGCAGGCGTCCTCAACCAGCATGAGCCCTGATGCGGCGTCGGAGATGGCTTGCAGGTCGACGCAATGGCCGGACAGATGAACCGGGAACACCGCTTTGACGCTCGCCGCGTCTCTGCCCTTCAGGGCGTTCACCAGGTCTTCCGCTCGCATCAAACCGGTCTCGGGGTCGACGTCGGCGAACACAACCTCGGCGCCGACGTAGCGAACGGCATTGGCCGTGGCAAGAAACGTAACAGACGGAACTACAACCTGATCCCCGGGGCCAAGCCCGAGAGCGAGTGCGGCCAAATGCAAT
>JABIRP010000180.1 GCA_018699735.1 Rhodospirillaceae bacterium | reverse complement strand
GCCGACGAGCGGATCCTCACCTACGTCAACGGCAGCGAGGTCAACCGATACTCACAGCAAGGCACCGCAACTCCGGACCATGTCATCCGGATCAAGCAGAAGCCGCTGATCTTGACGGCACCCGAAGCCGGAAAGCTCGATGTCTGGCGCAGCGAGACCGAGAAACGCCTGGCCGACTATATTTCGGAGTACGAAGCCTATTTCGCTCGCAACAATCCTCTGTTCGACAATTCCAAGAAACAGCTCGATCCCTACCCACGCATTGTATTGGTCCCTGGCTTAGGGCTCTTTGGCGTCGCCGCGAGTGCGAAAGATGCGCGCGTGACCACCGACCTTGGCGAGGTCAATGTCATGGTCATCTCGGAGGCCGAGGAAACCGGAGCCTTCGAGGGCATCGAGGAGCGCGACGTTTTCGAGATCGAGCACTGGTCGCTGGAACAGGCAAAGCTCGGCAAGGCCGCCGAAAAGCCGATGCAACGCCACGTTGTCGCTGTGACCGGCGGTGGCTCCGGCATCGGCGCAGCCACAGCCCGTGCCTTCGCCGCAGAGGGTGCCGAAGTTGCTGTGCTTGACCGAGATCTCGAGGCTGCAAAGAAAGTAGCCAGCGAAGTCAAAGGCTTGGCGGTCGCCTGCGATGTGACCGAGGACGCCTCGGTCGCTGCCGCCTTCACCCAGGTTTGCGAGCGCTATGGCGGAGTTGATGTCGTGGTCTCGAACGCCGGCGCCGCCTGGCAGGGCAAGATCGGCGAGGTCGATGCGGCCACTCTGCGTGATAGCTTCGAGCTCAATTTCTGGGGCCATCAGCGGGTAGCCCAAGCGGCAGTCAAAGTGATGCGGACACAGGGAACTGGCGGTTGCCTACTGTTCAACACCTCCAAACAGGCGATCAATCCGGGTAAGGATTTTGGCCCCTACGGTCTGCCCAAAGCGGCGACGTTGTTTTTGATGAAACAATACGCGCTTGATCACGCGGCCGACGGCATTCGCGCCAACGCCGTCAACGCCGACCGCATCCGCTCCGGTCTGGTCACCGATGAGATGATCGCCGCCCGCTCCAAGGCCCGCGGTGTCAGCGAGCAGGACTACATGTCGGGCAATTTGCTTGGACGCGAGGTCGTCGCCGATGATGTGGCCGCAGCCTTCGTCCACCTCGCCAAGGCGCCGAAGACGACGGCCGCCGTGCTGACCGTGGACGGCGGCAATATCGAGGCGTCCTTGCGGTAGGAAATCGCGCCGTTTCGTCATCCTGAGGCGCCCGACCAACGGAAGGGCCTCGAAGGACGCAAGCTGGTGGCGGAGTGCGTCCTTCGAGGCTCGCTTCGCTCAGCACCTCAGGATGACGAAGGGTTTTTAAGCTGGTACGGTTTTAATTCGCGCCAACCAATATCTCCGGGAGCCCTCCCCATGACCGATGCGCTGCTTGCCAATTCAGATCTGATGTCGGCTTATGCCGAAGCCGAGGAACGGTTTTGGGCAGCCAATCCGAACAGTTTCGCGGCTCACGAGGCTGCGGTCGCCGCCATGCCTGGCGGGAACACGCGCACGGTGATCCATTACGCGCCCTTCCCGCTTGCTTTCGCGCGTGGCGAGGGCAGTCGGCTTTGGGACGCTGACGGGCATGAGCTGGTCGACTTTCTTGGCGAATACACAGCCGGTATCTATGGCCACAACAACCCGGCCATCGAGGCGGCAATTGAGACGGCGCTGAAGGACGGCATCGTGCTCGGCGGGCCTAACCTGATGGAGGCCCGCTTTGCGACCGCGGTGGTCGACCGCTTTCCAGCCCTGGAATTGGTGCGGTTCACCAACTCGGGCACGGAAGCCAACCTGATGGCAATCTCGTCGGCCCGCACATTTACTGGCCGCGAGAAGGTCATGGTCTTCGACGGCGGCTATCATGGCGGCGTGTTCTATTTCGCCGGGCCTTCACCGTTGAACGCGCCCTTCCCGTTCTTGAAGGCGACCTATAACGATATCGAGGGCACCCGCACCATGATCCGCGAGGCCGGTGAGGAGCTTGCCTGCGTCATTCTGGAGCCGATGATGGGCTCAAGCGGCTGCATCCCGGCGAGTGTCGAATTCTTGGCGATGATCCACGAGGAAACCAAGAAAGCCGGCGCCCTCATGATCCTGGACGAGGTCATGACCTCACGCCTCTCACCCGGTGGCCTACACGGCAAGTATGGGATCACACCGGACATGCTCTCACTCGGCAAATACGTCGGTGGCGGCATGACCTTTGGCGCCTTCGGTGGGCGGGCCGACATCATGTCCAACTTCGATCCGCGCCGGGAAGGTGCGTGGCCGCATGCAGGCACATTCAACAACAACATCCTGACCATGTCCGCCGGCATCGCCGGATTGACCCAGCTCTACACTCCAGAGGCGGCAGCGAACTTGAACGCCATGGGAGACGGCTATCGCGGCCGCTTGAACGCTGTCGCCGAGAAAAGCGGCCTGCCAGTACAGATCACCGGTATCGGTTCAATGAACACCGTGCATTTCCGAAGCGGTCCGATCGATCGGCCCTATGTCGACGCGGTGGCGAACAAGCTGCGCGATCTGATGCATCTCGACATGATTGACGGTGGCATCTATCACGCCCGCCGCGGCATGATGAACCTGTCGCTACCGATGACATCCAGCGACATCGATGCCGGTGTCGCCGCTTTCGAGAATTTCATCGAGGGCCGCGCCGGGGTGATCGAACGCTCGCTCGAATAGCCTCAGTACCGTCCCCTATAGGCCGTCAACGCCAGACGGAGAGGCGCCAACGCCAACCGGTTTGCGAGCACCGGATGAAACGGGTCATTTCCTTTCGCCTCAAGCCTATCCAGATGCCACGAGGCGAGGGTCGCTTGCAGCAGTACTGGCAAACTCGCGCGATCGATTTCACCGGATCGTGCCCGCGCATTGGCGATATGAGTGCGCGCCATCGCGGCAACCTCGCCAGCGGCGGCACGGACGGGGGCGCCCTTGCCGCGCCGCCAATCACTAGCACTCAACCCGGCCCGATCCAGAACCTCATCCGGCACCATCGCGCGACCACCAGCAGCCAAATGCGCCGATGAACGCAGGAGACCCGAGAGCGCAAATCCAATTGCGGCATCCCGCGCCGCAGCTCGGCTGACCTCGTGATCAACGCCCAGCACATCCAGCATCAGATCGCTCAGCCCAGCCGAAGTGCCCTGGCAATACGCAACCAGGTCGTCTTGCGTCTTTGGCCCGGTATCATCCAAATCCTTCTCGCGGGCATCGATCAATCCCTCCAGGCGATTCACCGAGATGCCATGCCGCAGCACCACACCCGCCAAGGCCGCTGCGATCTCCTGCTCGGGAACACGGCCGGAGGCAAACCCAGCCAGAACATCGCGCCACCACTGCAGGCGGATCAGGCCGACCATTTCCTCGCTCGCACGGGCGACCGAATTGACCAGTTCATGATTGAAGGCAAGCAAAGTAAACAGATCCTGCCGCCGGTTCTCGGGTGCGAACAGGCAACAAAGATAGCGTTCCGGGTCCTGCTTGCGGACCAATTCACCAATCGACAACAACGACATCATTGTCTCTCAAACTTCGAGCGCTCTTGCGCGGAGCCGACCGCGCGGTACCATCGCCGCAACAGTGTCGCAACAGTGTCGCAACAGTGTCGCAACAGTGCCGGTGGCGGCAACAGGGATACAAGGACATATGGCCGAAACCGCGACACGTACAGCGGACAGTGAGGATTTTCCGGTAGCTCCGTTCTTCTTACCCGGAAAATATAAGCAGCTTGCGCTCGCTTGCTACCGGTTCGCGCGGACTGGTGACGATATTGCCGACAATCCGAAGCTGTCGGTCTATGACCGGATGCGATTGCTCGACGACCTGGAAAGCGGCCTCGATGGTGAGGAAGACGCAGGTCTGGCCCCGGGACTGGTGCTGCACACCTGGTTGAAGGAGCACGGCCTGGAGGATCGCTGGCCGCGCGCGATGCTCGGGGCATTTCGCGATGACGTCACCCGCCAGCGGTTCCGCGACTACACGGAGTTGCGTGGCTACTACGAGCTTTCGGCCAATCCGGCGGGCCGGTTTCTGGCAGACCTGATGGGCGTCGACCCGGAACATTACCGCGGTACCGACGCCGTTTCGACCGGGCTCGGGCTGGTTACGAACCTACGAGACGTGAAGTGGGATTTGGCCGAACTCGACCGGATCTATGTGCCTTTGAACGCGATGGAACACTTCGGGGTCGCAGAATCGGATCTGTGCGCGAACGCCGCCAATGCTGCGACCCGCAAACTGATCGCGCACCATGTGGGTCGGGCCGGGAAGCTTTTCGATGTGGCGGAAAAGGAATTGAACCTGCCCGGCCAACCCATGATGTTTCGCCTTCTGGTCGGGCTCGCCAGTTCCTACGGCCGCGCGCTCGGACACAAATTGATCGAACGCGACCCGCTGGTGGAGCCTGTCGGACTCAGCAAACTGGACCGCCTCCTGTGTTTCTTCAGAGCGCTTGGTTTCATGCTGTGAGTAAGCCGGAAACAGCCGTCCCTAACAGGGTTCTAGACACGTCACTCGCGACAGCCGCGATGAAACCCTATGAGGTTCTGAAGGCGTCCAGCAGCTCCTTCGCCTGGCCATTGCGGCTCATATCATCCGATCGGCGTGATGCAGCCCACGCTTTGTATGCATTTTGTCGCGTCGTTGACGATATCGCCGATGGCCCTGGCGATAGCGAGGCCCGGTTGGCCGCTCTGCAATGGTGGCGCGAGGAGTTGTCGCGGGTTTATGACGGAACGCCTCGTACTGCCGTGGCGCAAGCTTTGGCGACCGCCGCCCGAGCGCACGACTTGCCGCGCCGCGCGTTCGAAGATCTGCTGGACGGTATGGAATCCGACGCCAGGGAAGTTTGGCAACACCCGACGATCTCGGAGGTTGAAACCTATTGCTGGCGCGCCGCTGGTACCGTTGGGTTGCTCTTGCTCGCTATTCTCGACGTCAGGGGCGAAAATGCGCAACGACTGGCAGAAACGCTCGGCCTTGCGGTGCAGCTGACAAATATTCTTCGCGACCGAGACGAGGATGTTGCCAATGGACGGATCTACATTCCTGTCGGAGTTGATGCTAGCGACAGCGGAGCCGATCTTACCGCACGAGCCTATGAGGTTTATAAATCCTCAGACGCTCTGATTGCCGAACTGGACCGCGCCGCAGCACGGCCCATTCGTTTTATCCACGCCGTCTACCGAAGATTGCTCAACCGCCTCGACCGACCGAATGGGGTCCGCCCCCGCGCGGACCTGAAGTTGCTGCTTTCCGCCTCAGCCGAAACCTTTTGGAAAACCCGTTAAACAGGAGTGACGTGTGAGTGAAGATAACAGTCTTCTGGCGATCGAAGATCCTGATTTCCTGAACCGAGAGGAAATGCGGGCCTTCCGGCTAGCTGCCGAGTATTCCAAGCCCGAACTCGTGCTTCGCGACCACAAGATCCGCTCGACCGTGGTAGTTTTTGGCAGCGCCCGTTTGGGTGTCGGCGGTGAAGCCGTCGTTGGCGATGCCTCTGGCAAAGCCGAACGCTACTATGGGATGGCAAGGGCATTCGCGCGGCTGGTTGCCGAACACAGCTGCCAGGCGCATGAGAGTGACCCTGAGCATTGGGATTTCGTGATCGCCACGGGCGGTGGGCCGGCGTTCATGGAGGCCGCCAACCGCGGCGCCGCCGATATTGGCGCACCGTCAATCGGCCTCAATATCGACCTGCCAAGAGAGCAACACCCGAACCCCTACATCTCAGAAGGGCTCTCGTTCAGCTTCCGTTATTTCGCGCTCCGCAAGATGCATTTTGTACTTCGCGCTCGGGCGCTGGCCTGCCTGCCCGGCGGATTTGGAACCTTGGACGAGTTGTTTGATGCCCTCACCTTGATGCAAACCGGCAAGATCCCACACATGCCTATTCTCTTGTTCGGCCAGGACTATTGGAAACGGGTGATCAATTTCGATGCCATGGTCGAAGCCGGAACGATTAGTGCGGCCGACCGGGAATTGGTGCATTTCGTCGACGAGGCGCAAGACGGCTGGAGAATAATCGCTGAATATTACGGTTTGGAATAGGTGATTTACCCATAACCGGTGATTGGCCGACGCCCGCTCCAGGCGTAGTTTCGGACAATGGTTGATGGTTTGGCTATGTCGCTGATCTGCCGGAAAGGGGCGTTTGATACGGCCACCTTCATAGCCGTTAACATTTACTAATTGTTCAATAGTTTGTGTTCAAATTCGATGTTTATGTGAACTGACAAAAATCGGCCACTAGACCCAAGAACAAATTTGGTTATGTAAGATCGTATTTAGGGAGGTCTCATTGTCTGATTTCGTTGATCCGGCGGAAATTACGAGCGATCTTGTTCTTTCACTCCATCGGTTTTGGCTGGATGCGCGTGGCAGCTTGGTGTTTCCCGACCGATCAAATTTTACACCGGAAAAATTGCTCCCGTGGCTTGGCCACATTCAGATCGTCGATGTAATTGATGGGGGCGGCGACTTCTTGCACCGTGTGATTGGCACGAAAACTGTGGAGGTTGTTGGCCGCGATCTGACTAACAAATACGTTTCCGAATGCCAGTATGAAATAGGTACTGAGGCTATGTTGGAGCGCTATCGCGAAACAGCAGAAAAGCGGGAGCCTAAATTTCGCAAGGGAACCGTGATTTGGGCGCGAGACAAATCGTGGCTCGACTATCAGCTGGTAACGGCTCCAATTTCGACTAATGGCACACAAGTTGATCAAATGATTACTGTAATAGACTATCCTAATCTGAACTAATTCACTCGCTAGTTAGTCTATCAAAAAGCATAAGCGCGTTTGTACATCGCCGGCTTCGAAGACCTCTTAGCTGTTTGATTTCATGACCAAGCCCAGATAATTCAGCAACCGATTTAGGTGTTTCAAAAGCGTCCAAAAGTGGTCTTGTGTTAGCGGCCTACGATTAAAACTCAGTTCTGAGTCGATTTCGGCCGACCTACGGCTTGCATTGGAAGACCGAGTGCGCAGGTCAAGCCGACATTGAAATTGGGTCACCCGGTTTAATTCGGACTCTGAAAAGGAGCCGTGAACATACGATGCGCCCGCGTGGCCACCCGGCTATAGTTGCGCCCACGACCTACACTGAGAACTGTCGGCAGCCCTAACTCTTCTTATGTTTGCCGGCCTTCTTGTGGTGCGGTTTCAGGGCTGCAACCAACGCTTCTGATGCGCTCAAGAGCTGCTCACGGTGGGCATCATCCAGTTGCCCACCGGACTTCATCGCGCGCGCGATTTCCGCGATCATGTCGGCAAGCAGGTAGTAATGCAGGTGAAATGCAGCGACGCGCTTGTCCTCTCCGCCGCGAATGAGCTTCATGGCTATTCCGTCGTCTTCGCGATCAATAGAGAAGCCACTGCTCCGACCGAATGTGCCGAAATAGGCCTTGTCGGGAAAATCGATTGAAACTTCAGCACCGTCGACAATTGGTTTTCGCATGTCATCCCTCCGTTCGCCCGAGTTCGTCCAACCAACCGGCAAGACGATCCTCGTTTATTGGGGGGGAGGACGAAATGATTTGGGTCAACGCCAGAGCTGGATATTTGCAGCCGTCGCGCAACCGTCTATCATCCAAATCGACAACCCGGATTTGCCGGGATGAACTCTCTTCACAGGAGGAATGGACGGATGGGGTCCTATCACTTTCAGGCGATGACACGGCGATTGGTTCTGGCTGGATTGGTCGGCGCAGCAGCGCTGGCGGGTATGGCGGACACCGCGATCGCGGGCGACAAGATCAAGGTCGGCGCACTTCGCTTCACCTCGCACTCAGCGAGCTTCATTGCTTTCGAGAAAGGCTACTTCAAAGACGCCGGTCTCGATGTTGAGTTCAAGTTCTTCCAAGCCGCAGCCCCGATGGCGGTCGCCATTGCATCCGGCGATATCGACTACGGCGTTACCTCGATCACCGGCGGCCTGATCAACCTCGCCGACAAGGGAGCGATCAAAGTCATCGGTGGCGCCCTGCATGAAGAAAAAGGCATCGATGGCTCGGCCATCCTGGTTTCCGACAAGGCCTTCAAGGCCGGCGTAACCTCCCCCGACAAGCTCGCGGGCCGCAGCTTCGGCATCACCCAAATCGGGTCTTCCTTCCATTACATGGCGGCGCGTGTTGCCCAAAAGGAAGGCATCGCGATGGATCAGATCAAGCTGAAACCGTTGCAAAAAGTCGGCGCCATTATCGGTGCGCTGAAATCCGGGCAGATCGACGCCTGGGCCATCGTCCCGCATATCGCCAAGGCTTTGGCGAAAAGTGGCAAGGTTCACATCATCGGCTGGATCAACGATTACGCACCGGACTATCAGGTGACGACGGTGTTTACCTCGACCGATAGTGCCGCCAATCAGAAAGATCGCACCAAACGCTTCCTCGCCGCGTTCGCGCGGGGTGCAGCCGACTTCAATGCGGCCCTCGTCGACAAAACCGCCGGCGACGCCGCAGCCGAGGCGACGGTCAAATTGATCCACAAATACGTCTATGCCTCCAAGCCATATGCGAAAGCAGCACCCTCGATCCGCAACGGGGCCATGCGCTTGAACGAGGGCGCCAAGCTGAACGTCAGCAACGTCAAGGCGCAACTCGACTGGTTCAAGGCCGAGAAACTGGTTAAAGGCGCGATCGGCATCGATAAGCTGGTCGACAAGAGCTACGTCAAGACCTACTGAGCGGCATTTTGGGGAGGCCGAGCGATGGAACTGCGTCTCGCCGGCCTCCACCACCGCTATGACGAGGTCGAAGTGCTGCGTGGGATCGACTTGACGATCCCGGCAGGACGCATTGTCTGTATCGTCGGGCCGTCTGGGTGCGGAAAGTCCACCTTGCTGCGGCTAATCGGTGGTCTTGAGCGCCCAAGCGAAGGCGTGGTCCTGCAAATCGGCGACACCCCGACCGCCTCCCTTAATCCGCTGACCTATATCTTCCAGGATTTTGCCCTGTTGCCGTGGCGTACGGTCGAAGGCAACGTGCGCTTGGGGCTTGAGGATCACGCACTGGGGCAGGATGAGACCGAACGTATCGTGGCCGATGTTCTTGCCCGCACCAAACTCTCGGAGTTTCGCACCGCTCTGCCGCGTCAACTCTCAGGCGGCATGAAGCAACGCGTCGCCATCGCCCGCGCGCTCGCGGTTTCGCCGGCATTCCTGCTGATGGACGAACCGCTATCAGCCCTCGATGCCCAGACCCGAGAGCTGCTGATGGACGACCTGATCGAGCTTTGGGAGCGCGAGCGGTTCTCGGCCGTCTATGTCACCCACAATTTAGCCGAAGCGGTTCGGCTCGGCCATAAGGTCGTGGTGCTATCGCGGCGACCCGGCGTAATCCGCGAGGTGGTCGAGATTGACATAGCACTGGCCGAGCGCGCCACCCACGGGCCTGAATTAGAGGCGCACCAATCGCGGCTCTGGCAGTCAATGCGCGACGAGGCCCAGGCAGCCGAGATGGAACTGGTCGATGGGTGAGGTTGGCCCCATTGCCTCGTTGGAGCGCCCTTCGACACGGGCTTCGACAAGCTCAACCCGGCTCAGGATGACGAAATCTTGGCCGACTTCGACTGGCTCAACCCGCCACAGAATAGCGGATCCAGAGCACACGAAATTCGTCATCCTGAGCCGGGTTGAGCAAGTGGAGCGCGTTGAAGCCCGCGTCGAAGGGCGATCCAACATCAAATACGTGCCGGATAGAGAACGATTGTAATGACCAGCGGTTCTCCGAACCCCGTCCCCTTCCGTGGTGGTGGCTTCAAACCGAAACCGATCGGCATGGTCGGCCCGATTGTGTTTGTGGCCGTGGTCGCGCTTTGGGAGGTCGGGTCCCGCACGGGGTTTATCCCAGCGCTCGTACTGCCGGCGCCATCGGAAGTCTTTGAAGCCTTACGCAATCTGGTTGAGACCGGGTTGCTCTGGAAACATCTCGGCGCCTCACTGCAGCGCCTGATCCTCGGCTGGACGATTGGAACCCTTTTGGGTGTCGCGGTCGGGTTCTCGATCGGGTTGTTTTCGCTCGCTCGCGCCGGGCTCGGGCCGATGGTTGCCGCCATCTTTCCAATTCCAAAGATCGCTCTGTTGCCGCTATTCGTCATCTGGTTCGGGATCGATGAAGGCTCCAAAGTGGCTACCATCCTGTTCGGAACCTTCTTTCCAACCGTGGTCGCGACCTATGGCGGGATCGACAACGTCGACCGGAACCTAATTCGCATGGGCCAATCCTTCGGACTGACCTGGCTCTCGATCGTGCGCAAGATCATTCTGCCGGGCGCCCTGCCGGCCATCCTGACTGGTTTCCGCATCTCCACCGCGATCGCCATCGTACTTCTGGTCGCAGCCGAAATGATCGCCGCCGAGTTCGGCGTTGGCGCCTATATCCTACTCGCCGGCAGCCTGATGGCGACCGACGAACTGGTCGCCGGTGTCGCCATCCTGTCGGTCATCGGATTGACGGTGAGTTGGTTGATCGGACGCGCCGAACGGTTTTTGCTCCGGTGGCGGACTTGAATTTGCTGCCAATCGGGTGAGTGATACGGTGGTGCAACATTATTAAATGACGGGGTGAACCGTCGAGGACCGACCGACATGATCCGACTGTTTAGTGGCCCGCTCAGCTTGTTCTCGCGCAAGGTTGAGATTGCTTTGGCCGAAAAGGGTTTGGCCTTCGACCGAGAGATGGTCGCCTTCACCCAGGAGCGCGGGTATGAGCCAAAGCACCCAACCGTGTTGGCGATCAACCCCAAAGCTCAAGTGCCGGTGATGATCGACGACGGGCTGGAGGTGCACGAATCCACCGTGATCCTCGAGTACCTTGAGGACCGCTACCCGACGCCACCGCTATACCCGAGGTGCGCCGTGGAGCGGGCCAAATGCCGATTGCTCGAGCTTACCGCCGACGAAATCATGTTGGTCCCGGTCGCGGGTATAATGTATCGCACCGAACCGCCGCACCCGCATCCAGATATCCAGGAAGACCGGGTTGAGGCCGGGCGCCGGGCGGAGGCCGAGCTCTTACGACACTACAGCGACCTCAACAACCGATTGGATGGACGCGACTATCTACTCACCGAGTTCACAGTTGCCGATATTGCCATCTTCATGACTTTGCTTTTCGCGCGCCGTCTGAAATGGCCTGATTTCACAGACTACCCAAACCTGGACAGCTGGTTCGACCGCATGGGCGCGCGCCCGGCTGTCGCCAAGGTCGCGGCCGAAATCGCCAAAGCGGACCGTCAGCTATCGCCGCAAACCTGAGACCAAGGGGCTCTCATGGCTAAACACCCAAAAGCCAAACGCATCGTCCTAATCCTGTTCGATTTCATGGGCTATGCCGATATCGAACCTTTTGGCAGCGGAGAAATTCGGACACCGAATATCCGCCGGCTGGCGGAACGCGGGCGGTGTCATACCGACTTCTACGCCCCCTCGCCGATCTGCGTGCCGAGCCGGGCGGCGTTACTAACTGGGCGCCACCCAAAACACCTCGGTATGGAGCGCAACATCTACCACGGCGAGCCGGGCTTGCCGCCAAGCGAACATTCTCTAGCACATCACTTTAAGAATGCCGGATATTGCACAGGTTTATTCGGAAAATGGCACCTCGGATATGAACCAGAGGATGGTCCAAATGCGCATGGTTTCGACGACTTCCTAGGATTTCACGAATGGAATATCGACTACTATTCGCACAAGTCTCGTGAGGGAGATCCGGCGCTCTATCGAAACACCGAATTGGTGGAAATACCGGGCTATACGACGGATCTTTTCACCGACCAGGCGATCGATTTTGTTGAGAAGAATGCAGACACCCCGTTCTTCCTCTTCGTCTCCTACAACGCCGGCCTGCCGCCCTACACGCCGCCCGGCCGCGAGGACCAACCCCAATCATTCGATGCCTGGACTGATGGCAGCCGTGCCGACTATGCCGCCATGATCGAGCATCTCGATACCTCGGTCGGGCGCCTGCTCGACAGCCTGGGAGAGGACGAGGAAACCTTGGTGGCCCTCACCTACGACCACGGCGGTGCAGATCTTGCTTGCAAGGGCCCATTCTTTCACGGCTTCGGCACCCTCTGGGAGGGCGGCATTCGGGTGCCGTTGATCTTGAACTGGCTCGGCCGAATAGAGCCGGGCTCAACCGACGGCGACCCGGCGATCATGATGGATTTGACCGCGACCATGCTCGCCTCGGCGGGGGTCGAGGCCGAGAAATCACTCGACGGAATCGACCTACTTGGCGAAATGCCGAAAGAGCCACGATCGCTCCACTGGCGCATAGACTTCCCGACCCTGCATGAAAACTGGGTCGCGAGAAAGCAACGCGCGGTCCGGCGCGGCAAATGGAAGTACCTCTGGGACGGTGGCATGGAGTTCCTCATCGACCTGGAGGCTGATCCGGGGGAGCGGGTAAGCCTTGGATACCAACACCCAGAGTTGATCGCCGAGATGAGGGAACTGGCAGCGGG
>JABIRP010000023.1 GCA_018699735.1 Rhodospirillaceae bacterium | reverse complement strand
TGAGCTAGTCGAAATCCGTGTCGAAGGACGCTCTGCGTCGTAGGAATTCTTACTCCGCCGCCTGATCCGCGATCTCAACGCCGGTCTGCGATGTAATCCGGCCGTAGTGTTCGACCCGGCGGTGTTTGGCGTAGTTGAAGATGGTTTCCTTGCCCAATTTCGCCATGTCGAGATCACAGGCGAAGGTGATGAGTTCATCCTCGACCGTGGTTGCCTGGGTGACGATCTCGCCCGATGGCTGAATGATGCAGGAGCCGCCGATCAGCCCGCAACCGTCCTCGACACCGGCCTTGGCCGTGCCGACCACCCAGCAGGAGTTCATATAGGCGTTGGCCGTCATACTCAGGTGATTGTGGTAGCTGCGCAGGTAGCTTGGCTCATACAGGCCGGTGGTGTTGATATCGGGCGTGTTGTAGCCGAGCACGACCAAGTCTGCGCCCTGCAGGGTGAGCACGCGATAGGCCTCGGGCCAACGCCGGTCGTTGCAGATCAACATGCCCATGATCGCGTCGTTCTGGCGATATACCGGGAAGCCCATGTCGCCCGGCTCGAAATAGCGTTTTTCAAGATGCTGGACGATCCGGCTTTCGTCGTGATCGGCATGTCCGGGCAGGTGGATCTTGCGGTACTTGCCGGTGATCTTGCCGTTGCCATCGACCAGGATGGCGGTGTTGAAGTGTCGGCCCTCGGGCGTCAGCTCGGCATAACCAAGGTAAAATCCGATGTTTAACTCGTCCGCGGTTTCGAACAGAAACCGGGTCTCGGGTCCGGGCATCTCACGCTCGAACCAATGGTCCATCTTGGCGCGGTCTTCCTCGTAATAGCGTGGGAAGAAGGTGGTCAACGCAAGTTCCGTGAAAACCACGAAGTCGCAGCCCCGACCCTTGGCCTCGCGCATCATGGCGACCAGGCGCGCGACCGCGCTCGCTCGGCTCTCGTCCGGTTGGATCGGGCCCATCTGGGCAGCTCCGATGTTGAGGATGCGGCTCATGAGTTAGTCCTCCAGTTAGATAATATTCAGCGTATGTTTTGTTATCGCACGGGCCCGAGTGGGTTGAGGCGGATGCCGGACCTGAGGCGCGTCCACGGCAGATCGGCCGGATCGGCGACCATGGGTCCTGGGGCAGTGCAGACCAGGATCTCCTCGGCGATCGGGGCAAAATCGGCCCGGAAGTGCACCGAGCTTTTGTTGACCAATACCTTCTTGGCTGTCGGCTCGATGCCAACATAGCGGTACATCTCCTGATCGGCCATCTGCACGGTTCGAGAGCCGAGCACGATCTCGACACCACCGATTTCCAGTCGGGCCGATGGTCCAAGATTCATGCGGGCGCCCTTATAAAACGGCCCCGTCGGATCAAGCCGACCGTCCGACAGCTTGCCGACCTTGAAGGTTGCGCTCAACGGCTCGTCGCCGGGTATTTTCGACTTGGCACCGAGTGCGACGTTTATTTCTGAGCCTTCGCCGGCCTTATGGGCGACCTCGGCGACCTCTGGATCGTAGATCAGGCCGATTGCCGCATTCTCGGCCTCGGCTTCTAGGAGCGCCCGCAACATGCCCATGGTATCGGAATCGCCACCGGCACCGGGGTTGTCCTGGGTATCGGCGATCACCACCGGCCGGCTGGCGGTGCGGCTGATCTCATAGGCGTGTCGTACACCTTCCAATGGCTCGTAGAGAGTGCCGGCGAATTTCGATTCGTTGGCATCAACCAAATCGGAAAGTTGTTGCACAGCGGTTTCAGCGGCTTCTGGGCTGGCGGCATACCCGAAAATGGCGGGGCCGCAGTGATGAATGTCGGCTGCTGGGAAACCTGGGGTGAAGGACAGAACAGCGCCGGTGTCACGCTCGATGACCTCAAGCGCCTCATAAATGCCCTGGGCCGGCTGCATCATCGTGCACTGCCAGGTCAGCGGGATCAGGAACGGGCTCTGGCGGAAAGCCTTATGCACAATGCCCGACCCACGCAGCAGCCCGTCGAGATATCGTGCGGTGCGGGCACCGGTGTCAGCCATGTCGATATGCGGATAGGTGCGGTAGGCGATCATGCCGGTCGCGTTTTGCATCATCTCCGGCGTCGTATTGCAGTGCAGATCCAGGCTGGCGACGACGGGGATGTCTGGACCGACCGCTTTTCGCACCCGGGCCAGGAGTTCACCTTCGCCGTCTTCGAAATGCTCGCTTACCATGGCGCCGTGCAGGCAGAGGTAAATTGCATCGGCTGGCAGATGCGCCCGGATACTGTCGACGATCAGACCTGCGATATGTTCGTAGGCCTCTTCGGTGACGTGCGCCGATGGACTGGCTGCCCCCCAACTGGTCGCGACCAACTCATGTCCAAGGTCTTGGGCCTGATCAATAAACCCGGCGACCGAGATGTTGATGCCCTTCACCGCCTCGAACATATCGGGCCCGGTCACCAATGCCGGCCAACCGCCACCGATTGTGAAAGCGCTCAATCCGGCTTTCGAGGGCGCGAAAGTGTTGGTTTCATGCTGGAAACCGCCGATGATGATGCGAGCCATGTAAATCTCCGGAGGACGTGATGCGGGCGGTCAGAACAAGACCGAAAGGCCACTTTAGGCCGGTCCGACGATCGGCTCAACGTTCGAGCGCGGCCTATGGCATGATGCAGTAAATTTAGCGGATTTCCCGACCATGGCTCGTATTTTATTTCGCACTGTTTCGGCCACGGATCGCCCGATTGGAGGGGTCAAGGCGATCTTCCAGGCGGCGGCGATCTTGGCCGATGCCGGGGTCGATGCGAGGGTCGCAACAGCGGCCGGAATGCCAAAATGGTTGAGTGATGATCCCATCGCCAGCCGGGCGGTGATCCTGAATACCGGCGATGTCGTCGAGATTGGCCGAAGCGACGTCGTGGTGCTGCACGAATCCCTGGATGAGCGTGAGTTAGAGGCGGCGCTGAGGTTGCGCTGTCCTGTCGTGCTGTATTGCCAGAACCATGTATATCTTTCGCGCAACCAGCCGCTGGTTGACGTGCTGCGCGAGCGCTGGCCGATCGCGTCCGTATCAGAGGTGGCACGCTCTGCGATAGCCCGGATGATCGGTCGCGATAACATTCGGGTCATTCCCCCGATTGTCGACCAGGACACCTTCCGACCAACCGGCCGCAAGCGGCCTCGATCAATTGCATTGATGCCTCGAAAACATCGCAATCGTATCTCTGAAACGCGCACCGCGATTGAAGACGCATGCGGGCCAGAGCCAATTGACTGGATCGAGATTGACGATGTTTCGGCAATAGAGGCGGCGTCCCGGCTTGCCGAGGCTGAAGTCTTCTTGTCACTTGGCCGGGATGAAGGGTTTTCATTGCCGCCGGTCGAGGCGATGGCGGCAGGATGCTTGGTTGCCGGTTTCGAGAGCGGCGGAATGGCGGATTACACCAGTGCGGATAACGGGTATTGGTGCGCCGAAGGCAACTTCTCGGCCCTGCCTGCGCTCGCAAGCGCCGCTCTAGATTTAGCCGGCAATGAAGAGGCCTCGGCCCGCATGCGAGCGGCCGGACAGGCTACCGCAGCCCGGTTCCGACCAGACCGCGTTCTGCCAGCCTGGCGAGACTGGCTGGATCATGAATTGGAACGCTAGGAGGCGTTCGGTCGAGCTTTAGCGGAAAATAGCATTTCGGATCTTCTCACCAAATATGCGCTCGCTCTCGCGGACATACATAGTTGAGCCGAACATAAGAAGCCTGCGCTCGCGCTCACCGATGTCGTGGGGTGCTACGCCGTGGAAGGATGACGGGCCGTTGATATAGGCGAGGCAGGAATTGGCCGCGTAGGGTGAGACCGCTACTGGATCGAGGAAGGGCATCATGAGTTTGGGGTCAAGCTCCCAGTTATTCGGCAAAGCCAGCCCGCGCGAACGATAGAGTATGGTGCCGTGCTCCGGCTCTGGGTGATCGCTTTCGGAAACGTACAGAAAGGCATTGGTTACCAGCCGCAGGGCATCGACATGGGCCGGCAATCCGTACCGACCGGTATATGTGGTGCATTGAAAGTTGGTCTCAACGAACTCCGGCTCACCGACGATGTCTTCCCATTTAGGGCCGAGGTAGGGCTCGAATTTCACAGAATAATGAGGTTTGAACCTGGCGCGCACTACAGTGTTCGTCGTGGTGATACAGGCGTTCAATCCGTGCCAAAACTTGAGCTCTGCCTCTGGTACCAAGCCTTGCATCTGTTTGTGGTTGAATTCCCAACGTCGATCCGTGTTGGTGTGATGGAACAGCTCTCGCTTTGGCCATAACCGAAGCAGTTGCTCATAGATGGAATCGGGAAGAAGATTTCGAGCATAGAGGTATGGAAAGGGGTCGAGCTCAAGCGGAGCGGCCTCGACCGCTGACACCATGTGCCGCGTAACCTCCTCCACGTTCAGGTCAACCGCCATACCGGTGTCCATGTCAGACATTATTAAGGGCCTCGTCAGGTTCAAATGAAATGTAGACTACTGTCGACTGAAGAGTGCAACAATATGACGCGACGATGGGTCGCGCGTGGAAAGGCCGCGTGCCGATAGTCGTGCTACAATTGGGCCGTGACACTGTCTTTCGTGAGATGAACTTATGCGAAACTGGGGGTACTACATTGTTGTCATCGCCCTGATCTCACTGCCGGCCACGAGTGTGTTGGCGGCGAAGGATAATGTCGTCAAAGGCAAGGCTGGGATTATTGACGGCAGCACCCTTCAGATAGGCAACAAGGTGATGAAGCTCTTTGGCATGGCCGCGCCGTCAATGCGGCAGAAATGCAAACGAGGTCACATTCCCTGGCTCTGCGGCGCGGCGTCCCGCAAGTATTTGTTGGAGCTCACCATGGGCAAAGAAGTGCGATGCATCATCGTTGATCGACCTTTTGCGCGGTGCATTGTCGGCCGGAAGGATTTGGCTCAGGCCATGATCAAGGCCGGTTGGGCCGTCGTTGGACGGGGGGGCTCCGGTTACCGCGCCGATGAAGAAGAGGCTCGTTTTCGCGAAGTTGGGCTCTGGCGAACCAGATAAGCTGGGATCTATGCTAAGAACCTGACAACAGCTTGATCAGAAGCCCGGACTCACGTCATCGGAGGCAATTTAAGTGAGCACGATTCTCTACACACATCCGGCTTGCCTGGAACATACCAATGGGCCGATGCATCCAGAACGCCCGGAACGCTTGGCCGCTATTCTGGCCGCCTTGCAAGCCGATGAATTCAAGGCCTTGGAGCGACGCGAGGCTCCAAAAGCGAGCCTCGATCAAATAGCGGCCATGCATCCGAGAGATCATGTCGACCTGATCCTCGCGTCGGTCCCAGAGAGCGGGTTTGTCCAGCTCGATGGCGATACTTCGATGTGCCCGGCTTCGGGCGAGGCGGCTCTGCGGGCGGCCGGCGGTGTGTGTGCCGCGGTTGATGCAGTCTTCGCGGGGGAAGCAGATAACGCGTTCTGCGCTGTTCGTCCGCCCGGCCATCATGCCGAGGCAAGCCACGCCATGGGCTTCTGCATCTTCAACAGCGTCGCTGTGGCTGCTGCCCACGCCCGCAACGCTCACGGGTTGAAGCGCGTTGCGGTGATGGATTTCGATGTTCATCACGGCAATGGCACTCAGCATATGTTTGAGGCTGACGGCGACCTGTTCTACGCCTCGACCCATCAAATGCCACTCTATCCCGGAACCGGCAGCGTGCAGGAACGCGGTGTTGGTAACATCTGCAATGCGCCACTTCCGCCGATGGCTGGTGGGGATCATTTTCGTGACACGATGACCGACATCATCTTGCCGGGCTTGCGCGCGTTCGGCCCGGAACTTCTGATTGTGTCTGCCGGGTTTGACGCCCATATGGCTGACCCGCTGGCACAGCTCAATCTCGAGGCCGATGACTACGCCTGGGCTACACGCGCGTTGCTGGCGGTTGCGGCGGACTGTTGTGAGGGCCGGTTGGTTTCATCGCTAGAGGGTGGTTACGACTTGGACGCCCTGGCGGCGTCCGCGTCGGCCCATGTGCGCGAGTTGATGGCGGCCTGAGGGAATAAACATTGGCCGGATACCTCCTTGGGTGTGCCCTCTATGCCGTCATTCCCGCGAAGGCGGGAATCCAGTTTTTAGCTCGGAGATCTCCTGGATTCCCGCTTTCGCGGGAATGACGAAAACGGGGTGTCGGCTCTCAGGACGCGAACTGCTCTTTCAGAACCCGTTCTTCGAGATTGTGGTCTGGGTCGTAGAGCAGGTGGAGGTCGATGTCGGGAACGGTCTTTATTGTGACCTTCGCCACGTCGCGCACCTCGGTGGAATCGGCCGTGGCGCTGACCGGGCGTTTTTCCGCCTCAAGAATTTCGAATCCGATCTCTGCCTTGTTCGCCAGCAATGCGCCACGCCATCGCCGAGGGCGGAAAGCGCTGATCGGGGTAAGTGCGAGAATTTCCGATGCGAGCGGGATGATCGGTCCGTGAGCCGAGAGGTTGTAGGCGGTGCTTCCGGCCGGTGTGGCGACCAAGACCCCGTCGCAAATCAGCTCTTCCATGCGAACCCGGCCGTCGACGGTGACCCTGATCTTCGCCGCCTGGCTTTTCTCGCGCAGCAACGAAACCTCATTGATTGCGAGCGCTTCGTGGATTGTGCCGTCGACGCACTCCACTTTCATGCGCATGGGGTGAATGGTGACGCGCTCGGCCTTGGTGATGCGGTCGAGTATGTTGCCGTCCTTGTATTCGTTCATCAGGAACCCGACTGTGCCCCGATTCATGCCAAATATGTCGACCGGTTTGGCAAAATGCGAGCGGAGTGTTTCCAGCATCATGCCGTCACCGCCGAGCGCAATGATCACATCGGCTTCCGCTTCGCTGACGTGTGGATTGGCTGCCTCCAACTCACGTTTGGCGGCTTGGGCATCGGGCGAAGATGAGGCGACAAAGGCCAACTTCGGTGGGCTCGAAACTAGTGTACTTGCCATGTTCGGACGGCTCTCTTCCCCAAATGCATCTTGCACGTATAGCATCGTGGAGGGCAGACCACTAGAAGGGGACGGGATATGAAGCGACGCGTGACGAGAGCCGTGAGCTTAACCAGCTTGGCCGGCTTAACCTGTGTACTGGCAGCGATACTGCTTATGTCTCTTACAGCCGGAGCCGCTTTCGCCAAGGTTGACCGGCATGCTGGCTACTATTATCCAAAACCGGGGTCCTTCGAGACCTATGTCGCTCGCGTTCGCAGCATGCCCAAGGCCAATCGATTAACCCGGGTCGGGTTCGTCACCGGGATGACGGCCCGCCAGTCAGAACGGCCATTCCCACCCCAGACCGCCATGTTCGCCAAGGGTGATAAGGCCGAGAAAATGATTATCATTGGCCTTACCGAAGGGCGGATGGAAACCCTTTACCGAGCCCGAGGTGAGCTTGCGATCCTGACTGCGCTTGCTCGGCTGACGCCGGCTTTCCGGGATTTTAAGCTTGAAGGGGTTTTGACTTTTTTCGATCTGCTGAAGATGCTCGGTTTCAAACAGCTTACGATCAGTGATGGGCGGACGTTTTCGCATCAGATCGTGATCAAGTAGCTTAGCGCAACGGCACAGACTACTGAGGACGATATGCTGACACTCTATGACGATGCGATCTCGGGCAATGGCTATAAGGCGCGGCTGTTGCTGCACCAATTGGACCGGCCTTACGAGTTGATTGAGCTTGATATCCTGAAAGCAGAGACCCGCACCCCGGAGTTTCTGGCGATCAATCCGAACGGGCGTATTCCAACGCTTAAACTTGATGATGGCCGATGCCTTTCGGAATCGAACGCTATTCTATTCTATCTGGCGGAAGGGTCAGCATATCTGCCATCGGACCCATTCGAGAGAGCCAAGGCGCTGCAATGGATGTTCTTCGAGCAGTATAGCCACGAGCCGTTCATTGCGACGTCGCGGTTTCTGCGCCTGCACCGCGAGCAGACACCAGACGTCCTGGTCGATCTGGAGCGTCGCCGCTCCGGTGGCGAAGCGGCTCTTGAGGTTATGCAGCAGCACTTGGAAACTCACGAATTTTTTGTCGCGAATTCCTATTCGATCGCCGACATCGCCTTGTTCGCCTACACCCAAGTGGCCGGCGAGGGGGGCTTCGACGTTGCACCCTATCCGGCGATTGTCGCCTGGCTGGATCGGGTTCGCGCCCAGCCTCGTTTCGTCGCCATGGGATAGCTTGGTAAAGCGGCGATCAGCCGTCTGTTCGACCTAGGCTGAGGGCAATAATCAAGGACTGAACCAGGCCAATTGAACCCGCGATTGGCTTGAACTGATGCACATCGGCGTTGTCGACCGTGAAGTACACGGTGCCATGTTTCGCGAGCGGGCTGCTGGGAACGTCGGTAATGGTGAGCGTCGGCACGCCCCGGATATGCGCGTCGCGAACCACTTCGACTACCGACGGTGTGTATTCCGTAAAAGATATAGCAACCAGCAGGTCGGTTGACCGGAGTGTCGCCACTTGTTGGGGGACCATGCCCCCGACGAAATCGAGCAACTGACACCGCATTTCCATGCGTGTCAGGCCGTAGGCGAGGTAGGAGGCAATCGGGAAGGCGCGCCGTTGACCGATGACATAGATATGCTCGGCTTCGCTCAACATGGTCACGGCCTTTTGCAGGTCGTCGCTGGATACAGTGTCTTTCAATTGCTCCAGGCAAAGCGCGGATGCGTCGCAAAATTCTCGGAGGATTGCAATCGGATCATCCTTGGTCACATCCTCCAATTGACGCTTGTGTTCGAATATTCGTTCACGATAGACCGGCGCACCTTCGATTAACCGCAGTTTGAACACCTGTTGCATTTCGGAAAATCCGGTGTATCCGAACTCCTTTGCAAAGCGAATCATAGTTGAAGGTTGGACCTCGGCACGCGCCGCCAACGTCGCCACGGTTTCCAGTGCAAATGTGTTTGGGTCATCCAGCGCGTGTTGAGCGATCCTCTGCAAATGCGGGCTCAAATCATCGTATAACTCATGGATTTGGTGCCTTAAGCTGTCGAATGAAGCCGGTGCACTTGCCGTTGCTGCCATGATGTTCCTCGCTTCGCATTCGACCTAAAGGGCCGGTGTTTATGGCGATTTCAATCGCTTGTAATTTGGATGATAGAACAAAAATTCAAATAAATCGAAAAAATGTATTTTTCGTATTGACACATAGATCGAATATTCGTTCAATTACATACGAAACGATATTCATTCTATAGCCTAATTAGAAATGAATATTCGTTTATCTCGCGGCGGCACGTCAAAGAAGCCAATGCGGCACGGATTAAATTGGTTGGTGGGGAACATCATCGGCCCAAAACAAACAAAAATAATCGAACCCTGTATGGAGGAGTAACAAGATATGGCTATCACTCGTCGTAAGTTTCTGAAGAATACTGCTCTTGCCGGCGCCGCCGGTGGAGCCGCCTTCATGGGCCCGTGGAAACACAACCGGGTCCATGCTGCTGGATCCGCGAAGCCGATCAAGATCGGCCTCACGCACGATGCCAGCGGTCAGTTTGCCAATTCCGGTCAGGCCGAAAAGCGCGGCACGATCATGGCGATCCAGGAAGCCAACGAGAAGGGCGGCGTTCTTGGCCGTCAGGTCGAATATGTCTGGATGGACACCGAGACCAACCCGCAGACCGGCACCCGCGTCGCTGAGCGCATGATCACGCGTGAGAACGTGCATTTCCTGGCTGGCGCCATTCAGTCCGGCACCGCCAACGCTATCAGCCAGGTGGCGCAGAAATACGGCTGCGTATACTTCAACACCAATTCCAGTTCGCCCACCGAGTCGGGCAAGAACTGCCACCGCGTCAAGTTTGTGTGGGACGGTAACGGCGAGAATTTCGCTCGCGCCGCCGCCCGCAACGCGATCAACGCTTTCGGCAAGAACTGGATGCTGATCTACAACGACTACGTCTGGGGTCAGAACACCAATGCTGCGACCAAGAAGGTCGCCGTGGGCTACGGTGCCGGCGTTGTCGACGAGGTTGCGGTTCCGGTCGGAACGCGTGACTGGTCGTCGATCCTCCTGAAGATCCAGCAAGCCAAGCCCGACGTCGTCGCGGCTGCGGTCGGCGGTGATGACTTCAAGGTCATGCGTCAGCAGGTCAAGGACATGGGCCTCGACAGCAAGCCGGCGTGGATCAACAACCAGCAGGATTGGCCGGACGTGTATGGCCTCGGTGCGGATGCCGCTTTCGGCGTCTTCGGCACCACCTGGTACCACTATCTAGATGCTCCGGGCGTGGGCGACTTCGTGAAGGCATACCAGACCCGCTATCCGACCACCCGCATCAATGTACCGGGCAACGTGACCTACAACGGTTATGTCGCCATGCGTGAGTTGCTGCGCGTCGTCGAGGAAGTCGGAAGCACCGACAACCTCAAGGTTATCAAGGCGCTCGAGGGCCGTAAGATGTCGGCCGCCGATCGCATGCAACACCATGATGCGTATATCGATCCGAACTCGCACCATGTGCAGCAGACCATCTACCTGGCCGAGGGCAACAAGGCTCCGCGCGACAAGAGCGATTACTTCAAGATCCTGAGCTCGTCGGATCCGGAATCGATCCGGGCCAGTGCCGACGGCGTCTGTGGGCTTGAGTCGTACGCGGATACGCCGAGCTACGACCAAGGCTAATCTTCCCGGTGGACTGGGGCGCGCCTCCAAAGGCGGCAGGTGCGCCCCATCTTTTTCCGGTCGATTCTAACATTTTGAATTGAATACACGCGCCCAATCGTGGGCGGTGGAGGGCTCGTCATGCTGTACGATCTCATACCCCACATCATCAATGGCCTTGCGCTGGGACTGCTGTTCGCGCTGCTGGCCCTCGGTTTCATGCTGATCATCGGTGTGATGGAAGTGATCAATCTGGCACACGGTTCGCTGTTTGCGCTTGGCGCCTACATAGCGCTGGTGGTTATGACGCCTGACGGTGGATTGCCCTTCGCGTTTATGCAGCCGTATTACGATCTTCCCGTTATTCCGCGTTACATCATCGCTCTGATCGTTGGGCCAATCGTTGTCGGTGTCGTCGGCATGGGTTTGGAGATATGCCTGCGCCGGACCTACGGCAAGGACCCGCTCTACGGTCTGCTTTTGACCTTTGGCGCGGCTATGGTGCTGGAGGAGGGGATCCGTGAAATCTGGGGGTCGAGCGAATACGCTCTCCCGATTCCGCGAGGCATCTCCGGCGGCTTCATCGCCGGTGACTTGATTTACTCGAACTACCGCATTTACGCGGCGATCTTCTCGGCCGCCATGATTGGCGTGCTCTGGGTGTTCCTAAATAAGACGCCCTATGGCGCCGTCATCAAGGCTGGCGCCCATGACAGCGAGATGGTGCGCGCGCTCGGCTACAACCTGAAGCGGCTGCGCTTGTATGTCTTTGCGTTTGGTGCCGCTTTGGCAGCAATCGCCGGCATCATCATGGCACCGATTTGGGGCATCCGTCCGGTGGTTGGTGTTGATGCGGTCGTACCGGCTTTCGTGGTCATCGTACTCGGTGGAGTCGGCAGTTTCTGGGGCTCGGTCTCGGCCGGTATTTTGGTCGGGCTGGTCGTCGGCCTGACGGCAGCATTCTTGACCGACTGGTCCTTACTCTCGATGTACTTGCTGTTGCTCGCAGTCGTCACCTTCCGCGCACGCGGTCTCGCCGGTAAGGCGAGCGTGCTCGAAGCCTGATCCGGGGAGACGGTCATGCAAGCTATGGAATACGACAAAAAGCAAACGGCGGCCTGGATTACGCCGCCGATGCTGATCGCCTTCGCGGTCTTTGCCACTCTGCCGCTCTGGATCGAGACTGTTGGTCTCTATGAATATCTCGCCGTTGAGGTGTTGATCTGGGTGATCTTCGCGATGGGCTTCAACCTGTTGCTGGGATATGGCGGATTGCCGTCCTTTGGGCACGGTGCGTTCTTCGGTATTGGTGCGTATGCCTTCGGTCTGGCGCAGTTCAATGTCTGGGCCAACCTCTGGTTCTGCTTGGCGGCCGCGATCTTTGTCACTGCAGTAATCGGCGGGATCGCAGCGCTGTTCCTGTCACACCGCCGCGGCATCTATTTCGCGCTAATGACCATCGCGGTTGGCCAGATCTTCTATTTTATCGCTTCGAAATGGACCACGGTCACCGGCGGCGAGGACGGGATGCTGAACATCAAGCGCCTGCCCGTCGACTTCGGCCTGGTTGAGTTCTCGATCAAAAGCAATGTCGGGCTCTATTACCTGACGTTCGGCCTTTTCGTCGTGGTCACGCTCTTGCTCTGGCGCCTGACCAACTCACCCTATGGCCGGGTTTTGCGGGCCATGAAACAGAACGAGACCCGGGTTGCCTTCATCGGCTACTCGCCCAGGCTCTATAAATGGTCGGTCTTCACGCTGTCCTGCGCGATCGCCGGGTTGGCGGGCGGTCTGTTCGCCATGGCTCAGGAAGGCGCCTACATCAACATCATGAGCCTGCAATGGTCCGGCACCATCGTTCTGATCGTGTTGATTGGGGGTGGGTTCGTCAGTTTCTGGGGGCCGCTGCTCGGCGTCATATTCTACTTCGTCTCGCGCGATGTCCTGGGCGCCTACACCGATACTTGGCTGCTGTGGTTCGGATTGATCTTCATGGGGTTGGTGATGTTCAAGCCCGACGGGTTGGCTGGCATCTGGCGCGACTACATCGGTGGCCGGAAAGCCAAGAGCGAGCAGAGCGGAAACCCCGCGACTGTCGCGAGCGGGAGGTAGTCATGGCTGTATTTGAGGCTCAACACCTGCACAAGCGTTTCGGAGACCAGGTCGTTCTGGAGGAGATCAACCTCTCCTTCGAGGCGGGCCAGCTCTCCGGTATCATGGGGCCAAACGGAGCCGGCAAGACCACCTGCTTCAACGTGCTGACCGGCCGTTATAAACCGAACCGGGGCAAAGTGGTCTTTGAGGGTAAAGACATAACCGGTTTGTCGCCTGAAGCCGTGGTGCGCAAAGGCATTTCGCGCTCGTTCCAGATCATGAACCTGTTCGACGACTACACAGCGCTGGACAACGTGGTGGTCGCCCTGCCGCAGGTGCGCAAACGCGGCTTCGATGTACTGCACGCGTTGGACGGTCATAGTGAGACCCAGGATCGTGCCTCTGAAATTTTGCGCCGTGTCGGGCTCGCCGGCCGCGAGGGTGCCAATGCTAAGGCGATGTCCTATGGCGAGCGGCGGGCCTTGGAAATCGGTGTGGCGCTGGCGACCGAGCCGAGGATCCTATTCGTCGATGAGCCGACTGCCGGCCTCGGTACTGAGGCGACAGCCCAATTGGCCGACCTTATCCGCGAGCTCAAGCGAAGCACCACAATTGTCATGATCGAGCACGACATGCGCTTCCTCTTTGGTCTTGCCGATCAAATTTCGGTGATCCATTGGGGCCAGGTCATCGCCCAGGGAACACCCGAAGAGTTGCGCGGAAACAAATGGGTTCAACGCTCGAATTTGGGAGGGCTTGCGTGATGTTGGAAGTCCAAAATATCGAGACCTACTACGGCGAAACTCAGGCGCTGTTCGGCACGTCTCTGAGTGTCGGTGAGGGCGAGATCGTGGCTCTTCTTGGCGCCAATGGCGTTGGCAAGACCACCACCATTCGGTCCATCTTGGGGCTAACGCCGCCGCGCTCTGGCGCCATCCTGTTCGATGGCGACGATATCTCGCGCAGCCAAACCCACGAGATAGCCCGTATGGGCATCGGCTGGGTGCCGGATGATCGGCGTATCTTTCCGACGTTGACGGTCGAGCGAAATCTTTCTATCGCCCGCAAGAAAACCCGGTTTCGGCGCTGGCAGGTGAAGGAGATGTTCGACATCTTCAGCGCGCTTGAGCACTTGATGGGCCGAGAATGCGAAAACCTGTCGGGTGGCGAGATGCAGATGGTGGCGATCTCGCGCGCATTGCTCGGCTCACCCGGCCTGGTTCTGTTCGATGAGCCGAGCCAGGGCCTGGCACCGAAAATCGTGCAAGACGTGATGGCGACGATCCGCCGCCTGAAGAGTGAGGGCATCTCGGTCCTGGTGGTCGAACAGAACGCCATGAGTGCGCTCTCGGTCGCCGATCGGGTCTACGTCATGGATCACGGACGCATCGTCCACGAGGGCCCGGCTTCCGAGTTGCTCGAAGACGATGATCTCCGCGGCAAATTGTTGGGGGTCTAATCATGAGCACACCGATCCTGAAAGTGAACGGGCTGGAAAAAGTCTATCGCATGGGCCTGATTGAGCGCCGCGAGACCTTTCGGCTTGAAGCCGATTTCGAGATTGCCGAGCCAAAGATTGTCGGCGTCATGGGGCCGAACGGATCCGGCAAAACGACGCTGTTCGAGCTGATCACCGGCTCCAACCAGCCAACCGCCGGCGAAGTGATGTGCATGGGCAAGAACATCCACGACGTGCGTTATCGCGAACGCGACCGGCTGGCGATCCATTACCACCAGTCCTACCAGGTTCGCCATTTCGCCAAACGCAAACCGGCTTTCATGATGCAACCAGCCGGATCAGACTATCCGATGGTGCATCTGTTCGACGAGCCACAGTTCAATACCCAGGACGGCTATATCGGCTTCATGCTCGAGTTCTTCCAGAAGCTGCGGAGCGAGGGGCGACTGGTGTTCCTCTGCGTGCATCCGAACGAGCGCTTCCATTTGGAAATTCTGCAGGAGATTTGCGAGCAGTTCATCTTCGTGCGCCATGGCCAGCTGTCACATGCGCCGGATTTCGAGACCCTCGTGACCGAAGAGCCGGTCCGCGAGTACCTCGGCGAATTGCTGCACTGATAGGGACAGAGTAAATATGACCACCAATGGAAATCTGCGTGTCGGCCTTGCCGGTGCTGGCATGATCAGCCTGTTTCACATGCGTGGCTGGCAGGAAGTCGAGGGCGCTGACGTTGTCGCTGTCTGTGACCCCAGCATCGACCGGGCGAAAGAGCGCGCCGGAGAGTTTGATGTATCCGGCGTCTACAGTGATGCCGAGACCATGCTTGACGAGTGCGAACTTGATGCGATCGATATCGCAGCTTCTGTGGATGCGCATGCGCCCCTGGTGCGGGCCGCCGCCAAGCGCGGTGTCCACGTCATGGTGCAGAAACCCCTGACCCGAACCGTCGCCGAGGCTGAGCGCCTGATCGAGGAGGTTGGCGAGGGCGTACGGTTCATGGTGCATGAGAACTACCGCTTCCGGCCGCACTACATGACCGTGCGCAAATGGCTGGCCGAAGGCCGCATTGGCGAAATCCGCCATGCCCAGATGAATGTGCGCTGCTCTGGCCTTGTTGCCAAGGATGGCGAGACGCCGTGGCTGATCAATCGCCAGCCCTATCTGGTGGATTTTGATCGCAACATCGTCTTCGAAACGATGATCCACCACCTTGACGTATTGCGCCTGTTACTCGGCCCACTCAGCGTCAAGTCAGCGCATCTCGGTTGGCTCAACGGCAACTATCGGGGCGAGGATACCGCCACCATCGTGCTTGAAAATGAAGCCGGCGTGGTCGCGGTGGCCGATGGCTCGCTCTGTGCCCCTGGCTACCCGCCTTTGCCATCCGATCGTCTGGAACTGATCGGGACCGAGGGCACGCTCATCATGGATTTCGACCGGATCTTTCTGGTCGGCGACGAGGAGAACGCGGTCCAGGTCGATCTGACCGGCCGTTATCAGGAATGCTTTACCCATTCGATCAGGGATTTCACGACTGGAATACGCGAGGGCACGCCGTTCGAGACCGACCGGTTGGACAACCTTCAGACCTTGAGCTTGATGGAAGCTTGTTATCACGCTGCCGGAGTGGAGGTCTGACATGGCGATCGACGAGACATTACCAGAAGAACTGGCCAAGAACCTTACGCCTGACATCGACCTTCAATCGCTCGGCTCGCAATTCGATCTGAACGGCAAGATCGCGTTCGTGCCTGGCGGATACGGTGCAATTGGCGAGGCCGTGTGTTGGGCTCTCGCCGTCGCCGGTGCCACGGTGGCCGTCGCCGGCCCGACCGGCGCCAAGGCGGAAAAGCTTGCCGCCATGATGCGCAGCCAAGGTTACGACGCCCAGGCCTGGGCGCTTGATGCGCGCCAGGTCTCCGATATCCAGTCGGTGGTTGACGAGGTGGCAGAGGCCTATGGACGGATCGACATCCTGGTCAATTGCGTCGGCATTCAACGTGAGCAAACCCTCTTCGAGGTGACCGAAGAAACGTTTGATCTGATGTACGAAACCAATCTTAAATCGGCGATGTTCCTGGCCCAAGCGGTGGCGCGTCATCAGATCGAGCAAGGGGAGGGCGGGCGACACATTCATCTGCTGTCGGTACGCTCTCAGTTGGCGTTACGGGGGCGCGGCTATTCGGCCTATTGCAGCACCAAGGGCGGTCTGCTCATGCTGGTAAAGCAACACGCAATGGAACTTGCACCGCATGACATCACAGTGAACGGAGTTGCCCCGACCTTCATCCAGTCCGAACGCATCCGACCGCACCTGGAGCGCCAGGAGTTTCGCGACTTCATCCTGTCGCGAAATCCACTTGGCCGTATCGGTGATCCGATAGAGGTGGCGGGACCCGTCGTGGCCCTCGCGGCGTCGGCCGGGGCTTATGTCACGGGACAAATCCTCTATGTCGATGGCGGCGTAACCGCGAGCCAATAATCAATTTTCCGGAGTAAAGCCATGAGTTGGCCAATCAACCATTTCCACTACGTCCCCGCACCTTCAAGTTTCATCGAGATGATGCCGGGTGCGATGAAAGCGATGACGCAATGCGCCGCCGTAAAGCCGGGCGAGAATGTTGTCATCGCCTGCGATACCAATAAGTTGCGGCTGGCCGAAGCCTTGGCGGCAGCGGCCTATGCGGTTGGCGGCATCCCGACCATCACCGCCTTTCCGCCGACCGGGGCGCATGGCCGCCAGGTTCCTGA
>JABIRP010000022.1 GCA_018699735.1 Rhodospirillaceae bacterium | reverse complement strand
GTGGGTACTCGGATCCGATCGAAAACAAAAGTAAAGTAACTTATTGATAATAAACAATATCCTTCGATTTTCCGGTGATAATGGAAATTGACCGGAATCCCCCGATTGAAGCAGAACCAAATAATTGATGAATCAGTAAATTCTATTTATATCAAGGGATTATGCCGAGAGATTAAGTGAGATTGATCAAAAATTTGGACCGGACCAACTTCCATCTTCAAGTCTAAACTGCAATTTGAGTAACGCATTTGCGGTCCGACCCCAAAAGTCTCTTTTAATGGATCGATTATCCATGACCTCAAGCGTTAACCTGGTTTCCATGAACTTGAGCACCGGACGGATTCCTGCGCAGCGGTTAACAAGCTGCGACATCACACGGCTAGACACCTATGGATACCGGGGATGGCACCCAACTGTGATCATCACGCGCGGTCAACTCGAATGACCTCAGGCAGCGGTTAATTTGTGGGTTTCTCGTTATAGAAATTCGTAAATTTAACACAGAAAAATCTTTAGTATCAATGTATTGTAGTTTGTTTCTAAACCAATTCATAAATTCAATGCAAGCCCTCAAAATTTGGTCCTATATTGCCGAACGAGGCGCGGGCCCAGCTGTCTTGAGCCGAACTCGAAACGAAAATTTTTCGCGCGCGCCGTTGGCAGTATCATGACGCTGTATCATATTCCCGGGTATGTCGCTGGTCGGAAACGATACGAAAGGCTATACCGAGCCCATGTCAACGACGATCCAAATACTGATGATTTTGGCCATGGGCTTGACCGTCGCGGCATTGGTCGCCGGTCTGACCACACTCTTGCGCGGTGGAAAATATCAGATCCGCTGGTCGAATAAGTTCATGCGCTACCGCATCGCCTTCCAAGCGATTGCCATCATCATCTTCGTCATTCTGGTTATGTTCGCCCGGGGCAGTGGCCCTGGAGGCGGTTGAGGGGCGAACTCGCATGGTCAAACTTACCAAGATCTACACCCGCGGCGGCGATAGCGGTCAGACCTCGCTTGGCGATGGCAGCCGCGTGGCAAAGCACGAATCCCGCCCCGAGGCTTATGGTTCGGTCGATGAGGCGAACGCCGCTGTTGGCGTCGCGCGGGTCGCAGTCCAGGCCGAAGGGGATGCGAAATCCGACGCACTGCTGGCCAGGATCCAAAACGATCTCTTCGATCTCGGGGCCGATCTCTGTCGTCCGGGGCCAGACTTGCCGGATAAACCGGCCCTGCGGGTGGCCGAGGGTCAAGTCCAGCGCCTGGAAGCCGAGATTGATGCCATGAACGCCAACCTGGCCGACCTTACTTCCTTTATCCTCCCCGGCGGCCGACCAAGCGCTGCGCATTTGCATCTGGCGCGCACCATTGCACGCCGAGCGGAGCGCGAGATGACGCGTCTCGCGGAAATCGAGGACGTGAACCCCCATGCGATTGCCTATATCAACCGGCTCTCCGACCATCTCTTCGTGCTAGCGCGTCATATGAACGCGGACGGCGCTGAAGATGTCCTCTGGGTTCCGGGGAAAAACCTGTAGTTCCGTCTATTTAGGTTACCCGGGATTATCCTTGGCACGACGAATTCTTGTGCAGGTGCGAAGGAAGCCGCAGCCCTGGGATTGCTTTGGTTGACACGGCTTCTAGGCTTCCCTAAACACCAAGATCGCCGCAGTCATGCGGTCCGTCCATTTAGTTCCAGCTCCGGGGTCGCACATGAAGGTTCTTGTACCGGTCAAGCGGGTCATCGACTACAACGTCAAGGTTCGCGTCAAAGCCGATCAGACGGGCGTAGAGCTCGCAAACGTCAAAATGTCGATGAATCCGTTCGATGAAATCTCCGTCGAGGCGGCGCTCCGGATGAAGGAAGCCGGCCAAGCCAGTGAGGTCGTCGCCGTGTCGCTCGGCGTGCAGCAGTGCCAGGAGACGATCCGCACCGCGCTTGCCATGGGCGCTGATCGCGGCATCCACGTTCTGCATGACGGTGAGCTGGAGCCGCTCGCCGTGGCCAAGATGCTGAAGGCGATCGTCGATAAGGAAGAACCAGGTCTGGTCATCCTTGGAAAACAGGCGATCGACGATGACTGTAATCAGACCGGCCAGATGTTGGCGGCTCTGTTGGGCTGGGCCCAGGGCACCTTTATCTCCCGCCTCGAGGTCGGCGATGGTGAGTTGAAGGCGACCCGCGAGGTTGACGGCGGGCTGGAGACAGTCGCGCTCAAGACGCCGGCAATCGTCACCACGGACTTGCGCCTGAACGAACCGCGCTACGCCTCGTTGCCGAACATCATGAAGGCCAAGAAGAAGCCGATTGATCAGATGAGCCCGGCCGATCTGGGCGTCGACCCGGCGCCGCGTCTGGAGACCCTGAAAGTGGTCGAGCCGGACAAGCGCGAGGCGGGTGTCATTGTCGCGGATGTCACCGAATTGGTCGACAAGCTCCGCAACGAGGCCAAGGTTATCTAAAGGCCGGGTGTATCTATAGAGAGTGAGCCGAAGATGAGCATTCTAGTCATTGCCGAGCACGACAACTCGGAAGTTAAGTCCGCCACCCTGAACGCGATCACCGCGGCCAAGGAAATTGCCAAGACTTCTGGCGGCGATATCACGGTTCTGGTTGCAGGGTCCGGGTGTACCGGTGTCAGCGGCGAAGCCGCCAAGATCGATGGTGTCTCCAAGGTGCTGTGCGCCAACGGGGCGGAATACGAAAACGGGCTGGCGGAAAACGTCGCGCCGCTGATTGTCGGCCTTGCAAGCGCCTACAGCCATGTTCTGGCTCCGGCCACGACGTCGGGCAAGAACATCCTGCCACGGGTTGCTGCCTTGCTGGATGTGGCTCAGATCTCGGAGATTACTGAGGTTGTCGACGCCGAGACCTTCGTGCGGCCGATTTATGCCGGCAATGCTATGGCGACGGTAAAATCCTCGGACGCGACCAAGGTCATCACTGTGCGCGGTACGGCCTTCGAGGCGGCAGCGGCTGAGGGCGGTTCAGCAGAGATCGAAAGTGTATCCGGTACCGGCGACAGCGGATTGTCCAGCTATGTAGGCGCTGAGCTCTCAAGCTCCGAGCGCCCGGAACTGACCAGCGCCCGTATCGTCATCTCCGGCGGTCGCGGTATGCAGAGCGGCGACAACTTCCCGCTGATCGAGGCGGTTGCCGACAAGCTCGGGGCTGCTGTCGGTGCTTCTCGCGCGGCGGTGGATGCTGGATTTGTGCCGAACGACTATCAGGTTGGTCAAACCGGCAAGGTGGTGGCGCCGGACCTCTACATCGCCGTCGGCATCTCCGGTGCGATCCAGCATCTGGCGGGCATGAAGGACAGCAAGGTCATCGTCGCCATCAACAAGGACGAAGAGGCGCCGATCTTCCAGGTTGCCGACTATGGCCTGGTCGCGGACCTGTTCCAGGCCGTACCCGAACTGACCGCCGAACTCGACAAGTAACTCGACACGTAACACCACACCCGAAGGAGCAGGCGTCATGCAGCGTATCGGCATAATCGGAGCCGGTCAGATGGGCAGTGGCATCGCCCACGTCTGCGCCGTCGCGGGTTTGGACGTCCGGATGCTCGATGTTCAACCGGACCAGCTTGAGAAATCCCTGAACGGTATTCGCGCCAACATGATGCGCCAGGTCTCGCGCGGCAAGATCCCGGAAGAACAAGTGACCGCAGCCCTTGCCCGCGTGAGCACAGGCACCGATTACGCCGAACTGGCTGATTGCGATCTGGTGATTGAGGCGGCGACAGAAAACGAGGATATCAAGCGCGAGATCTTCAAGACCCTGGTCCCGCACTTAGACGATCACACTCTGCTCGCGACCAACACCTCGTCAATATCGATTACCCGGCTGGCTGCCAATACCGATCGACCGGAAAAGTTCATGGGCATGCATTTCATGAACCCGGTCCCGATCATGCAGTTGGTTGAGTTGATCCGAGGCATCGCAACCGAGCAGCCGACCTTCGAAGCGGTCCGTGATTTGGCCGAAAAACTGGGCAAGACCGTCGCGGTGGCGGAAGATTTCCCGGCTTTTATCGTCAACCGCATCTTGCTACCGATGATCAACGAGGCGGTCTACACGTTGTATGAGGGCGTTGGTTCGGTCGAGTCGATCGACACGGCCCTGAAACTGGGCGCTAACCATCCGATGGGGCCGCTGCAATTGGCGGATTTCATTGGCCTCGACACCTGCCTCGCGGTCATGCACGTGCTTTATGATGGCCTCGCCGACAGCAAGTACCGGCCGTGCCCGCTCTTGGTCAAATACGTCGAAGCCGGTTGGCTCGGCCGCAAGACCAACCGCGGATTTTATGACTACAACGGTGAGACCCCGGTCCCGACGCGTTGATTTTTCGGTCTGCCACCGACCGTCATCCCCGCGAAGGCGGGGATCCAGTTCTTTGTCCGGTAAAGTATGGTTTCCCGCCTGCGCGGGAATGACGGAGAGTGACATGGAGCGCCCTCAACCCGCTTAGGACGACTTTTTCTTCTTCTCGACCGTCATGCTTTCTAGGGTCTCGCGCAGGCGTTCGGTCTGGATGCCGCCGAGGTCGTAAGCCCAGCCGGCAGTTGTCTTGGTGATTGTTTCAGCGAAGGTGCGGGCCTTGTCGGTGGCGCCCTCGGTCGTGTTGGCAACGATCCGGGCCCAAAAACGTTTCTCGTTCTTCTCATCGACCGCAAAGTCGAAAGTCAGAACCAGCCCGCCCTTAACTTCGAAGACGGCCTTGCCGAAGTTGCCATCGAAATCGAGCTCGCTCAACGGACGTACGCTTTCCATCAGCAATCGCGTCGGCACGCTGGCGACATTGTCGACGACGGACAGGTTACGAATTTCTCGATCCGAGGGCTCATCAACGATGTTGAAATGCCGAGCGTCGGGCGTGTCCCGTTGCAAGACCATAGCCTTGCCAGCAGGACTGGTGAGCGTGACCTTGGTGACGGATTTACTGCTGACGTCGAACAGTTTGGTCTCAACCCATTGTGCCGGTCTGTCGTTCAGATCAATGTCACCCTGGGCGAGCCAGGTTTGATCGTCGGTGGTGCGCCGCACATAGATCAGAGACGATCCGCCAGCAAGGTTCGGGCGTTTGCGGCCGAGATGGGCGTCGAACAAGGTCTTGCCGCCGCCGATAACCTCGACACGCATGGCCTTGGATGCCTTGTCCTCAACAGTGGCAAGCTCCAGGCGGCCATGGCGGGCAGGGTCTTTGGTCTTTGGCTCTACGGTCTTGAGCGCCGCCAGCTCAAACAGCAGCTTGCGGGCAAAGTCGGATCGGGCCGGATAATCGGACAGTTCCGAGACGACCCAGCCATCGCCCTTGCGCTTGACCGTCACCGTCTTCGGTCCGGCCGTGCTTCCCTTTGAAATACGAAGGATCTCGACCTTGGCACCGAGATCATCGAGTTCAGTAAATACGGTCTCGGCCCGGTCACTGGAGACCGTGCCAGCGTTCCGATCAATTACGGCGACGGCCGCGGCGATTGAAACCGCCAACGTGATCGTGCCGAGATAACCGACTGTGCGTTGCGTCAACATCGATGTTCTCCCCTCAACCGGCGGCCGCTTCATGCGCCCGATTGCGCCGCCGCCGCGCCCTGAAGGCCGACAACACCAGCGCAAACAGCGCCACCAGGATCGGGACCCCGGCGATATTGTAGAACCAAAGCTCGCGTTCCAGACGGTCCTTGTCTTCGCGAACGGACCGCTGCACGGCGCGCAGTTCGGCGCGCAGTGCCAGGATGCTGCGCTGGTACTTCTCGATCGCAGCCCGGTCGGCATCCGAGATCAGCAATGCGCCACTACCAGCCGGATTACGCTGCCTGAGTTCCTGAAGCTTCTTCTCGGTGTTCTCTAGTGTCTTGCGCAGTTTGCGTTCCTTCTTCTGGAACTTGCGGGCCGCCTCGCGGTCGATTGCCTGCAACACTTCGAAGGGCCGGGTCGACGAGCCGCGACCGCGCAGCTCCATCAGCGCGCTGCCTCCGACCAGACCCTCCAAGGCGTTCATGACAAAGTCGCCATTATTGGCCAAGGGCACTGGCATGCGCCGGCCAAAGAAGTCCCGTACCGTGACCCAGAAGCGGTCACCGAGGATATCGGCATCTGCGACGACGATGACGTCGAGAGGTTTGGCCGACTCGCGCAGAAAGGCGACCTCTCCGGTCTCAGCTTTTGCGTCCTTGTCTTTGGGCGGGCCATCCGGGAAGGCGGTCTTGACCGAGCCCGTGATGCGGCCAGCGACAACCAATTGCTCTGAGCCGGGTTTGTAGTCGCGCAACAGCCGGCCAGGATCCCGGAAGCCCTTCACCAATTTCGCATCAATGATCATCGATCCGGGTGATGTGGTCAGTAGGGGGGCCATCTCGATCCCGGCGCCCTCTTTGACTTTCAGGAACCCGGCACTGGCGACCGCGACGCTGTCGATCCCGGCGGTGATCGGAGATCCTCGGTCGAGATTGGGGCCGCGCATCATCAGCCAGGCAACGTACCCGATCAGGCGCCGTCCGCCGCCGGGGCTAACCTCTCGCGCGGTCAATCGATCGCCGGCGACCTTGGAGATATCCATCTCCAGCCCCCAGGCCGAGAATAGCTTTTTCAGATCACTGCCTTGGATCCCCGGGCCTTGCAACTGCTGACCGCCGAAGGCTTCGAGCTCGGCAAACGGGTCAACCAGGACCATCGCTTTACCGCCCGCGAGGACATACTGATCGATCGCGAACAACGTTTTGTCGGATAGCCCCTTGGGATGCACCACCATCAGCAGGTTCACGTCTGCGGGCAGGGCCGCAAGCTCGGTTGGCAGGAAGCGGGTCTCAAAAATTTCCCGCATCTGATCGGTGATGATCATCGGCGGGACTTGCTCTTGCTGACCCAAGGCGTTCATGCGAACCGTTCCATTGATCGGCAGCGTCGATATCACGCCTAAAACCGTTTTCCGCGGGTTCGAAAGCTTCAGCAACATGCGCGAGATATCGTATTCCAGGAACGACTCCCGCTCCGGCTGCAGAAAGCCGATAAGCTCGACGTCGTCCGTGGTGTTGGTACCAACCAGGCCGAAGAAGACCTTGGCCTTGCTGTTGTCCAGGGGCACCGCCTGCAAGCCATAAGCAACCGCGCGATCCTCGATATCCGAGAACGGTTGCGGGTCGTAAATCTCAAGCTGGACCTTGCCGTCGGACGCGTTGACATACTCGGTCAACAGATCTCGAACCCGGCGCTGGTAGATCGCGTAACCTGGAACCGCAACGCCAAGCGACTTCGAATAGAACAGTCGGAAGGTAATCGGCTCATCGATCTTGGCCGCCAGGCGCAAAGTCGCATCGGACAGGGTGTAGAGTTTCTCTTGTGTCAGATCGAGCCGGTTTGAGGTCAACATCGTCGAACTCAGTACATTGACGGCGATGAACAGCACGGCGATGAGCGCCAGCGCTGTCGTTGCCAAGCGGCCCTGATGCGTCGGTTGAGCCACGTCTTGGACGCTTTGGGTGTTCTGGTCTGACATCGCCCTATTCCGCCTTTTTCCAGTCGACGATAATCGCATTGGCGGAAAGTGCCGCAGCGATTGCCGTGATGAAGAAGATGGCGTCGCGTAGATCGATGACACCGCGCTGGATGGCCTGGAAGTGCGTCAGGAAACCAAAGTTGGAAACCGCATCGATAATCCCGGCGGGAGCCCATGCTGAGACGAAGTCGAGCACGAAAGGCGAGCCCGCCAGTGTCAGCACAAAACAAGCCGAGGTCGTGATGACGAACGCGACCACTTGGTTCTTGGTGCAGGCCGAAATCATCGAGCCGATGGCGAGATAGGCGCCGGCCATCAATATGCTGCCGATGTAGGAAGCGATGATCACCCCGTTATCCGGGTTGCCCAGATAGTTGACCGTGATCCAGAGCGGCGCGGTCAGAGACAAGGCGATGCCGGTAAAGGCCCAGGCCGCCAGAAACTTGCCGAGGACCGCTTGGCCCATGGTGATCGGCAGGGTGAGGAACAGCTCGATCGTTCCCAGCCGCCGCTCCTCGGCCCAAAGCCGCATCGAAAGCGAGGGCACCAGGATCAGATAGAGCCAAGGGTGAAATGTGAAGAAGGCCTGCAAGTCCGCCTGTTCTCGCTGAAGGAACGAACCCAGGAAAAACGTCAGGGCACCGGCCAGAATCAAGAAGATGACGATGAAGATATAAGCAAGCGGCGTGGCGAAATAGGCGCCCAACTCGCGCTTAAAGACGAGACTGACGTTACGCATTTGCTGTCACCTCGCGGAAAAAGTCATCCAGCGTGCCGCCACTGGATTTGGCTTTCAGGTCCGCCGGCGTGCCGTCCGCGACAACCCGACCGTCAGCGATGATCACCGCACGGCTGCACACGGCCTCGACCTCCTCAAGAATGTGAGTCGAAATAACGATGCATTTGTGGGGCGCCATTTCTTGGATCAGGGCCCGCACCTCATGCTTCTGATTCGGGTCCAGGCCGTCGGTCGGCTCGTCCAGGATCAGAACCTCGGGATCATGCAGCAGCGCCTGAGCCAGGCCGACCCGCCGTTTGTAGCCTTTGGAAAGCGTTTCGATCGGCTGTAGCGCCACCGAAGAGATGCGCGTGCGTCGAATAGCG
>JABIRP010000179.1 GCA_018699735.1 Rhodospirillaceae bacterium | reverse complement strand
TGCTGTTCAGCTGGATGGCCCTGGTCGGCGTCGTCCGCGCTGAGTTCCTTCGGGCGCGCAACTTCGACTACGTCAGGGCAGCGCGTGCCTTGGGCGTCCGGAATTCGACGATCATGCTCAAGCATCTCTTGCCCAACGCCATGGTTGCGACGATCACCTTTCTGCCCTTTAACCTTGCCGGCGCGATCACCGCCCTCACGAGCCTTGATTTTCTCGGATTCGGCTTGCCGCCCGGGTCGGCGTCATTGGGTGAATTGCTTGCGCAAGGCAAGGCCAACCTCCAGGCTCCGTGGCTCGGGCTGACCGGCTTCTTCACGCTATCGATTATGCTGACCTTGGTGGTCTTCACCGGGGAAGCCGTTCGCGACGCCTTCGATCCACGCAAGACGTTCACCTGATCATGGCGTTCGTCGATGTCAAAGACCTCTCGGTCGACTTTCGCAGCAGCGAGAGAAGCGTTCAGGCTGTGCGCAACGTCAGTTTCTCGATCGAGAAGGGCGAAACCGTGGCACTGGTCGGCGAGAGTGGGTCGGGAAAGTCGGTGTCGGCGCTATCGATCTTGCAGCTTTTACCGTACCCGATGGCATCCCACCCCTCTGGCTCGATCATCGTCGACGGCATGGAGGTTGTTGGCGCGCCACACGTTGAGATGCGCCGAATTCGCGGCAACAAGGTCTCGATGATCTTCCAGGAGCCGATGACGTCGCTCAATCCGCTCCACACCATCGAGAAGCAAATCAATGAAGTTCTGCTGCTTCACCAAGGGATGAATCGGAACCAGGCACGCGACCGAACGATTGAACTGCTCAGTCTTGTTGGCCTCCCCGATGTTGAGGCGCGGATTCATTCCTACCCGCATCAACTGTCCGGCGGGCAGCGACAACGCGTGATGATCGCGATGGCGCTTGCGAACAACCCAGAGCTTTTGATTGCCGACGAACCCACGACCGCACTCGATGTCACCATTCAGGCTCAAATCTTGCGGCTTTTGCAGCGCCTGCAGGATGAGATGGGTATGGCGATGCTGCTGATTACCCACGACCTGGGCATCGTCCGAAAAATGGCCAAACGAGTTGCGGTGATGAAGGAGGGGGAAATCGTCGAAGCCGGCAATACCGAACAGGTGTTCGAACAGCCGCGCCACGATTACACCCGGATGCTCATTGATGCCGAGCCAAAAGGCATGCCCAACAAGTCAGACCCGAACGCGCCGGTCGTCCTGCGCGGGGACAATATTCGGGTTTACTTCCCGATCCAGAAAGGCGTCTTGCGGCGCACTGTTGGCCACGTTAAGGCCGTGGACGATATCAGTGTCACCGTGCGCGAGGGCCAAACCGTTGGCGTCGTGGGTGAGAGCGGGTCGGGCAAAACGACGTTGGGTCTCGGCTTGCTCCGGCTGCTTCGCAGCACCGGTGATATCTCGTTTCTGGGCAAATCGATCCAAGGTTTGAACTTCAAGGCGCTCCGCCCGTTGCGCAAGGAAATGCAGATCGTCTTTCAGGACCCCTACGGCAGCCTGAGCCCCCGCCTGTCGGTGGGCCAAATTGTTGAAGAAGGTCTTTTGGTTCACACCGCGATTCGCAACTACGAGGAGCGTCGCGCGGTGATCGGGGCCGCGCTCGAAGAGGTCGGAATCTCGCCTGAGGACCAAGATCGCTATCCGCACGAATTCTCCGGCGGGCAGCGACAGCGCATTGCGATCGCCCGCGCCATGGTGCTTAAACCACGGCTGGTCGTTTTGGACGAACCGACATCGGCGCTCGACATGTCGGTGCAGGCCCAAATCGTCGACCTGTTGCGCGACCTCCAGCGCAAGCACCGACTCGCCTACATCTTCATCAGCCATGATTTGAAAGTTGTGCGCGCCATGGCAGACGAGGTGATTGTCATGCGCGACGGACGTGTCGTCGAGGCAGGCACAACCGACAGCATCTTCGACAAGCCGCAGACCGACTACACCAAAGCGTTGATGGCCGCGGCATTCGACCTTGAGGTCGCGTTTGAGGACGAAATTGCGACCTAACTCGCCGCTGCCGAGCCTACGTCGAGAAGCGATTTTCTGACCTCATCGCTCAGCGTCGCGGTGTAGACCGA
>JABIRP010000021.1 GCA_018699735.1 Rhodospirillaceae bacterium | reverse complement strand
TTGAAGCGCTTGAGATTCCGGCGGGCGGCACGGTCGTTCTAAAGCCGGGATCGGATCATGTCATGCTCATGGGCCTGAAAGCCCCCTTGAAGAAAGGGACGCGTTTCGAGTTGAGCCTGACCTTCGATAAGTCCGGCACCGTGGTCATCCCAGTCCAGGTTCAGAAGGCTGGTGCCAGGTCTTACAAAGCGACGGAGTAGCCGGTTGACCGGCGAAAAGCATTCCAGCCAGTTTTGCGTAAAGAAAGGCGCAATAGTTTAGTGTGAAAGATGCTACGGCGACTGCGTCTGTTGCCATTGCTCGCGCGTGATCGCGTAAGTCACGACCGGGCCGCCCATCATTTCGGTCTCGCTTTCGAAAGTTTCACCGAGTTTCTCGCCGACCCGGAGGGAGGCCGAATTTTCTGGCCGGTAAAGGCTGATCAGCTTTTCCAGGCCCAACTCCTCGAAGCCGAAGCGCAAACCGGCCGCACCGGCTTCGGTTGCATAGCCTTGGCCCCAATGTTGGGGCGTGATGCCCCAACCAACCTCGATCCCTGGCCAACCTTCGGGATAAAGCAGGCCGGCGCGGCCGAGGAAGAGGCCGTCGGACTTACGTTCGATCGCCCAGAACCCGAACCCGCGCAAATGCCAATGCCCAAGCATTGTCGCGATATTCCGCCATGCTCCCACTCGGTCCACGGTCTCGCCGGTGCCGATGTAGCGGGCGAACTCCGGGTCGCCCAGCATTTCGGCATAGGCATCCAGGTCTGCCTCGCGCAGCGGGCGGAGCAGCAAGCGCTCCGTTTCGACACTTGGGTGCAGCATGGGTGCCTCTATTTGTTCAGAAAATTGAGCGGCAGACCCGGGCGGGGCCAGTCCATCGCCACCAGCTGGCCGGTGCCGGAGAGCGTAATGTAAGCGGTTTTGAGGTCCGGGCCGCCAAAGCAGATGTTGGTGCAATAGGGTTCCGGCATCTCGACGAACTCAAGCGTACCTCCGTCCGGCCGGGCAACCGTGATCCCGCCGGTCATCAGCGTGGCGACGCAGACATTGCCGCTCGCCTCGACTGCCATCGAGTCGAACTTGCGATAGCCGTCGTCGCAGGTGACGAACTTGCCGCCATTGGGCGACGGGAAGGGCTCTCGCGCCACCTCGCCTTCACCGGTGATCTGGTAAGACCAAAGACGACCGCCTTCGGTCTCGGCGACGTAGAGGGTCTTCTCATCGGGCGACAGGCCGATACCATTCGGTGTCATCAACGGGTGGATCGCTTCCTTGATCAGGCTACCGTCGGATTTGGCGAAATAGATCGTGCCGCGATCCATGTCGCGCTCCCGGACCTTGCCGAGGTCGGTGAACCACATATTGCCATCGCGGTCGAAGACGATGTCGTTCGGGCCCTTCAGCGGGTTATCGCCGCAGCGGTCGTACAGCACATCGACTTTTCCGGTTTCGAGATCGACGCGTTCGATCCGCCCGCCAGAATAATCTTTCGCTTGCGAGACCGGCCGGTTGAAGCCGGTGTCCGGGTCGATGAGGAACTCGAAGCCGCCGTTGTTGCAGAGATAGCAGGCGCCGTCCGGTCCGATCGCGGCGCCGTTCGGGCCTCCACCGGGCTCGGCGACCACCTCTTGCGTCCCATCCGGGTGCACCCGGGTCAGAGTTTTGCGCTCGATCTCGACCACCAGCACGGTGCCGTCGTCCATGGCGATCGGGCCTTCCGGGAATTGCAGTCCGGCGGTGACAGTGCGCAACTCGGACATAGGGGGTCTCCTGGGTGATGACGGATTGGCAAACAAGCGTCTAGACTGCCTTGCCCTGCAAATAGAGGAAACCCCCAATGGTTCAAATTGCTGCTTCGGATCTCTCTTTTATCGGCCGTGGCCTGTCGCGCCCGGAATGCGTGGTCGCAACTCGGGCAGGGGAGCTCTTCGTTTCCGACGCGCGTGGTGGTATCGCCAGTTTGCGAGGCGACGATGAGCCGGAATTGATCCTGGCGACCTCGGGCGATATCCCGGATGGCTTCCTGCCCAACGGCTATTCCTTGATGCCAAACGGCGACTTCCTGATCGCCAATGTGGCGTCGGGTGGTGTGTACACCCTCAAGCGAGACGGCACTCTGGTTCCGTTCCTGCTGGAGGTCGACGGCCGACCTCTGGTTGCCACTAATTTTGCCAACCGGGATGAGCAGGGCAGGGTCTGGATTTCGATCTCGACCTGGCAGGAAGATCGAGACAAATCCTTCCGCAGCGATGTCGCCGACGGCTCCATCATCTTGGTGGACGAGCGCGGTGCGCGGGTGGTGGCCGACGGGATCGGATTTACCAATGAGAACAAGGTCGACCCCTCCGGGCGCTGGGTCTACGTGCACGAGACCATGGCGCGCCGGCTCTCCCGCTTCGAGATCCGCGACGGCAACGCGCTCGGCCCGCGCGAGACGGTGGTGGAGTATGGCGCTGGTAATTACGCTGACGGTTTCGAGTTCGATGCCGAGGGCGGGGTCTGGGCGACCATGGTGGTCTCCAACCGGGTGCTGCGGGTGGCGCCGGATGGTGAGGTCTCGGTGGTGCTCGATTGCGGTGATCCGGATGTGGTGGCGGCGGCCGAGGCGGCTTTTCTCAGCCATACTTACAACCGCGAATATCTGAATGCCGGCAAGCACAGCGTGCTCGGAAACTGCGCCTCGATCGGCTTCGGCGGCCCGGATTTGAAGACGGTCTATATCGGTTCGCTGTTCAACGACAAGGTGACGACGTTTCGATCGCCCATCGCCGGCGCGGTGCCGCCGCATTGGGAGTTTTGAGGAGAGGGCCCTTCGACACGGATCTCGATGCGCTCCGCTTACTCGATCCGGCTCAGGATGACGATCAAAGAGCATAAAACGGTCGTCATCCTGAGCCGGATTGAGCGAAGCCGAGATCCGTGTCGAAGGGCGTTGCCCCTTGCCGGAGGCTTGTTCTCCGTGACACGAATTAGCATCACAAGGGCGCTGTCGAAACACTTGGAGACCCGGATTAGCCTCGAAACCGCCATCGCCTTCGGGCTTGCCATGTTTGTCTTCGCGGTGACCCCCGGGCCGGGCATTCTCGCCACTGTCGCGCGGTCGATCGCCAGCGGATTTTGGACTGGGTTCGGTTTTACGCTTGGTATCATCACGGTCGACTTTCTATTCGTGCTGTTGGCGGTTTTCGGCCTTTCGATGATCGCCGAGTATCTGGGTGAGGTGTTCTTTGTCGTGAAACTGGCTGGGGGCGGCTATCTCGTCTGGCTCGGATGGAAAACTTGGACAGCAACTCCGGTTTTGGCGGAACCGGCAGTCGGGACGGATCGGGGCGGTATATTTCGCGGCTGGACCGAGGGTGTGTTGATCACGCTTGGCAATCCCAAGGTCATAATATTCTACGGCGCGCTCTTGCCGACCTTTGTCGACCTCGCGACGCTGGACGGCGTTGGACTGGCTCAATTGTTGGCGATCATCGCCACGGTTTTGTTGATCACCAACAACAGCTTCGCCTTACTGGCATCCCGGGCGCGCGGCCTGCTGCGAAGTCAGCGGTCCGTGTGTTGGATGAACCGGGGTGCCGGTAGTGTGATGGTCGGGGCCGGTATCGCCGTTGCGACGCGATGATCTTCATGGCAAAGAATAGGCAACGCAATTCACCCCACGCATGAGGAGGCTCCCATGGCCATTCCGACGAAAGTCGAAGTAACCGAAGTCGGACCGCGCGACGGCATACAGGCGGAGCCTAATTTTATCCCCACCGAGGAGAAAATTCGGCTGGTGAACGCGTTGATCGACGCCGGCGTGCCGCGGATCGAGTTCTCGTCCTTCGTCTCGCCGCGCGCGGTGCCGCAGCTGGCGGATGTAGCCGAGGTATTAAAGGGTGTGGACCGAACCAAAGGCACGGTGCTGTCCGCCCTGGTCCCGAATGCCAGAGGAGCGATCCGCGCCGCCGAGGCCGGGGTCGACGAGATCATCGTCTTCATGTCGGCCTCTGAGAGCCACAATCTGAAGAACGTCAACCGTACGGTCGAGGAAAGCCTGGTCGGTTTCGAAGAGGTGGCCCGTATCATGGGGGACGCCGGCATCCCGGTACATGGCGCCATTGCTACTGCCTTCGGCTGTCCGTTCGAGGGTGAGGTTCCGGTCGAACAACTAGGCCGTATTGCTCAGCGTTATATCGATATGGGCTTCCAAGGTATCGGGCTCGGTGACACCACGGGGATGGCGACACCGCCGCGCGTGACCAAGAACGTGCGTCATCTGCGCGGCATCATGGGCGAGGTTCCGCTCGGCCTGCATTTTCATAACACCCGCGGGATTGGACTTTGCAATGTCATGGCCGGATTGGATGAGGGCGTCACGCATTACGATGCCTCCTTCGCGGGCCTGGGCGGTTGTCCCTTCGTGCCGAAAGCCTCCGGCAACATCTGCACCGAGGATCTGGTCTTCCTGTTGCACGAGATGGGGATCGAAACCGGCATCGACTTGCGCAAGCTGATGTCGATCGCCAATGAGGTCGAACAAGTGATCGGCCGCGACCTGCCGGGTCAGGTGATGAAGGCCGGGTTATTGAGCGATCTGCATCCGATGGAAGACGTCAAAACTGCGGTCGGCTGACACCAAATTCTGGGAGAATACTTGTGGCGCTTACCGGTATTCGCGTCGTCGATCTGACGCGCATTCTCGCAGGCCCGTTCTGCACCCTGTTGTTGGCCGACATGGGCGCCGACGTAATCAAGATCGAAACTCCAAAGGGCGGCGATCCGGTTCGCGTCCAGGGCACGATCAAGGACGGGCTGAGCTGGTATTTCGCCCAGTTCAATCGCAATAAGAAGTCGGTGGTGCTCGATCTCTACAGCGACGAGGGCAAGCAGGCGCTGGCGGATTTGCTGCGGACCGCCGACGTGGTGGTCGAAAATTACCGCCCCGGCGTGTTTGCCAAGATGGGTTTCGACCAGGCGAAACTGGACGAGCTGAACCCCAACCTGATCGTCACCTCGGTCAACGGATACGGCTCGACCGGGCCCTATGTCGATCGCCCGTCCTTCGATTTTATCGCCCAGGCGATGAGCGGTTTTATGAGCGTCAACGGCCCGCCCGACGGTGACCCGATGCGCGCGGCACCACCGTTGAGCGACTTGATCGCCGGGCTATACGCGGCTTTTGGCGTGGTCTCGGCTTTGGTTGGGCGCGGGCGAACGGGGCGCGGCCAACGGGTCGAGTCGAGCCTGACCGGTGGCCTGATCAGCATGATGGCCTACCTCTCGGCGCAATATTTCGCTACGGGAGAACCTCCGGCGCGCACCGGCAACAATCACCCGATCGTCGCCCCTTACGGCTTGTTCCATGCCAGCGACGGTATGGTCGCGGTGGCCCCGTCCAACAATGTTTTTGTTGAGCGTTTTCTGGGTGTCCTGGGGCTGGAATATATTCTCAGCGAGCCCGATTTCTCGGATAACGCAAAACGCATGGCGAACCGGGACCGCCTGAACGCCCTGGTGAACGAGAAGACCAGCGAGCAAACCGTCGATCACTGGATCGACGTGATCAACAAGGCCGGTTGCCCCTGTGGCCGGGTAATGGATCTGGGCGAGGTTTTCACGGACCCGCAGGTCTTGGCGCAAGAAATGGTGCTGGAGGTCGAGCAACCCGGATATGGCCCGGTTCGCATGACCGGCTTTCCGGTAAAGCTGAGCGACACGCCCTGCCGTGTCCGCCACCCGGCCCCGCGCCTTGGTGAGCATACCGCCGAGGTGATGAGTGAGATTGGATACGACGCCGACCGGGTTGCGAGATTGGCGCCGGCGAACGACTGAGGCGTTTCACGCATACCGCTTCCCGGTCTTGGCTGCGCCAAACCGGGAAGCGGCAAATTCGGGTAACACCAAGCGCATGTTGACGTAACGCCGGGGTTTGCCTAGCTTCCCGGACCTTTGCCGACGCTGGAGCACCCACGATGACCGATCCAAACATGAGAGAGCTCGCCCTTGAGGCGCGTGCCTGGCCATTCGAAGAGGCCCGCAAGCTCTTGAAACGGATCGGCGACAAGGTGCCGGAGAAGGGCCACGTCATTTTGGAAACCGGCTACGGCCCGTCCGGTCTGCCGCACATAGGCACCTTCGGCGAGGTGTTCCGCACCACCATGGTACGCCGTGCCTTCGAGATGATGTCGGATGTGCCAACTCGCCTGGTCGCGTTCTCTGACGACATGGATGGGTTGCGCAAGGTTCCCGACAATGTGCCGAACCAGGAGATGGTGGCGAAATACCTCGACATGCCGCTGACCAAGGTCCCGGACCCTTTCGGCACGCATGAAAGTTTCGGCGCGCACAACAATAATCGCCTGAAGAATTTCCTCGATGAATTCGGCTTCGACTACGAGTTCGTGAGCTCGACGGAGTGTTATGCGTCAGGCCAGTTCGACGATGCACTGCTCAATGTGCTGCGCCACTACGAGCGCGTGATGGGCATAATGTTGCCGACCCTGCGCGAGGAGCGACGCAAGACCTACAGCCCGTTCCTGCCGGTCTGCCCGCGCACTGGCAAGGTGCTGCAGGTCCCGATCCTGGAATGCAATCAAGACGCTGGCACCGTCGTCTATGAGGATCCGGAAACCGGCGCCAAGACGGAAGTCCCTGTTACCGGGGGCCATTGCAAGCTGCAATGGAAGGCGGACTGGGCGATGCGCTGGGTGGCGCTCGACGTCGACTACGAGATGGCTGGCAAGGATCTGATCGATAGCGTCAAGCACTCAAGTGCGATCGCCCGCGCGCTTGGCGGTCGGCCGCCGGAAGGCTTCAACTACGAGCTTTTCCTGGATGAAAACGGCCAAAAGATCTCAAAGTCGAAGGGCAACGGGCTCTCGGTCGAAGAGTGGCTGCGCTACGGGCCGCCAGAAAGCATTTCGCTGTTCATGTTCCAGCAGCCGCGCCGCGCCAAGCGGTTGTTCTTCGACGTCATTCCGAAGGCGGTTGACGAGTATGTCAGCTTTGCATCCAAGATTGAGGAAGAGGACGCAGTCAAGCATCTCGCCAATCCGGCTTGGCATATCCATAACGGCGAACCGCCGTCCGAAGATGTGCCGTTGGGCTTCGGGCTGTTGCTCAACCTGGCCGGTGTTTGCCATGCGGAGGACAAGTCGGTGCTGTGGGGTTATATCGAGCGCTACGCACCCGGTGCGACGCCGGAAAACCATCCTTTCCTCGACCGTTTGGCTGGCCATGCGGTTGCCTATTACCAGGACTTCGTGCGGCCGAACAAAACCTATCGCACGCCTGATGAGACCGAACGTGCGGCCCTCGAGGATCTTGCTGGTGCACTGCAAGGAATGTCGACCGATACCAATGCTACAGATCTACAGACCGAGGTTTATGAGGTTGGCAAGCGGCATGGGTTCGAGAACCTGCGCGATTGGTTCAAGGCGCTCTACCAGGTTCTGTTGGGTCAAGACCAGGGCCCGCGTATGGGCTCTTTCATCGCGCTCTACGGTGTGACGGAGAGCATTGCCCTGATCGAAAAGGCACTGGCGGGGGAAGACCTGGCGGCTTGAACACACTCGAAACCAAATCCGATTCCCGGCCGAGCAACGCGAGAGCCGGGATCTCGACCCGCCTCAAACTCCCAGCTTGTCGTGCAGGATATCCTCGCGGTCGCGGAGTTCGGCAGTAGAGCCGGTCCACACCACAGAGCCCCGCTCGACGATGTAATGGCGGTCAGCGATGCGCATCAGGTCGTCGACATTCTTGTCGATCACCAGGATAGATTCTCCCTCGGCCTTGAGGCGTTCCAGGCAGGCCCAGATATCGCGCCGGATCAGTGGCGCTAACCCCTCGGTTGCCTCATCCAGGATTAGAAGTTTCGGGTTGGTCATCAACGCACGGCCGATCGCCAGCATCTGCTGTTCGCCACCGGATAAAAGATTGGCCATGCCACCTTGGCGGGCTTCCAATTCCGGGAACATCTCAAACACCCGATCGATCGTCCAAGGGGTTGGCTGGTTAAATCGGTTGGCGGCGGTGGCGACCAGGTTTTCGGTCACGTTGAGGTTCGGGAACACCTGCCGGCCCTCCGGTATCAATCCGATCCCCGCCTGAGCGATCTGATGGGACGGAAGCTGATCGATCTCGCGGCCCTCGAAACTGATGTGGCCGGAGCGGGGTGGTACGATGCCCATGATCGAGTTGACTGTGGTGGTCTTCCCCATGCCGTTACGACCAAGCAGGGTGACAACCTCGTTCGCTTTTACCTCGAGCGTCATCCCGAACAGGGCCTGGGACGATCCGTAAAAAGTATCTATGGCGTGGACATTCAGCATCGGCTCACCCCGCCTCGTCGCCAAGATAGGCGCGGCGCACACTTTCATCGGCGCGAATTTCATCAGGCTTGCCGGTGGCGATGACTTTACCGTAGACCAGGACCGTGATCCGGTCAGCGAGCGCGAAGACTGCGTCCATGTCGTGTTCGATCAAAAGCATGGTCTTGCTGCCTTTAAGGTCCCTCAGGATTTCGACCATGCGGGCCGCCTCCTCAGATCCCATGCCGGCCATCGGTTCATCCAGCAGGAGCAACTTCGGGTCGGTGGCGAGCGCTAGGGCGATCTCAAGCTGACGGTGCTCACCGTGGGACATCTGCTGCGCGATGGTGTCGGCGCGACCTTCCAAACCAACCCGGGCAAGTGCCTGCATCGCCCGGTCAGTCAAGGCCGTGTCACGCCTGGCATCACGCCAAAAGCGAAATGAATGCCCGTCATGTGCCTGGATCGCCAGTGCCACATTGTCACGCACTGTCATGTCGAGCATTAGGCTGGTGATCTGAAAGGATCGCGCCAGCCCCAGTTGCGCACGGGCATGCGGTGGCAGTCGGGTAATGTCGCGGCCGAGGAAAGCGACTTGCCCGTCATCCGGCTCCAATTCACCCGCAAGTTGGCTGATCAGTGTTGTTTTGCCGGCGCCGTTCGGCCCGATCACGGCGTGAACCTCGTGTTCGAGCACCTCCAGATCGACATGGTCGGTTGCGGCGACACCGCCGAAGGATTTGTACAGATTCGAAATTTGGAGGAATGCAGCCGTCATCGCTTCCTCCCCAGACGCCCGAGGAACCCGTCGATACCGCCCGGCGCAAACAACACGACCAGGATCAACAGGACGCCGAAGATTGCCTGCCAGTAGATTGTTATGCCGGAAAGAAATTCTTCGAGTAGCACAAAGGCGGCGGTACCCAGAACAGGGCCGAACAGGCTACCCGCACCGCCGAGGACGACCATGAACAGGAGCTCGCCCGAATGTGTCCAATCCATCATCTCTGGGCTGAAGAAACTCGTGAAATTTCCAAGTAGGGCCCCGGCGTACCCGCAAATCATGCCAGCAATCACATAACAGGTCAGGCGGTATTTGTAGGTATCGAAGCCGATCGATTGCATGCGCCGTTCGTTGCCCTTGGCTCCTTCAATCACCATGCCGAAGCGAGAGCGCATGATCCGGCGCACGAGGTAGAGTGCTGCCACCAATGAAACCCAGGTGAAGTAATAGAAAGTGGTGGTGTCCTCGATATCGAACAATCCGCCAAACTCCGAACGGGTCTCGATCACCAACCCGTCGTCGCCGCCATATTCCTCGATCGAGATGAAGGCGAAATAGACCATCTGCGCGAAGGCCATAGTGATCATGATGAAGTAGACGCCCTTGGTGCGCAGGCTGATCAGTCCAGTGAAAAACGCGAAGACGGCACTGGCACCGATCGCGATGGCAATCTGCAGGAAACCGTTGGTGATCTCGTAGTAGGCTGGGATGCCAACCGCGTAGGCGCCAATGCCGATATAGGCTGCGTGCCCGAAACTGATCATGCCACCGTGACCGAGGATGAGGTTCAGACTAACAGCGGCGATGGCTAGGATCATTAGCCGGGCGATCAGGTCGAGAATAAAGGGCTGGCTCGCCAGCTCGGTAAAAACCGGCGCCAATCCAAAGGCGGCGAGGGTGAGCGCGGTTACCCATTCACGGGCTTGCCAAAGACGGGGATCGAGCATCGCCTCAGCGCCCCTTTGGTGGGAACAGACCCTGAGGGCGAAATGCCAGGACCGCCGCCATCAGGATGTAGATCATCATTGCCGAGATCGCCGGAGCTGAAGTCTCGGCGTTTTGGATCGACATGAACAGCTTGAGGAAACTGTCGAGAAACGAGCGCCCCATGGTGTCGATCAGGCCAACCAGAAGGGCGGCAACGAAGGCGCCTTTGATAGATCCAATACCGCCGATGATGATGACGACGAAGGCGACGATAATGATCTCGTTGCCCATGCCGATGGAAGCCTCGGTGATTGGCGCGATCATCAACCCGGCGAGCCCGGCCAGCACGGCCCCTAAAGCGAACAGGCCGAGGAACAGCTTGCCGATGTCGATCCCGAGGGCGCTGACCATCGTGCGGTTCGATGCACCTGCCCGGATCAGCATGCCGGTTCGGGTGTGGGTGACAATCCAATAAAGTGCGATGGCGACAACAAGGCCGGTCGCGATGATGAGCAATCGGAAAGTCGGGAACTCGATATTGGGCAGAATTTCCACGCGCCCGTCGAGCCATTCCGGTAGGGGGATGGCAGTGCCTGCCGGACCCCAAATGAATTGCACTGCGGTGTCAAACACCAGGATCAGACCGAAAGTGGCAAGCACATGGTCGAGGTGGTCGCGGCGATACAGTTTTCGCACAACGATGATCTCAACCGCCAGTCCGACCAGTGCGGTTAGTGGCAGGGCCAGAAAAGCCGCAAGTACGAAGGACCCGGTCCACTCGGTCAGGGTCGCGCAGAAGAACGCCCCCATCATATAGAGCGAGCCATGCGCCAGATTGACGAAGTCCATGATGCCGAATACCAGGGTCAAACCTGACGCCAGCAAGAACAGCAGAACGCCGAGCTGCATTCCGTTCAGGACTTGGGTGATCAGAAGGCCCCAATCCATCGCTTCGAGCCCCCTTTAAAGTCCGCAACGAAACGAATTCGGCGGGGTTATCAGATAACCCCGCCGACATTCATGTCTTGGTTCTAGCTCTACAGCTTGCACAAGGATGCGTAGGTGTCCTGGTGGTTCTTGAATACCGTATCAACAATAGTCGTCGTCCAGTTTCCGTCAGCGTCCTTCACGACCTTGCGAAGATAGAAATTCTGGATCGGGAAGTGATTGTTGCCGTAGCTGAATTTGCCACGGACCGACGGGAAATTAGCCTTCTCCATGGCGGCGCGCAGGCCGTCCTGGTTGTGCATATCGCCCTTGACCGCCTCGACCGCACTCTTGATGAGATACATCATGTCGTAGGATTGGGCGGCGTAGAAGGACGGATAGCGGCCGTATTTCTTACGGAAGCCCGACACGAACTTCTTGTTTTGCGGGGTGTCGAGATCCGGCCCCCAGAACTGGGTGTTGAGTGAGCCGAGAACACCGTTAAGCTTGCCTTTTTGCAGCTTCGGCAGCGCAATCGAGTCGACGGTGAATACGGAGTACAATGGGATCTTTCCCTGCAGACCAGCCTGCTGATACTGCTTGATGAAGGCACCGCCAGCCTTGCCCGGGTAGAATATGAAAATGGCACCGGCACCGGACGCTTTGGCTTTGGCGAGCTCGGCCGAGAAGTCGAGCTGGGCGTCCTTGCCCCACTTGGTCATATCCTTGCCGACGATCTTGCCCTTGAAGGTGCGCTCGACACCCGCGACCATGTTCTTGCCGGCCGCATAGTTCGGGGCCATGACGTAAATCGACTTGATGCCCTTTTTGTTTAGCACCTCACCCATCGCCATCGGCGTTTGATCGTTCTGCCAGGACGTCGAGAAAAAGTTCTTGTGGCAGAGCTTGCCTGCGAGTTGCGACGGACCGGCGTTGGAACTGATCAGGAACTTGCCGCTGTCCAGCGCCGTCTTGCGCGAGGCAAGCAGCACATGGCTCCAGAGATAACCGGTGATGAAGTGGACGTCGTCCTGCTTGATCAACTTGTCGGTTTTCTGTTTGCCGATGCCGGGCTTGAAGCCATCGTCCTCAACGATGAGATCAACCTCAAGGCCGCCCATCTTGCCGCCCATATCGTCCATCGCCAAATTTAGTGCGTCGACCATGTCTTTGCCGATGATGCCGGCGCCTGTTGTGATCGTGGTTACAAACCCGATCTTAACCTTGTCGTGGCCTCCACTGGCCATGGCCGGCATCGCCAAGAGCGACGCCGCCGCCGCAGATAGCATGAGTCTTTTGAACATTCTTTATCTCCCTGGGAATTAATTGCGCCCATGATGGCAGTATCTGCCACGATTTCAACTGTCTCGCAGGGACCTATGCTTTTGTGCGGCCCCTGAAAGGGCCATGAAGGACGCAGGTTGCTGGTGGTGCGCGTCCTTCGAGGCTTGCTCAGGAGAGCACTTCAGGATGACGAAGATCGAGACTTCGGTGGGAATTGGGCGATCAAGCTCTTAGCATGTGGGTAGTAATCTGGCGGAAGGATAGAAACATGAACTGCGACCTCTGGCGCTTGAGTGCGATCGAAGCGATAAATCTGATGAGCGGCGGCGAGATATCCGCCAGCGAACTGGTTGAAGCAAATCTTTCGCGCCTGGACGAGGTGAACGGTCATCTGAACGCCGTCACTCGCCCGCTGCATGAGACCGCACGAGCGACTGCCAAGGCCATTGATTTGGCAAGATTGCGAGGTGAACCGCTCGGCTGCCTCGCTGGTCTGCCAGTCACCATCAAGGACAATGTGGATGTCAAAGGCCAAGCCACACCCGATGGCGTGCCCGCATTCAAGGACTTGATCGCGGAGGAAAACTCGCCCGTCGTTGACAATCTGCTGGATGCTGGCGCCGTTCCGATCGGGCGTACGAACACACCGGAGTTTTCGCTGCGCTGGCATTCCGACAATCCGCTTTTTGGGGCTGCAATCAACCCCTGGGACAAGACCCGTACGCCAGGCGGTTCGACTGGTGGTGGTGCGGCGGCGCTTGCGGCCGGGGTTGGCCACATCGCCCAGGGGAGTGATTTGGGGGGCTCACTCCGCTATCCGGCGTATTGCAACGGGGTTGCGACAATTCGTCCGACCCTTGGGCGCGTGCCGGCATTTCGCGGCACGCTCGCGGCTGAACGCTCTCTGATGACCCAAATGATGTCGGTCCAAGGGGTGATTGCACGAACTGTTGCAGATGTCCGCTTGGCACTGGAAGTGGTGTCTAAGAGAGACGCCCGGGACCCGCTTTGGGTACCGACACCACTTAATGGTCCGCGGCCGACGGGCCCGTTACGTGTGGCACTCGTTCGCCAACCGGCTGGCGATACGGTCGATCCGGCAGTCTCCGCCGCGCTCGACACGGCCGCCAAGGCTTTGACGGTTGCAGGGTATGAAATAGAGGAAGTCGATCCACCGGAGGTGGCGCGTTGCGCCGAGGTTTGGGGCGGGTTGCTGATGGCTGAAATGCGAGCGATTGGTGCCAAGCCGCTCCGCGAACATGGCTCGGAGCAGATCAATCGGTCCCTCGATCTTATGATGGCGGCATTTCCAGAAGTCGATATCGAGGGTTTCATGCGCCTTCAAAGTGAGCGCAATCGCCTGCTGCGGGAATGGATTGTATTTCTTGAGACCTATCCTCTGGTTCTGGGGCCGGTCTCGAATATCCCACCTTTCCTCGCTGGCGAGGATGCAGGCGAAGAAGAGCGTGTATTCGAGATTTACCAGGCTCAGCGTCTGATGGTCGCGATCAATTTGCTTGGGCTGCCATCGGCGGCTGTCGCAACCGGCGTGGTGGATGGCGTGCCAACCGGGGTCCAAATCATCGGCGCGTCGCATCGAGAGGACCTGTGCCTAGAAGCCGCATCGGCGATCGAGTCGCTTTGCGGCATTCTGACACCAATTGATCCGGTGACCGGATAGCTATCATCCCAATTTAACTATCGAACCTATGCAGCCTGTCTCCGAGCAACCGTCGTTTCGGCCCGAATCCCATCCCTACCGCTGGACCATGCTGTTCGGCGTCTGGCTGATCTATGCTTGCTTCGGGTTGACGATTGCCTCCATGGCGCCACTGGTCGGCCCGATCACGACCGAGCTTGGGATCAGTCATTCCGCCATGGGGTCGGTCATGGGGGCGTGGCCGTTGGTCTATATCGCTGCCGCCATCCCTTGCGGGGCGCTCCTGGATAGGCTTGGTCCGCGGAGCGGGTTGATCGCCGCCACGGTGATCATGGCGGTTTCCGGCGCCTTGCGCGGCGCGGCAGATGGACATCTGACCTTGTTCATCGCTGTTGCATTGTTTGGCTTCGGCGGCCCGCTGATATCTATCGGCGCGCCAAAGATCATCAGTCTCTGGTTCGAGGGTAAGGATCGCGGATTGGCGATGGGGCTCTATATCACGGGCCCGGCCCTCGGTGGCATCGCAGCGTTGTCAGGAACCAACTCGGTGATCATGCCCTGGCTCGGTGACTGGCGCTTGGTTATGTATAGTTATGCTGCGGTTGTGCTTGTCTCTGGGGTGGTCTGGTGGGCAATCACCATGCATCCGGCGAGCAAAGATGTGGAAAGTCGACTCGCGGCCGAGCCCAAACGCCGTCAGATTGACGTATTTCTCGATTTGATCCGGTTGAGATCGGTGCAGATCGTTCTGTTGATGAGCGTTGGGATCTTCTTCTTCAATCATGGCCTCAACAACTGGCTACCCGAAATCCTGCGCCACGGTGGTATAGATGCGGTGACGGCCGGGTTCTGGGCTTCGCTCCCGACGGCGATCGGGATTGCCGGGTCGCTTGTGATCCCACGTCTCGCCGTACCGGAACGGCGCTTCATCATCCTGACGTTGTTGATCATCGCCGCCGGGGTTGCCTCGACGTTGCTGCTGCAACCACAGGGGCCTTTGCTTGCGTTCGGGCTGGTTCTGCAAGGTGTAGCGCGAAGTTCGATGATGACCATCCTGATTTTGGTATTGGTCGAGATCAAGGAAATCGGCTCGCGCAATGCAGGTGCCGCGGGCGGCCTGTTTTTTTCGGCCGCGGAAATCGGCGGCGTGTCCGGCCCACTGACGATCGGCATCATTTACGACTCGACAGGCGGTTTCAGTTCTGGGTTGACCATGATGACGGTGGTTTGTGTAGTTTTACTAATTTCAATGTTGGCGCTGCGGCCGCATTTACGGGTTAAATAAAAAATTGATATATTGATGTTAATACTAAGTAATATTAATAGATAATTAACCATTTTGATTTTGATTTTAAAAATAAATAGGATTTTTTGCTGCAAAAATTGAATATTAGCTGATTGAATTTGATATCGATCAAGGAATCACACTCCGGGCTCTCCTAGTTTGTTAAAATATTCCAATTTGGTCGCGAACAACAACGACGGAGATCAGGACCATGTCACTCATAGAGTGGAACAGCAATTTTGAGTTAGGAGTGTCCGACTTGGACGCAGACCACCAGCGTCTCGTCGATTTCATCAACCAGCTCGACGCGACCTTGAGGGATGGTGTCGACAACCAAAGTGCCTTTGATACGGTTGATGCCTTAGTCGCCCACTTCGAAGCGCACAGCAAACGTGAGAACGAAATTCTTGATCAAATTGGTGACCCTGAAACGTCGGAACACAAGGCGGCTCACGATAGCTCTCTGGACACCTTGCGTGAGATGCGCGAGCGCATGCAAAGCGAAAACGCGGCTGAGGTAGTTCAGGCGATCGTTACTTTCCTGGTGCGGTGGTTCAACCATCATGTAGTTGGTCAAGACATGCGGATGCGTCCCTATTTGGAGGCCGCAGGGCTGGCACAAGGCAAACGCGTAGGCCTACTTAACGCGCTCACTGGGCGGTTTCGTGTCGGTTCTCGAATCGCAGTTGCTGTTATGATCCCCTTGCTCGCATTTGCTGGCGCTGGCGGCACTCTGATACAGGACAAGGTATCGGTTCTTTCGGAGATGAGCCGGTTGGAGCAACTCGGCCGCTTGGCGCCAAGTGTCAGCGCGCTGGTGCATGAAATGCAGAAGGAAAGAGGCCTTTCGGCTGGTTATATTGCATCCGATGGTAAGACCTTTGCGACCGACTTACCGCGCCAACGTGCGGCGACGGACTCTCGTTTCGTCGACCTAAAATCAGCACTCAACCTCGTCGACATGACCGAGTTCAGCTCGGCACTGACGAAAAATTTCGATCATGCGATCAAGGGACTGGCACCGCTCGCCGGGAAGCGCGGGCAGATAGACTCTCGCCAACTCTCCGTTCCTGCGATGGCTAGCTACTACACACCCGCCATTGCCAATTTGCTCGAAATTATTGAGACCATTTCGGTCATTGGAACCGACCGGCGCATGACAAACGCATTCACCGCCTATAGTGCGGTTCTGCAGGCCAAAGAGCGCGCCGGTCAGGAACGTGCTATGGGCGCCGCTGGCTTTGGTTCCGGCCAGTTCAAGCCGGTGATCTACGACAAGTTCGTACAATTAATCGCGGCTCAGAAATTGTTCCTCAATACCTTTCGTGTTCACGCGAAGCCGGAACAGGTGACGCGCTATGGGGAGGTAGTGACGGGAGCGGCGGTGGTTGAGGTTGACCGGCTGCGCCAGTTGGCGATCGAAAGCCGAGAGACCCGTGACACTGCCGGCATCCAAGGCAGTCACTGGTTCGCGACCATCACCACTAAGATCGACCTGATGAAGAAACTGGAAGACACGCTTTCGGTTGACTTATTGGCACTCGCCGGCTCGATCCAAGCGAGCGCATTCAATATGTTGCTCGTGGTCGGGATCTCGCTGGTGGCTCTCCTCATCGTTACCGTACTGATCGCGGTATTGGCGGTTCGAAGCGTAACCAAGCCACTTGGTGAATTGGTTGGAACCATAGATGCCATGGATGCCGGCAACTTGACCGAATCCATTTCGGGTATCAGCCGGCGTGATGAGATCGGCGCAATGGCGCGGGCCGTGATGAATTTCCGTGATGGGTTATTGCGTGGTGAAGTAGCGGATGCCCAGCAGGATGTCGACCACGCGGTGCGCGAAAAGCGTCTGGCTCGGCGTGAGCGCCTGACCACCGATTTCGACGGCCGGGTTAGCGCTGTCACGCTCTCGCTCGACGGCGCTTCGACGCAACTCTCCAGCACGGCTGAGGCGATGTCCGGCGACGCCGAGCGCACCAGCACACTCTCGGTCGCGGTAGCAGCGGCAGCCGAGCAGGCCACAACCAGCGTTGAAACTGTTGCTTCGGCGGCTGAGGAACTCTCGGCCTCGATTTCTGAGATTGCCCAGCAAGTCGACAGTTCGCGCCAGATTGCGGATCAGGCGGCCGAGGAGGCGATGTCCAGTCAATCGACGATACGTGAGATGGCTGATGCGGCCGAGGAAATTGGTAAGGTGGTCAGCCTGATCACTGACATCGCTGAGCAAACCAATCTGCTGGCGCTGAACGCTACGATCGAGGCAGCCCGAGCGGGTGACGCCGGCAAGGGCTTTTCGGTGGTGGCGAGCGAGGTCAAGAGCCTCGCTAACCAGACAGCGCAAGCGACCGACGAGATCGCCGGCCGCATCAAGGAGATGCAATCCAAGACTACGGCGTCGGTCAGTGCGATCGAAAGCGTGTGCACCATCATCAACCGGATCAATGAGATCTCGACCTCGATTACTGCGGCGGTTGAACAGCAATCTGCAGCGACATCGGAAATCTCGCAAAGCGTTCAGCAGGCCTCTGTGGGTACATCCGAGGTATCCCAGCATATCGCCCAGGTCTCTAGCGCTGCCGAAAGCACCCGCAGTGCCGCCGGTGAACTGCTTCAAGCGGCGGACGGTCTTGCAAATCAGTCGCGATCGATCAAAACCGAGGTCGAGGGTTTCCTCGACGGTATCCGGGCCGCTTAAACTGGATCAAATGATTGGCAGATACGGGGGGCCAGAGCTCCCCGTCTCTGTTTTTGTTTCCGTGAGGCGCTCTAAAACCACTTGCTCATGTGGTGTCCGCTCAGAGTGACCAGAAACAGGATACCGAGCCCGGCAACCAGGATCGCAACCAGCCACAGCACTGCCTTGAGCGCGACCCCGTGATCAGAGGTCTTCTTTGGCGTTGGGCGTGAACCGCCTTTGAAGTCGACATCTGCTTTTGGACCTGACTCGACGGCTTCTTTGGAGTCCGGTTCAGCCGGCGCAGCTTTGTCTTTTACCGGTTTGGACGAATCGTAAATGACGGTTTCTCGAGCGGCATCGGTCTCTCGATCATAGGTATCGCGGATTACCTTGATGCCTTCAAATTGCTTTTCGCCGTGCAGCGAGCGTGCGAGATCCAGCGCGGTTTCGCGATTTTGATAGGTTGAGTCAACAACCCAGCGACCACCTTTTAAGGTGTGAACCTCGTAATTCGTCGAAACACTCATATCAAGCTCGCCCTAAGCCAACCAAAACAATCACCCAGCGCCGCGCAATACTCTGGACGGCACGCATAATACCTCAAGCCGTCCAGGAAGTTAACGGGTCTATGATTGGTGTTTTCCGATGTTTGGCAAATAAAAACACCCGAAGCGGATGCTCCGGGTGTTTTTGATCGGTGCTGTCGATGTCGTTATTCGCGGTTGCCCAGCAATTGCAGCAGGAAGAGGAACATGTTCAGGAAATCGAGATAGAGCTTCAAGGCACCCATGATCGACTTTCTGGCTGAAACCTCTTCACCGTCGGACTCCATATACATCGCTTTGATGTTCTGGGTGTCGTAGGCGGTCAAACCCGCAAAGATCAACACGCCGATGACTGAGATCGCGAACTGCATCGCCGAAGAGGCGAGGAAAATGTTTACCACCGAGGCGATGATGATTCCGAACAGCCCCATGATCAGGAACGAGCCCATTCCGGACAGGTCCTTCTTGGTCGTGTAGCCATAGAGGCTTAGGGCTGCAAAGGCTGCCGAGGTGATGAAGAAGACACGGACCACGCTTTCACCGGTGTAAACCAGGAAGATGCTGGACAATGACAGCCCCATGAGGGCCGCGAAAATCCAAAACACGACGCGCGCGGTCGATGCAGCCATGGAGTTCACCTTGGCGGCAAACAGGAACACCATGCCGAGCGGCGCCAGCATGATGATCCAGCTAAGCGGTGCTGTGTAGATGGTGGCGGCGAAGCCAGGGCTCGATTTAGCCAGCATAGAGGTGCCAAAGGCGACCAGGCCGGTAATCGCCAGCGCGAAAGTCATGTGGTTGTAGACGCCCAGCATGTACTGACGCAGACCAACGTCGACATGCGCAGCCTCCGCCTGTGCCTGGGTCATCGTCTTGCGATGGAGATCCATTTTATTCCCTCTCAAAGATCATAGTGGGCGTTGGGTACATTCACGTTATGAAGTAAGTACCATAAGTCAGCTTTTCAATACAAAGATGCCGTGATTCGCAGGTTTGTTTCAACCTGCAGCGAGACGCTCGCGCTCGCGAACGTGCAACTTCAGGCTCTCCGACTTGAGTTGGCCGCAGGCTGCCAGGATATCACGGCCGCGCGGTT
>JABIRP010000178.1 GCA_018699735.1 Rhodospirillaceae bacterium | reverse complement strand
TTTTGCAACATTCATCAGTTCCACGCGGGCCGCATCGGGCAGGGTGAAGTGGCCTACTTCGGCCGATACCTCATCACCGCGCCAGGCGATAGCTCCTGAAATGTCATGCTCTAAGCTCATCCATCCGATTTACCACTCGCGGCATTCCGCGTCGAACTCTTCCTACCGAATAAATTCCCGCGTGCGGCCTCGCGGGGAAAGCGCTAAGGGAATGCGGTTTGAATTTGATCGATCTTTCATCAGGAGCAGTGCATGACATCGGGGCAGCGGCGGTTCGGCCGAATTCTGGTTACCAATGACGACGGCATCGACGCGCCGGGCCTGGCGGTCGCGATCGAGGTTGCGGAAGCGCTCGCAGACGAGGTTTGGGTCTCGGCACCGGCAGGCGAATGCTCTGGAATGTCACGTCAGGTCTCGATCAACCAACCTCTGCGCTTAATCGAGCGCGGCGAGCGGCGGTTCGCAGTGACTGGCTCACCGGCGGATAGCGTCATTGTCGGACTGCGCCATCTGATGAATGGACATACACCAGACCTGGTGCTCTCGGGTGTGAATGCCGGGGCCAACATCTCCAAGGAGATCGGGTATTCCGGGACGGTCGGGGCCGCGCTGACCGCCCGCATGCTCGGCGTACCGGCGGTGGCGCTCAGCCAGGCCTGGATCACGCGCAAGAATATTCCCTGGGATACCTCGCGGCATTGGTTGCCAGGTGTGATCACGCAATTGGCTGATGGCGGCGACTGGCCTCAAGATGCCATCCACAACATCAATATTCCCAATGCCGCGGTCGATGAGGTCACCGGTGTCGAGATCACGCGGCAAGGTACCGGCCTCAAGCTCGATATCGCGGTCGATCAAAGAACCGACCACCGAGAAAACGATTATTTTTGGATCAACTTCAAACGCGAGCAGGGCGAGGAGTTGGAAGATGCGGATGTGGCAGCGCTTCGCCGCAATGCAATTTCTGTCACGCCGGTTGGTATCGATTTGACCGATCATGGGTTGCGTTCAGCACTGACGAGCATTCATAACTGACCGGCTAACCCAGGCTCTCGGAGACTATCGTTTTGGATCATTTAAACGGCGCTTCCCGCCTCTACTTCATCGTCGGATGCCCGATCGCCCAGGTGAAATCGCCGGCTAGCCTGACGCGAGAGTTCGGGGCGCGTTCGGCAAATGGCGTTTTGGTGCCGCTGGAGGTTCCGGAGAACGATATCGATGCCTTCTTCGATCTTGTTGGCAGCTTCGGGAACGTCGATGGCTTGGGCATCACCGTACCGTATAAATTCGCCGCCCAAGCCCGCTGCAAAACGCTTACCGAGCGGGCCGCCTTGCTCGGAGCAACCAACGTCCTGCGCCGGAACGCCGACGGTAGCTGGCACGGTGACATGACCGATGGGGTCGGGTTTTGTACGGCAGCTCTTGCCAAGGGAGCGACCATACGCGGATCACGGGCCCTGCTGATCGGCGCTGGCGGAGCCGGTACTGCGATTGGACTGGCGCTGCTCGACGAGGGGGCGGCGGAGCTTGCGGTATACGACCTAGATGACGCGCGAGCCGAGGCGTTGGTTGAAAAGCTCCGCACGCGTTACCCACAAGCCCGTGTGACCCGCGAAGCAGACCCGGAGGGCTTTGACTTTATCGCCAATGCGACGCCCGTCGGCATGCGTGCCGAAGACCCGACGCCGGTGCCGCTCGACCGCCTGGCATCGAACATGCACGTCGGCGATGTGATCACAGCACCCGAAGTGCCACCGCTGATCGCGCATGCTCGGACGCTTGGCTGTACGACCAATACCGGAACCGACATGTATGAAGCGCAGGTCGATGTGCTGGCTGATTTCCTGCTGGGAGGTGGGTGAGGGCGCTTCGACACGAGATTCGACAAATTCGATCTTTGCCCCAGCCCACTCTCTCTGCTCCCCGGAAGCTGCGAAGCGGCTATCCGGGGCCTCGCGGGGAAGTCACGATAATGCTTGATCGAGATCCAGGCTCTCGCGTTGCTTGGCCGGGAAACGATACTAAAAAGGGTGAGCGCGCTTACCCGTCCGTCGAAATCTCGACCTTGTCAGCATAAAACGCCACATACTCACGGATCGCTTCAGCCTCGTCATAGGGTGTTTCGTAGGACCAGGCGGCGTTTTCTGCCAACGCCCCACCTACTGTGATCGACCAGTAAGAAGCGTCGCCCTTATACGGGCAATGGCTGGTGCGATCCGTGGCGACCATGTGCTCCATCGCCACATCGGCGCGCGGCAGATAGAAAACCGGCGGATAGTCAGCCTCCTTGCAGACCAATGCGTGTTCACTGGTTGCCAATGCCACACCGTTGCGGGTCACAACCACCCGGCCCGGGGTTGGCTCGTAGTTCAAGATCCGGTCGGGGTCTCTGGCGAAACCAGGTGACGGATTTGCTTCAGCCATGTTCGTTTCCTCGTTTTGTGTGGAGAGCAGCTTGCCCCGGCCGGTGCCATCGGTGCAAGATCCGGCGAGATCACAAATGCGGAAGGATAACGTCCATGGCGGGTTTCAGCGGCATCTACCCGATGCTCTACGCGCTCTACGGCGCCGATGGAAAGCTTGATCGAGAGGCATTCCGGACCCAGGTCCAAGCCTGCCTGCGTTCTGGTGTTCACGGGCTTGCGGTTGGCGGTTTGGCAACCGAATGCAATAAGCTCACGACAGATGAGCGCCGGCGGCTGATGGAATGGACGTTGGAGGATGCCGGCGGGGCCGTGCCGGTCAGCGTCACGGTGACCGAAAACACCCAGGCCGGCCAGATCGAAATGTCGAAGGCCGCAGCGGATAGCGGTGCGAAGTGGGTGGTCCTGCAGCCGCCGCCCGTAAAACAGGCGAGCGAAGAGGAGTTGATCAAATTCTTTGGCGGTGTCGGCGACGCCTGTCCGATCCCAGTCGGCATCCAGAATGCGCCGGAATATATCGGTATCGGCTTGTCGAATGCGGGCCTGATCGAGTTGAACCGCCGCCATCCCAACATCTCGATCCTGAAAGCTGAGGGCGCGGCGCTCTATATCGGGCGTTTGGCAGAGGATTCCGGTGGCGCCTTTACGCTTTTTAACGGCCGCAACGGGATTGAGCTTATCGACAATCTGCGTGCCGGCTGCGAAGGCACGATACCGGGCGTAGAATGCTGCGACGTTGAATCTCGGATTTTCGAACTTTGGAAGGCTGGGAAAACCGACGAGGCAGAGGCTCTGTTTAAAGAGGTTCTTCCCTTGTTGATGTTCCTGATGAGCTCAATCGATCATCTGCTGTGTTACGGCAAGCGTTTGGCCGCGCGGCGTATCGGGCTTGATGCCGTATATGACCGCACGCCGGCCCAGGCGCCGCATCCCTTTGGCATGCAGGTCATGGAAGCCTGGTCCCGAAACCTGGGAGCTCTCTAGATGACAACTTTCGTGCTTGTTCACGGCGCTTGGCACGGCGGCTGGTGCTACGCCCGTGTCCGCGAAAAGCTCCAAGCGATGGGGCACACCGTCTTCACGCCGACGATGACCGGACTCTGCGACCGCTCGCATTTGCTCAGTCCATCGGTCGGTTTGCAGACGCATATTCTGGATGTCGCAAATCTCCTGGCTTGGGAGAATTTGAGTGAAGTCGTGCTCTGCGGTCACTCTTATGGCGGCATGGTGATCACCGGCGCCGCCGACCGCGAGGCCGACCGATTGAAGGCGCTGGTCTACTTGGACGCATTCGTGCCAAGTCACGGCCAAGCGGCCTTCGATCTTCGAGCACCGGAGCGCAACGCCATTGCTCTCAAGAAAGCGCGCGAGAAAGGCGCCGGTTGGCTGTTGCCGCCAACCCGGGCTGCCACCTTCAAGGTCAATGCAGCCGATCAGGCTTGGGTCGATGCGAAGTGCACGGATATCCCGCTCGCCTGTTTCACCCAACCGCTGCATCTGACGGGCGCGTATAAGGGCATAGCGCGTAAGGTTTACCTGCGCGCCGCCGGTTGCGAGGCGCCGGATTTCGATCGGGTTTTGGCTGAATGTGCCGCCGACCCCAAGTGGATCACAGATAGCGTCGATTGCGGCCATGATGTGATGGTCGACGACCCGGATTGGCTGGTCGAGCGGCTGATCGAAGCGGGCGAATAGCAGAATGGGCGGAAGCGACGACCCTCCTGAGATTGTGCCCGAGACTGGGCCCGAGACTGTGCCCGAGACTGTGGCCGACCAGGTTCGTTCGCTCTACCAAGCCTTCCCCTATCCCTCCGCTGATGGAGCGGCCCGTCCAGCATCCGCCGGGTTCCCGTCTCTGCTGCCGGCGATCAACCATTATCTGTTCGCAGGCCGTCTTTTCGCTGGCGGTCGCGATTTTTCGCAGCCGTTCCGGGTTCTGGTGGCTGGGTGCGGCACGGGCGATGCGGTGATCGATCTCGGCACGGCGCTCGCCGCAACTCCAGCACCGGCTGAGATTGTTGCCATTGATTTGTCCGACGCCTCCCTCGCCATTGCTGAAGAGCGGGCCAAGGCCGCCGGCCTCTCTGGCGTGCGGTTTCTACAACAGCCGATCGAGGATCTGTCATCCGCCGAACTTGGCCTGTTCGACTACATCGATTGCTGCGGGGTGCTGCATCATCTGGAGGATCCGGCCGCCGGATTGAAGACCCTTGTCGCACGCCTTGCCGATGACGGTGGGATCGGGTTGATGTTGTACGGTGCGCTCGGCCGGAGCGGGGTCTATGAAGCCCAAGAACTCCTGGGTCATCTCCTGAATGCGGATCGGACAGCACCGGAAACCGTTGCCGGCGCGCGCGAAATCCTCTCTGCGCTGCCACGCACCAACCGATTGCGTCAGAACCCGAGCTTCGCCAACGTCGAGCGCTTCAGCGACGCAGAAATCGCCGATACCTTTCTGCATCCCATGGACCGGGCCTATCGGGTTGGCGAGATCAAGGAGCTCTTGCACGATGCCGGGCTGGATGCGGTCGCGTTTTTACCAGCTTTCCGCCACGACCCTATGTTGATGTTGGGCCCAGGAGCGGCCCCGGGTAAGGCACGGGAGCGGGTTGCGGAGATGGCCTGGTGGGACCGCCGGAAAGTGGCTGAGATGTTAAGTGGTGGCCCGAAGAAACACGCCCTGCTCGCACGACGCAAAGGCCCGAGAGACGGGTCGATCGCCGAAATCGAGCCCGGCATGGTCGCCGTCCCGGTCGATGCGATGCTGGCAGAAATTCAACGCCTCT
>JABIRP010000177.1 GCA_018699735.1 Rhodospirillaceae bacterium | reverse complement strand
CGGATGACGCCGTCACTCTCGAAGGCGACGGACAAATCAAAAATCCGGTCGGGGCCATGGGCGTCTCCGGCCCGCATGTTCTCCAGGCGGTCTTCGATCAATTGCACCGGGACGCCGAATTTTCGCGCCGCGAACCCAGCCAGAACGGTCTGTTTCAAGCCCCGTTTGACGCCATAACTGCCGCCGATATCGACATCGAGATGAACCCGAACGGCCGAACTGGGTAACCGCATGGCTCCGGCGATCTGCTCGGGATATTTGGGCATCTGGATCGAAGCCCAAACCTCCAACTCATCGCGCCAATCGTCCCAGCGCACTGTTACTTGGAAGGTCTCGAGCGGGACTGTCGAGCTTCTCCCCCACACCACCCGAAACGATGTTTCGTGCTCCGCCTCGGCGAAATCCCGTGCCACCTCGCCCCAGGTGAAGGTCCGCCGGTAGAGCACGTTCGAGCCGTGATCGGAGTGGACCGGTGGGCTTTCCTCGGTCAGCGCCTCTTCGGTATCGAGCACATAGGGCAGGCGCTCATAGTCGACCTCGACACATTCGGCTGCATCTTCCGCCTGCGCCCGGCTGTCGGCAACGATGGCGACAACCCACTCGCCGGCGTAACGCGTCTGACCGACCGCGAGCGGGTAGCGTTTGACCTTCGGAATATCGACACCGCTCGCCAGCGCGTTTGTCGCTTCGGCCAGTTCATTGCCTGTGACCACGCCAATCACGCCCGGCATGGCGAGCGCCGCTGAGGCATCTATTGAGATGATCCGGGCCGCCGGGTAGGGCGATGCGGTGACTGCCATATGTTTGGTTCCAGGCACATGCACGTCGGCAGCGAAACGCCCAGCCCCGGCGACGAAACGCCTGTCTTCGCGTGGCCGCCGCTTCTTGGCGACGTATTTCAACGTCATACCTTCCGGAGCACTCATGCTGCGCCCTCCGGCTCATTCGTGTTGCGATGGCCCAGCCGCTCGGCCGCCAGTTCAATCGCCTCGATGATCTGGGTGTAGCCGGTGCAGCGGCAGAGATTGCCGGAAATAGCCCGCTCGATCTCGGCCCGGCTCGGGTTTTCAGTACGGCGCAAAAGAACCGTGGCGGCGAGCAGAAATCCGGATGTGCAATAGCCGCATTGCAGCGCATGGGTCTCACAGAACGAATCTTGTAATACGCTCAACTCACCGCGTGCGGGAGCGAGACCCTCGATCGTCGTGATGTCGAGGCCGTCGGCCTGGACCGCCAAGATTAGGCAAGCGCGCACCGCCTCACCATCGGCGATGACGGTGCAGGCGCCGCACACGCCGTGTTCGCAACCGGCATGGGTTCCGACCAGGCCAAGTTCGTCGCGTAGCGCGTCAAGCAAACTCATGCGTGGCTCGACATCGAGTTCGATTTTGCGCCCGTTGACGGTGAGCTCTGATTTCATGTCGGTGCTCCCAGCGCTTCATTCAGAGCTTCGGTCAGGGCGCGCTTTGCGAGCGTACTCGCGGCACGGCGGCGATAATCGGCGGAGGCGTGCAGATCACCGATGCAGTCCAACTCCGCCACTGCCGCGCCAACCGCATCGTCAAAATCGGTTCGTCGCAGTTGCTGGCCGATCAACGCAGCACCAACATCACTTAGCAGGACAGGTACGTCGCAAGCCCCGCCTATTGCGAGACGCAGGTCGATACAGTGACCGTTGTCATCGAGCACAATTCTCGCTGCGGCGCTGGCAAACGCGAAATCCCCGCGCCGGGCAGCAACCTCGTGGAACGCGGTGCCGAGGCGCCCCGGTGGTGGAGCTTGGAAGCGGATACCGGTTACCAACGCGGCCTCCGGCACAGCGGTTACCATAGGGCCTAGGAAATAGCCCTCAATCGTCAGTTCCATTGTGCCAGTACCGGTTTTCACCTCGACGACGGCGCCGCTCGCCAGGGCTGCAAGCGGGATCTCAGCGGCCGGGTCGGCATTGGCCATACTGCCGCCAATCGTGCCTCGCGCCCGTGTCGGAGCGTGACCGACCCAGGGCATCGCCTTTGCCAGGAGTGGGGCACAGCGTAAGACTTCCACGCTTCGTTCGATTTCAACCTGACGGGTGGCGGCGCCGATCCATAAGCCTCCGTCATCCAGTGCGTTAATTCCTGTAAGAGCGGATATGCGTGCGATGTCGACAAGCTGGCTTGGCCGCGCCAACCGCATCGCCAGCATCGGGATTAAGGTCTGGCCTCCGGCGAGCACAACTGCGTCCTCGTCACCGGCGAGCAAAACGCACGCGTCCTCAATGGTATCCGGGCGCGAATAGGAAAACGGGACCGGTTTCAATGTGTTCTCCGGTGGAGTTCAGGAATTGGGGAGCCTGCAACAGCACGTTCGGTCAAGTCAAAGAAGTATTTGGCGAATTGGTGCTAGTTTAACCGCTACCATTGGATTTTAATATTTCCATGATCCCAAGAATTTGTTGAGTCAGACGAATTAAATAACCGGTCAATTACAAAGAGATGTAGGTAGTCCCCTTGACGTACTAACAACAGGCCGGATACCCTTCTACGGGGCTTTAACTGTATCAGGGGGGTAAATAATATTATGCGACAAACTTTGCTTGGAAAAACGTCAACGATGGCCTTGGGCGCCGTCGTGGCATTGGGCTTCAGTGTTGGTGCGGTTTCTGCGGCTGAGTCCACATGGAATTTCAACATGTGGGGTGGAAAGCGCGCCTTTACCGCCGGCATCGAATCGATCAAGGCCGATTTGGAAAAAGTCGGCGGCGGTAGTTTCAAGATTAATATCAATTACGGCGATGCTCTTGGGCCGCGCCGGCAAAATCCGGATAACATCAAGGACGGCGGTTTTGAAGCCGGGCAGATGTGCATTGGCTATTATCCAAATAAGTTTCCGCTGCTTTCGGTAATGGAATTGCCGTTCCTGTTGCCGACGGATTTGGCGGCACGGGCCAAGGTCGAGATGGATGTCATGCATCACCCGGCGATTGAAAAGGAACTTGCCGATCGCTGGAACATGAAATTCTTCGGGCCAGCCTTCCTGCCGGCCTACGAGTTCATGGGTAACAAGCGGATTGAGACGACGGCCGACATGAAAGGCGTCAAGATGCGTATTTCCGGCCTGAACGCTAAGGCGTTGCAGGTTTTTGGCGCTGTGCCGACGATGGTTACAGCACCGGATGGCTATAACGCGCTTGATCGCGGGACCATCGACATGTTCGGGTTCCCATACTCATACGCATTTGGCGCTTACAAACTATATGAAGTGTCGAAGTATGTGACCGAAGGCCTGGCCATGGGCGGTTTCATGTGCTTCCAGGGTGTCAGCCTCGACGCTTGGAACAAGACGCCGGAAGCCGTCAGGAAAGCGATGCCGGCAGCGCAGGCGACCGCGATCGAGAAAATGATCGTCGCCTATGAGACTGCGGACAAGAAATGGATTCCGATCTTCCACAAACGTCTTGAGGTCGTGCAGGTTGCAGCGTCAGAGCGTGCCAAGCTGGCTTCGGGCGCTGGTAAAATCTGGGCCGAGTGGGAAAAAGCTCAGAACGGCAAAGGGCGTCCGGGGTCGGAAATGCTCAAGTTCGTACAGGCATCCGTCGCCAAGCATAGCAAGTAACGGTCAAAGACTTTGACTGAGTTTGTTGGTGTACTGATCGCTACGATTGCGGTCGCGGGGGTACTTACCCTCGCGGCCGTACGTCTTGAGTACCTTTTGCGTTGGGTCGAGCGAGCGCTGCTCTACGGCGCGGCACTGGTTATCCTTTGGGTGATGGTCTGGGTCGGCTCCGAAGTGGTGGCGCGCTATGCCTTCAATTCCCCCTTGGAGGGTCACCTCGAAGGTGCGGAATTGTTGTTACCGATCATCGTCTTTTTCGGCATTTCGTTTGCCCAAGCTCGTGACGATCATGTCGGCATGACACTGGTGGTCGATGCGCTTTCGGAGAAGGTTAGGCGTAACGTAAATCTGATTACGCTGGTCCTGTCAGTTCTGACCTGCGCGGTCTTGGCGTATTTCAGCGCCAAATTCTCCTACCGCGCTTGGGACTACGATGATGTGACCATGTCCCCGCCGTATTGGCCGACATGGCCGTCGGCGGTGGCCGTGCCGATCGGATACTTGTTGATCTCGGTTCGCATGTATCTCCAGATCTTGCTGGTGCTCATGCCTGACCGGATGCCTGAGCCGGAAATTGACGATTCCGAACTCCATGTCCACGAGTAGGGGCGGCACATTGGAACAGCTCATCCATATGATAGAGGATCGCAGATAGTATGGACCCGGTAACACTCGGTATTCTGGCTCTCGGCGTCTTGACCCTCATGTTGTTCTCGGGCATGCGGATCGCGTTCGCGACCGCGCTTTGCGGCTTTGCAGGCCTGTGGATCTTGCGCGGCTACAGCCCTGCCGCAAGTCTCGCGTCCGGCGTACCTCATGGGCATCTGGCGAGCTATTCGCTACTGGTTCTGCCGCTCTTCATCATGATGGGGTATTTCGCGTTTTATGCTGGCATCACGCGCGACCTCTACTGGACCGCGCGCCAATGGCTCGGCCATTTGCCGGGCGGCCTTGCTATTGCAACGATTTTCGGATCCGCCGGTTTCGCCGCAGCCTGTGGTGCTTCTACGGCGTCGGCGGCCGTGATGGGCCGGATTGCTCTGCCGGAGTTGAAGAAGTTCGGATACGACGACAAAGTTTCCACCGGTTGTGTTGCGGCCGGCGGCACCATGGCGACGATGATCCCACCGTCGGTTCTGATGGTGATCTATGGCTTCATCGCCGAACAGTCGATTGGCGCTCTGTTACTGGCCGGCATCCTGCCAGGCCTGCTGGAAGCTTTCAGCTACTCGCTGATGTTGGTCATTCGCTTCAAAATCAACCCCAAGCTTGGCCCGCCGATCCGGGGTATTACTTGGTCGGATCGGTTCCAGTCCCTGAAGGGTGTGTGGGGCATGGTGGTCCTGGTCATTCTGGTCATGGGAAGCATCTACACTGGGATCGCGACACCAACCGAGTCCGCAGCCCTCGGCGCCATCGGGGCCCTGGCCCTGGCGTTACCGAGGCTGAACCTCAAGAGCTTCCGCGACGCGATGTTCGAGACGGCGCGCACAACGGCAATGATCTTCGCCATCGTTGCCGGCATTCTGATCTTCGTGCATTTCCTCGGCTTCACCGGCATGCCGGCAGTGATTGCAACGAACATCGTCGAAACAGACATGCACCCGACTTTGGTGTTGATCGGTATTCTAGCTCTCTATCTGTTCCTCGGCATGTTTCTGGACGGCATCGGCATGTTGCTGCTGACCGTGCCGATCGTTTTACCGACAATCGAGAGCCTTGGTATCAACCCGATCGTCTTTGGCGTGTTGGTGGTCCGTATGGTCGAGATCGG
>JABIRP010000176.1 GCA_018699735.1 Rhodospirillaceae bacterium | reverse complement strand
GAAGTTCCGCGTCCTTTCGGCGAGACCCCGGATAGCCGCTGCGCGACTTCCGGGGAGCGGCAAGACAGGTGCGCGGATGATAGTCGAGGTGAAACCGCCCTACCCCATCTCACGGATGAAACGGCCGATCTCGGGGGCGATGTTTTCGCGCCAACGGCGGCCGTTGAAGATGCCGTAATGGCCGACACCCTGTTGCAGCAGGTCGCGTTGACGACCCGCCGGGATACCAGAGCAAATCTCGTGCGCCGCAATTGTCTGCCCCGGTGCCGAAATGTCGTCCAATTCGCCCTCGATGGTCAGCAACGCGGTGCTCTCGATGGCCTCGGGGCACACCTGATGGCCATGCCAGACGAACTTGCCGCGCGGTAGCCAATGCTCTTTGAACACCCGGCGAATGGTCTCGAGGTAGTAGTCCGCCGGCACATCCATCACCGAGAGATACTCGTCATAGAACCGGCGCTGAGCACTCGCGGACTCGCCATCGCCCTCGACCAAGTGCCGGAACATCCGCATATGTGCGTTCAAATGTCGGTCAGGGTTCATGGCGATGAAGGCACCGAGTTGCAGGAACCCCGGATAAACCTGACGCCCGGCGCCGCCGTAACTGGCCGGCACCGTGGCAATACAATTGGAGCGGAACCACGAGAGCGATCGCTTGTCCGCCAACTCGGTCGGTACGGTCGGCGCCGCGCGGGTGTCGACCGGGCCCCCCATCAGCGTCATGGTCGCCGGTGTCGAGGCATCACCCGCTTCGGCTAGAATTGCTGTTGCCGCAATCACCAGCGGGGCCGGTTGGCAAACCGCTACCACATTCGTCCCAGGGCCGAGCTGGCGCAGGAACGCCAACAGGTAGTCGATGTAGTTGTCGATCCCGAACCGACCTTTGCCAAAAGGCACCTCCGCCGCGTCGTGCCAATCGGTGATGTAGACGTCGTGTTCGTTAAGCAGTCCCAAAACCGTTCCTCGCAACAACGTCGCGTAGTGACCCGACATCGGAGCGACAATAAGTAGCTTCGGTTGCAGACTGTCAGCAACACCGATCTTGCGAAAGCGCACGAGATCACCAAACGGCTGGCGCAAGACCCGCTCAATCGAGACGTCTACTGCCTCGCCGTCAACGGTCGCCTGCGAGATACCCCAGGCCGGTTTGCCGCGCTTTCGAATGACATTGTCCAGAACCGCAGCCCCAGCTTCAAGCATGCTCCCAAACGGTACATAGCTCATCGGCTGGAACGGATGGCGCGCCATCGAGCGCGTCGCCTCGGTAAACATCCGAAACGGCGCTAAGAAAGCCTGGTTCGCCTCGTAGATCGAATACAGCAAGGTAATCACCAATTTGTTGCGGTGCGGAAAGAGGACCCGGTTTCCTTCTGCATTGCAAACCAAATCGGTGAATAATCCGTTAATGCAAGGCACTTTAGGGTATTTTGCACTGCGGTAGGCTTAGGCGTTACAGCCAGACATCAGTGCGAATCGCAAAATCATTAGGTTTTGCGCCCCGATATGCGGTGTCGCCTCACGCTTCCCAGGGTTTTCCGCCGACATAATGGTTGTAGCCTCTGGCGGCGAGCCACCCGGCGTCGATCGGCAGCGTCACGCCCGTGATCACCTCTGAAGCGTCGGAACAAAGAAAATGGATGCCGTCGGCGATATGGCGCGGCTCGACGAAGACATGCAGCGCGCCTGCCCCCTTGATCGAATCCGGGTCGCGATGGCCGGACTGGATGCGCGACTTGATCGCCGGGGTCAGCGTGTAGGTCGGCGCCACCGCATTCACTCGGACACCTGCACGTCCGTACTCAACCGAGAGCAACTCGGTCAGGCTCTTTACCGCCGCCTTGGAAGGTGAGTACGCCGGTAACGGGAACGCATTGAAACTCGTGATCGAAGCGATATTCACAATCGCGCCGCGACCATTGGCAACCATCGGCGCGCCAAAGGCACGACAGCAATGCATGGTGCCCCAGTAATTGACGTTCCAGATCTGGTCATGACTTTCGCGATCCATCTCGGTGATCAGCGTTGCGTTCTCAAGCAGTCCTGCAGAATTTACCAGAACATCAACAGGCCCAACATCCGCAGACACCTTTTCGGCCGACGCAAAGACAGCCGCCTCATCAGAAACGTCCAGCTTTATGAAATGCGCATCTGTACCGGAACCTCGCAATTCCTCGACGATTGCCTCACCGCTCGCTTCGTTGACGTCGGAAATCACAACCCTATCTCCGTCTGCAGCCAACCTGCGGGCCGTTGCTTCGCCAATACCGCTTGCCCCACCCGTCACGAATGCCACGCGACCTTTCGCCATCACTAAATCCTTCCTCGGCTAAACTATTCTTGCAACATCTATAGGACGGTGGACCGCCTTGCGGTATTGAAAAGAAGATAAACTTCCGGGGAAGAGACGTGGCAGAGACCAACTATGATTTTATCGTTGTCGGCGCAGGGTCGGCAGGGTGTGCAGTCGCGGCGAGATTGTCGGAAGACCCCGCCAACAAGGTGCTGTTGCTGGAAGCTGGTGGCCGTGACACCAATCCCTGGATCCATATTCCGGTCGGCTACTACCGCAATATCTATCACCCCGCACTCTCCTGGGGCTATCAGACAGAACCGGACGATAAGGTCGGTGGTCGATCGATCACCTGGCCGCGCGGGCGCGTCCTGGGGGGATCGAGCGCCATCAATGGCCTCGTCTACATGCGCGGCCAAAGTCAGGATTACGATCATTGGGCCCAGCTCGGCAATCGCGGCTGGTCGTATGAAGATGTTTTGCCGTATTTCCGAAAGTCCGAAGACCAGGAGCGCGGCGAGGATGAGTTCCACGGCGTCGGCGGCCCGCTCCAGGTTTCCGACATCCCAGACCGGCGCCCGATCTGTGAAGCCTTCATTGAAGCCGCAACGGAGAGAGGCATTCCTCGCAACGACGATTTCAATGGCGCCGCCCAGGAAGGTGTCGGGTATTTTCAGACGACGTCGCGCAACGGCCGAAGGATCAGTGCCGCGACCGCCTATCTGAAACCCGCGCGAGGTCGCAAGAACTTGAACGTGGTGACAGACGCCCTCGCCTCCCGTGTGGTGGTCGATGAGGGCAAAGCGGTTGGTGTCGAATGGACCAGCCATGGTATCCCCTACTCGGCCGCGTGCTCGGGCGAGGTTATCCTCAGCGGTGGTGCCATCAATTCACCGCAACTCTTGCAACTTTCCGGCATCGGGCCGGCCGAGCATTTGCAGTCGTTGGGTATTGATGTCGTGCAGGGTCTGGAAGGCGTCGGGCGTGACTTGCAAGACCATTACCAGGTCCGGGCTGTCTATGAACTGCAGGGCGCGGCCTCGCTTAACACGGATGTCCAGAATCCCATCAAGAAAGCGATGATGGGGTTGGAATACCTGCTTCATCGCACTGGCCCACTCACCATCAGCGCCGGTCAGGTCGGGCTATTCGCTAAGACACGGCCCGAGCTGGATTCGCCGGATATCCAATTCCACTTCATCCCCTTCAGCGCCGAGAAGCCTGGCGAGGGGTTGCATCCTTTTCCCGCCGTCACGGCCTCGATCTGCCAACTGCGCCCAGAGAGCCGGGGCGAAGTGATGATTCGCTCCACCAGTCCGAGTGATCATCCGAAGATTGATGCCAACTACCTTGCGACAGAAGGCGACCGTCGAACCATCATTGACGGCATGAAGATGAACCGCTGGATCTCCCAGGCTCCGGCTTTTGCCAAATACGTCAAACTGGAACGGGAACCCGGCGACGAGCGGCAATCGGATGAGGACCTGCTGGAGTTTGCGCGCGAGCGCGGTAACACGATCTTCCACCCGTCCGCCACTTGCCGCATGGGGACAGACGAACGCGCTGTCGTAGACGATCGTCTACGGGTCAAAGGTATCAGAGGTCTGCGGGTTGCCGATTGCTCGATCATGCCAACAGTCGTCTCCGGCAACACCAATGCACCGGCCATCATGGTTGGTGAGAAGTGTGCGGCGATGATTCGCGAAGAGACGCACGGATAAACAGCTTTTTAGTCGACCACGATTGCCGCCGCATCGAACTCCCCGGTTGCTTGCGGAGGCAGACTGAAATCGACTTTTGTGCCGACGCCGAATTCGCTCGACAGTTTAAAGTGCCCGTCATGCAATTCCACCAGAGTTTTCGAGAGCGTGAGGCCGAGCCCGGTTCCCTCTTGGTTTCCTCGGACGGCCCTGTCCACTTGAATGAAAGGCTCCAGAACCCGATTAAGATCCTTTGCGGCAATGCCGATGCCGGTATCGGAGACAGCAAAATGTGTCCAACCCTCATCGTCGCGTTTGACGATGAGAGACACGCGGCCACCCTCAGGCGTGAACTTAACCGCGTTTTCCAAAAGGTTGATCACGATCTGGTTTAAGCGAACCGGATCGGCCCAAACACTGTCCGCGCCCTTTGAAATCCGCGAGGACAGCTCCACACCCTCCCGTTTCGCCCGTTCAACGACCATCCTCTTGCAATCGCGGACCATGGTCGGGACATCGATCAACCGCTTGTCCAATTCGACGCGACCACGCTCAATCCGAGCAACATCGAGGATTTCATTGATCAGGTTGAGAAGGTGGAACCCGGAACTCGCAATATCGTTTGCGTATCCGTGATAGCGCTCGTTAGCCATCGGACCAAAGGTTTCACCGGCCATGATTTCCGAAAACCCGATGATCGCGTTCAAGGGTGTGCGAAGCTCGTGGCTCATGTTGGCCAGGAATTCGGTTTTCGCGAAATTCGCCGCCTGTGCCTCGGCCATCGCCTTTTCCAGCGCTTCTTCCGCCGCTTTTCGCTCGCTGATGTCGATCGCGACGGTGCCAATCGCGGTCACTTGATCGCTGTCGTCCTTCACTGGAAATTTGATCAAGATACGATCATATATGCGGCCGCCAGGCCGATTGACCCGAACCTCCCGCTCGACCACTTCGCCCGTTTCCATTACCCGGCGCTCGGTGTCTGTGAGACTGTGAAGTTCATCGCCTGCTGGCAGAAATTCTTCGGCTTTTTTATCGATCACCGCTTCGGCAGAAATCCCAAGCCAGGCCTCGTAGGGTTTGTTGATCAGAAGGTATCTTCCCTCCGTATCCTTGAGATTTAGACAAACCGGCGTGTTGTCGAACACGCCCCGCAGTCGTGCCTCGCTGTCCCGTAAGGCCTGCTCCATCCGGCGACGTTCAGTTATGTCCGTTGCAACGGTGCATATGCCGGTGATCGTTTCGTTCTGGTCGTGAATTGGGAATTTCGTATTCAGGAATTGGTGTTTGGCTCCATCGGCAAATACCGCTTCGAGTTCAATCGTCACTGACTCACCGGTTTCGTAAACCTTGCGCTCCTGATCCGCGACGGCATCCATGAACTCTGCCGGAAAATGCGCCTCTGTTTTTTGGTCAAAGTACGCGCTTGGAGTAATTCCGAACCACTCCTTGAACCGGTCATTTGCAAGCTGGAAAGTACCATCAGCGTCTTTTAAATGAATCACCGACGGTAAGTTGCTGAATATTCCGCGTAAACGTCCCTCACTCTCGGCCAACGCCTGTTCGGTTGTTTTGCGCTCGGTAATATCGCCGACCAATATTATCGTGCCGCCGTCTTCGAGTTTTTGCTCGGAAACGCTGATCCACCGCCCGTTGCGATACTGTGCTTCCAACGGCTCCATCGGCTTATGCAATCGATCCAAGCGAGATTGAACCCAGCTGTCGATTTCGGAATCCGGGGCCGCGGCGAGGCCGGCCTTGGCACCGGCCCGCAACAAGTCGGAATATGCAGCGCCCGGTACGAGCAAATCCTCAATTTCTCGATTGGTCTGACGAAATGCACTGTTGCAATAGACCATTCGATCGTCCGCATCGAGTAACATGACCCTCTCGTCCAGAGCGTCGATCGCATTGAGAAGTTTACGGTTGAGATCGTCTGTCTGTGGCGTGCTCACGACATGCGACGAGCGGCGCGAGATCAGGAAATATCCCGTCGCGACAAACAGGCCTGCTACAAAAGCCAATGTGGCAAACACCGAAACACCCCATGTTGCCCAGATTGAAAAAAACTACAGTTCAATATCGGCATCAAAACACGGTTTGGACCGGTCTGACCACCGGCTGCATCTGGCTTTAACGCTTCACCGGCACAACGTTCGGGGCTTTTTCGTACCAATCGCGCGACGCATTCACGATACGAACCACCGACAACATTACCGGGACCTCGATCAGCACCCCGACAACAGTTGCTAACGCCGCCCCGGATTCGAAGCCAAACAGACTGATTGCGGCGGCGACGGCCAGTTCGAAGAAATTACTCGCCCCAATCAGCGCCGATGGCGCGGCGACACAATGGGCCACGCCAAACTTTCGGTTCAAGAGATACGCGAGACCGGAATTGAAGTAGACCTGGATCAGAATTGGCACTGCGAGTAATGCGATGACCGTCGGTTGTGCAATGATTTGTTCACCCTGAAACCCGAACAGCATAACCAGTGTGAGGAGCAATGCGGCCAAGGATAACGGCTGTACCACTGCCAGGGTTCTCGCCAATCCCGCCTCTCCTGCGGTCGCCAAAATCCGCTTACGCATCACCTGAGCCACCAGAACCGGAACGACGATGTACAAGACCACCGAAAGGAACAACGTCTGCCAAGGCACTACTATCGCCGAAAGGCCAAGCAGAAGCCCGACGATCGGTGCGAAGGCAAAGATCATGATGGTGTCGTTCAACGCCACCTGGCTCAGCGTGAAATGCGGTTCGCCATCGGACAGGTTTGACCAGACAAAAACCATTGCCGTACAGGGGGCCGCCCCCAGCAAGATCAGACCAGCAATATAGGATTCAATTTGCCCGGCCGGCAGCATGTCCCGGAACAGCCACCCGATAAAAAGCCAGCCCAGAACTGCCATCGAGAACGGTTTGACTGCCCAATTAATGAATAAGGTTACCCCGATACCGCGCCAATGCTCACGAACTTGATGCAATGCGCCGAAATCGATCTTCAACAGCATCGGTATGATCATCAGCCAGATTAGTCCGGCCACCGGCAAATTGACCTGAGCAATCTCCGCCCGGCCAATTGCTTGAAAGGGGCCCGGAAGGAAATGTCCTAGCGCAATTCCAACCACGATGCAGGCCCCAACCCATACCGTCAGATATCGCTCGAAAAATCCCATTTTCGCCGGTGCATTCTCACTCAACTTATTTCTCCCCGCATTTCTCTTTCTGACTGCGTTATCTGGCCTGGAGCCCCTTAAGGTCAAGCCCAGAATCCACGACATCTATGGCCAGGAGTGGTATACACCCACCAGAGATAGTTCACTTGAGTTCGGAGGCCCCAATGGCCACGGCGCGCGAGGACACTGGTAGCATGACGCCGGAGCAGGCGCTGGGGCGTCTGGCTCAGGCGATCGATGCCGGCGACTATCCCTCGTCACGAGCCATCGCAATGGCGCTATTGGCCGCCGGAGGTACCGACCTAGAGCTATTACCACGTCTCGCTCGCTTGGCCCGCAGCGCTGGCGAGGAAGCGATGATCCTATTGTTCGGGCGCTTGCCGGTCTTGATCCGGCCCGACATTGCTGCGGCAATGATGATCCTTTCCCGCCTAATCCGAAATCTCGACCGGCAAACCGCAGCCCGTCTTGCCGAACACGCAGGCATCGCATCTCCGCACCTCTCAGAGGCCCATGTCGAGGCCGGCGCGCTCTATACTTCACTAAACGAGCCGGCACTGGCGGAGGCCGCGTACCTGAGATTGGCCGGCCGACTGCCGGAAGACGCGGCAGCTTGGCTGAACGCTGGCATCCTCGGGGCCCAACGAGGAGCCGAGGAGAGTTTTGGCCATTTCGGCCGCGCGCTCATTCTGGCGCCGGATTTTGCCGACGCCTGGTATGCGCTCGCAAACGCCGAACGACGGGACCTAAATCATGAGCGCGCAGCCGATTGCTTCCGTCGCGCACTCGCGGTCCGACCCGATTTTTCACGCGCCTCTCTCAACTTGGGAAATGCATTGCGGCGCGCCGAATTAGCCGTGCCGACCGATCATCTGTTCCAGCGTGCGCTCATTGGCGAACCGGGCACCGCATCGGCGTTGATCAATCTCGGTCACGCGGCATTGGCCAAGCGCGAAGGGGGCGCGGCATTGTCTCTGTTCGAGCGAGCTGTTTGGGCGTCACCAAACGACCCCCGGGCAAATCTCGCTTTAACCTTGATGCAATTGCGGCTTGGCGACTTTGCGACCGGCTGGCCGCGCTATGATTGGGTAAGACGAGGCGATTTGCCGAAGATTCGCCGTTCAATCGACTTGCCGCATTGGCCGTTCGAGGAGGCTGAACCAAGCGGCCTCCTGGTTTGGAACGACCAAATCGGTATCGGTGAGGAAATCATGTTCGCCAACGTACTTTGGGATGTGGCACCCCGGTTTGAGCGTATGGCTTTCGCGTGTTCCGCCAAGCTCGTCGACCTTATGGCCCGCTCATTCCCGGGAATTGATTGCGTCGTAAATGAAGACGGGGAACCGCACCCAGATCTCGGAGACTGTCCGGCTCAGGCACCACTCAGCCAGATCCTGATGATGGCGCGAGCCGATTTCGCCGACTTCCCCGACCATATGGGATACCTGAAAGCCGATACAGACCGGGTTGAAGCCATGCGCCTCGCCTACCGCGATGGCCAAGACTTACCTCTGGTCGGCATCACCTGGAGCAGCCCGTATGGTTTTTCAGGCGAAGAGAAGTCGATGCCGATCGATCTTTGGGGACCGGTTTTAAGCGATCTCCCGGCCCGTTTCGTCTCGATTCAATACGGCGAGGTAACCGAAGACGTAAATGAAGCGCGTGAGCGTTTTGGCATCGACATATTGGTTGATGCCGAGCTCGACGTTTTTGAGGACGTAGACGGCCATGCGGCGCAAATCTCTGCCATGGATCACGTGATAGCAATCTCTAACATGGCGGCACCCCTCGCGGGCGCGCTCGGAAAACCAGTGGATATGGTGCTGCCGGTCGAAATCGCGGTGTTCTGGCGCTGGTTCCATGAACGAGAGGACAGCCCGTGGTTCCCATCGATGCGGATACACCGGCGCGCCGTGGACGAAAGCCGTGGTGAGCTGATGCAACGCGTGGCCGATTGCGCCGCTAGGCGATTGGCGTTGCTGGATTAGGCCCCAAGATAGGCACGAACGACCTGGTGAATATGTTCTTCTCGGTCGGTAAGAGCCTTTTCGCCCAACAAGTCTCGCTCAAAAATCGTCGACAATGTGCTGGCATTCGACAAATAGAAATATCCAAGCGAGGCGATTGTCACGTAAAGCTGAACCGGCTCGATACCTTTGCGAAATTGCCCAGCGGCCTCGCCTTTCTCGACGATTTGACCGAGTTGCTCGACCAGAGGCGATTGCACATCTCGCACATACCTGCTGTCGCGAATATGCTCAGCCTTGTAGAGGTTTTCCTCGTTCAACAACCGTATGAACTCCGGGTTATCGACGAAATATCGGAACGTGAACCGGGTTAGCCGAACCACGGCGTCCAGTGGATCCAAGGCGAGCAGATCCAAATCCTGTTCCGCCAGGCGTATGCGGCGATACGCCCGCTCCATCACCGCGCGAAACAGACCGTCCTTAGACTGAAAGTAATGATATATCAGGCTCTTATTAATGCCCGCCCGCTTGGCAATCATATCAACCCGCGCGCCACCAAATCCGGACTGCGCGAACTCTGTCGTCGCGGAGGTGAGAATGCGCTCTTGAGTTCGCCTCGGGTCTCGCTTGGTTGCCATGAATGGAATTCCGATGTTCAGTCGTTCCGCAAGCGGTAGCCGATTGCCCGCAAATTGTATACGTGGCGAACCGGCGGCGGAATGCTTTATAAATCCCTCTGAAACCGCTTGAAACCCCAATTCGAATCCCGGCTGTCGACAGGATTTGGGCCAAGACCAACGGATTGCGCTATCCTAGGCCGATAGCAACGGACCTCGGATCCCTCTCATGACGGAAAACAAGACTCGCGACGAGATCGCCCGGATGGCGAAATCGATGTTCGAACGCGGGCTGACATTCGGTTCATCCGGCAATATCAGCGTCCGGATCGAGGACGGCTGGCTGATGACACCAACCGGATCCTCTATGGGCAATCTGGACCCAGCGCGAATTTCGAAACTCGATGACAACGGGGATTTGGTTTCGGGCGACAAGCCGACCAAAGAAAGCTTCTTGCATGTCGCCATGTACGAGGAACGTCCCAAAACAGGGGCGGTGGTTCATCTGCATTCAACCCACTCGGTGGCAGTCAGTTGCCTCGCCGATATCGATCCGATGGACGTGTTGCCACCGATCACCGCCTACTACGTCATGAAGATCGGCACCCTGCCGCTGGTTCCATACTTTCCACCCGGCGATATGAATCTCGCCAAGGCGGTCCGTGAGATGGCAGGCAAGCACCACGCCGTTCTGCTGGCAAACCACGGCCCTGTCGTCGCCGGCACCTCGCTGGAAGACGCGGTTTACGCAACCGAAGAACTGGAAGAAACCGCCAAACTCTTCCTAATGCTTCGGGAGGCCAAAACTCGCTTTTTGACGCCGGAGCAAGTTGCAGCACTACGAGACAAGTTCGCGAACTAGGCTATCTCCCGACCGGCAAGCTGAGCGGTACGATTTCCTCCGCCGCCCGGCCAGCCCAATCGGTGCCTGCGACAGCCGCCTCCATACGGATTTGCGCCTCGCGGGCAACGTCGAGTGATGCATCCTGATCCATGGTTAGAACCCGCCGGTTTTCGACCACCATCTCGCCATCGATATAGACATCTCGCACGGCCCGATCAGCCGCTGAATAGACGAGACTCCGCAAAGGGTCACGCACCGGCCGCATGGATGGGTTCGAGAGGTCGACCACCACGATATCGGCCTTGGCGCCTACCGCCAATCGCCCGATATCGTCACGGAGCAATGCCTTTGCCCCGCCGGCAGTGGCGGCGTGGAAGACGTCGGCGGTGCTCGCTGCCTCAATGTCATGCGCCGAAACCCGGGCCAGGATGGCGGCAGTGCGCATCTCCTCGATCAGATTTTGCGGGAAGGTATCCGTGCCAAGCCCCATGTTCACACCGGCAGCACGGTATTTTCCGAAATCCTCAAGCACCTGACCGTAGCGTGAGAACGGCGTCGGGCAATGCGCCACCGAGGATCCTGTCTCAGCAATCAACCCGAGATCCTTCTTGCTCCACCAATGCAGCCAGGAATGCTCGTCGATAAAAATCGCATGCCCCAGAATGCTCGACGGTCCAAGCAACCCCAGTTCATGCGCCCATTGAATTGGCGTCTTACCGGTCCATTGAACGATGAGATTGAACTCGACGACCGACTGCGCGATATGGGTCGTCCAAGGCAAGCCGCGTTCGCGCGCAAGAGCGATGCTGTCGACCAGCAGATCGGCAGTACAAGTTTCGATCTGCCCCGGAAAGACGATGCCCGAAAGCCGGCCCGAAGGATGTGCCGACACCTGGTCGATAAAGGCGATCGCCTCATCGAATAGCTGGCGGCCCTTCGGAATATCTTCGTTGAACTTCAGTTCGTGGTGATTGTCCAACCGCCAGGTTCGCGACGCGAAACCGGGTGCCGCGAATATCCGCATCCCGCATTTATCCATCAACTCGGCCCAGCCTTCGTAGGGCGCGGACAGGTCTGCAAGGGTCGTCACGCCGCTCAATACCAGTTCGCAGTAGGCAGCCTCGCTGATCGCCGCCTTGGCGTCTGCCGGTGCCTTGAAAGCGCAGGCACGCTCGTAAAGACCGGACATGAAATGCTCTGGCACACCGTGCTCTTCGCGAATGCCGCGGTAGCTGAGCTCGTGGCTCGGGTGCGAGTGAATGTTGACCAACCCCGGTATCAAGCAGGTTCCACGTCCATCGACGGTCACATCTGCCTGGCCGTCATAGCTCGGGCCAACGAAGAGGATTTCCTTATCCCGAAACACCAGATCCGCGTCTTGAAGGTAGATGTGACCACCGCGACTTTCGTCCCAAGCAACGATCCAATCAGCGCCCTTAATCCTCGTCGTACCCGCCATGCTCTCGCCTCCGAATTATTCCAGTGGCGAGAACCGTAACTCATTCAGTGAGCCAGGATAAGCGGCCAACAACACGCACCGCTGTCAATCCCCAATTGAAGCCTTCCAACTCCCGTCGGGCATGCGACAAGCGGTGCCGTAGGCAGCCTGTTCCTGGCCTCCGATGATGACGGTGGTGTTGTACTCCCGGCAATACCGACCAGGCTCGGCTTCCCAGGTGCGGGTCGGGGTGACGGTGTATTCCGCTCCGCTGTCCGGATTCTGCCAGGTGACGCCATCGCCCGTGCGGTTGCTTTCCAGCACCGTGGCGGTCCTCTGTTGGTCGGCCGGCTCCATGGAACGGCCGATCTCACTGCCCAAAACCATACCGATCACCGAGCTACCGATCACGGCCGCTGTCCGGCCTTTACCTTTTCCGAACTGCGTTCCAGCCGCCGCTCCAAGGATGGCGCCGATCAAACCGCCGCCGAAGGTTTTGCCGAACCCGGTCGCACCAGATCCGTATTGATGGGTGTCGTAGCTGTGGCTGACATATCGGTTCCCGTAATGCTTATTTTTGTGATGCCTGTTTTTGTGATGCCTTTGGTTGGCCTGCCAGTGCCACGAAGCACCGGTTCGCTTCTGATATCCGGGATGGCCGTGCCGCGTTCTGCGATCATGGGCATATGCCTGCGGGACAGCGGTTCCAATTGCGAGACTGGCGATAATGCCGAGCATCGTGGTTTTGGCGGCGAATTGACTGAGAATGGACATGACGGATTTCCTTTCTTCCGGCTTGGCTTTCACGGGTTCAGAATCGCAATTTCGGCATCGCGGCACTCATATCGAGGAACTTCAGTCCCGGGTTGGCGCGGCGGGTCTTGTGATGCCGGTAAGGGCGGTGACGGAATTTTGGGCGCGACAGGGCGACGGTTATATCCCGCACATAGACACCGCCGCGCACGTCCAGGCGCATGTTACTTACGCTGCGCCCGACAACTGCAAAGTGACCGGGGTCGAGATGGATCTCGCGTTGGCCACCTGAAATTTCTCGATCCACGGCGCGGCCGTTTATCAACAGACGCAACACGCCCTGGCTTTTGCGGGGTTTGATCCGCACGACCACGCTTTCAACCCGATAACCCTCAAACGACCGATCAATCCCGAGCATACGGCGCAGCGGCAACTGATCGAAGATGACCATCTGTCGAACCCGTGTCTTCACGACCGTACGGCGCTTGCGGTCATAGTGGCGCTTAGTCAGGTGCTGGCCGTAGCTCCGATGGTCGCGAGACACATGGGACGAGCCCGCATCGGCACTAACCGGCGGCGGCGCGATTGCAAGGGTGGAAAACAAGGCGACTGCGAAACCGGCTGCGATAGTGGGCCTGATGATCATCTGAGATCTCCCTTCACGGTTCTAAACAACGTCGATGAGGGAGAGTTTGGTTGGGTTTGGATTGCGATTGCATACGCGGCTCGTTAGGCGATGTTAATCATCTGAAACATCACCTAACAGCAGTGGTATTCCATCTTCATCAGGCTCGGTTAAGCTGGGGATATGTTACGACGCACTTTCATTGCCGGTCTGCTCGCCTCCCTGCTCCCGTTAGCCCCGGCTAACGCGCAAAACCCTGCGAAGCTTTCTCGGACCCTCTCGCGCCTCGGGCAAAACCCGCGGTATCGCGGTCGGGTGCTCGGAACTCATATCCGCCGACAAGGCCAGAAGATGATCTACGAGGTTCGGATCCTGCGTCCGAATGACCGGGTGATCCTGGTTTTCATCGACCCAAAGACCGGTCGCATTCTCGGCGATTCCGGTGGGAACTGAGGAGCGACAGGACATGCGAATTTTGCTCTTGGAAGACGATGAAGATCTGGCTGAACAGGTCGCGGCAATGTTGCGCGAAGAGCATTTTGCCGTCGATATTGCCCGTGACGGCGAGCAAGGGTTGGAGTTGGGTCAGGACAATCCTTACGACGCCGTGATCCTGGACCCCGGGCTGCCGCGTATGGACGGTTTCAGCGTGCTCCGGCGCTGGCGCGACGGCGGCCTCACGATGCCGGTTATCGTACTGACCGGGTCTCGCAAGGATGTTGGCGATATGAAGGAGGCCGTGCGCGCCGGAGCCACCAATTATCTGACCAAGCCGGTCGACCTGGAATTACTGCTGGATTGGGTGCGCGGCGTTGTCAATTCGGCCGGTCCCAGCGTGCGAAAGCCGGTTCTGGAACACGGCGCGCTCCGCGTCGACACCCAGTCCCTTAAAGTTTGGAACAGCGGCGCGCCGATCAAATTAACGCCGAGCGAGTACCGCATCCTGCACTATCTGGTGGTCAATGCCGAGCGACCGGTTTCTGCCGATGAGCTCGCCAGCCACAATTTCGACGGCGATGCGGTCAAGACGGCGAATGAAGTGCCGGTTTTCATCAGTCGATTGCGTGACAAGCTTGGAAAATCCACGATCGAGACCGTCTACGGCTACGGCTACCGCATGGCGGCGGCCGAGCCGGTGGCTTAACATCCATGATGACGCCCGTGGTATCGGCCATGTGGCCGCGATCGCTCGTTGGCCGGACCGCCGCTTGGGCCGCTCTCCTGCTTGCCCTCGCCGCCCCGGTGTTTTGGTTTCTGTTCGGCTCGGCAGTCGACACGATCTCGCGTCAGGTCGTCGACACGCGACTAGTCGAGTTCGGCAACCAGGTCCGCGGTCATTGGGCCAGTACCGTGGCCAGTGGTGGCGATGGGCAAGCCGAGTTCGTGGGTGGCGATGTCGAATGGGTCTGGCAGGTCTCGCTCGGCGACCAGATCTCTCGGCGCTCGAACCTACTGGAATTGACCAACACAGCCCTACCCGATGGTGTCGTCGATCCGAACAGCGAGTTCGAACCGCGAGACGCCGAGACAGCACTCGGTCCAATGCGCCTCGCGGAGCGAATAATCGATAGTGCCGAAACCGGCCGGATGCGATTTATCATTGGTTTGCCAGCGTCGCGCTATGAAGCCTACGTCACCGATCATGCCGCCAGTCTTAAACCATTGTCGCTTCTGGCGACGGTGACACTGTCGCTTTCGCTGCTGGCACTCCTACTGCTGCTGATCCTGTCGATCCGGCGCAATTTGGCAGGTGTCGCAACAGCCCTCCGCGCCCACGAGGCCGGTGAGACCGAAGTGGTTGAGGGCAAATTCCCAAGCGAACCGCAAGCGTTGGTAAACCAAGTGAACCGGCTGCTACGCCAAAATACTCTTTTGGTCGAGCGAACCCGAAAATACGTGACCAAGATCGCCCATGACATCAACCACCCGTTGGCTGTCATGAGGAATGCTTTGGAGGCTGGATCGGACACAGCCCTGATGGGCCGCCAGCTCGACCGCATGTCGGGATTGGTAGACCGTTATTCGAACCTCGCTCGCGCCATCGGACCCGAGGGGCGATCTGGTGCGCGCATCGATATCGCCGAGGTAATCCAAGATGTTGCCGAGGGATTTTCGCTGCTCTATCGACCGACAAAGCTGGTAATTGAACATGACTGTGCCCCGGAGTTGCTCTGCCCCTTCCCGCGCCATGACATCGAAGCGCTGTTCTCGAACTTGGTCTCGAACGCCCACAAATATGCCGATGCGCGTGTTTTGATCAACGCCGCGCTTGAAGCCGGAACACTGGTCCTCAGGGTTGAAGACGATGGCCCCGGTATCCCCGACGAGCAGCGTCGCGAGGCGCTCGATTGGGGGCGACGGCTGGACGAAGCCCCGCCCGGCACCGGCTTCGGGCTCGCGATTGTCGGTGACATTGTCGAGCTATACGCCGGCGAGTTGCGGTTGGCCCGCTCAGAGCTTGGCGGCCTATCGGTCGAAATCCTGCTACCGCTGCCGGGTTCTGCTGCTACTTGAACGGCAGAGGAAGTATCCGAATGGCATTGAATGTGATCAGGGCCAACACCAACAAGATGCTTCCAAAGACCAAAGACCGGCGCTCAAAAGGTCTCCCGCGGCGCGCTTCCAGCCCGCGCAGAAAGCGATCCGAAACGAAATAGATTACGACTGCGACGACGGCGAAATAAACAAATTCCATGGCCAATCTCCCGCAAATTCATCGTGAGTGATTATACCGCAAACTGACGAGGAGGGTTTGATGCGGATCAAAGAACCGTGTCGTAGAAGTTCGAACCGAGTGCGCGCACTCACTCATCCGTCCCGCCAACTTGACTCGGCCTCTGCCTCAGGGTCATCCTGCGGCTGAAATCCCACCCCAACCTGGAGGCCGCCATGTCAGCCAAGGTGCATCGCCTGAAACCCGCCGCTCGCGAGGGAAACTATTTGGACGGCCGCCCAAAAACACCGGCGGATGCCCGTGCGCTGGTTCGGTCCGGTAAACACCCAGGACATACCACCGGCTTTGCGCCAGGGTACATGCAGGGAAATCTCGTGATCTTGCCGGCGGAAAACGCACTCGATTTCTTCCGCTACTGCCAACGCAACCCGAAGCCCTGCCCGCTGGTTGGCGTGTCGGAGACCGGTGACCCAATGATGCGTACCCTCGGCAAGGATGTCGATATCCGCACCGACATCGGCTCCTACAACATCTTCCGAGATGGTGAGTTGATCGATCAGGTCAGTGACATCAAAGACCTTTGGGGACCGGACTCAGTTGCCTTCATACTTGGTTGTTCCTTCACATTCGAGCAGGCGCTCATCGACGGCGGCATACCTTTGCGCCATTGGAGTGAAGACCTGACCGTCTCGATGTATCACACCAATCTTGAGACTGTTCCGGCCGGCCCGTTCGGCGGCGGAATGGTCGTCTCGATGCGGCCGATGACGTCGGATAACGCGATCAAGGCGTCGGCGATCTGCGCTCGTTATCCCAATGGCCATGGTGCACCGGTACATCTGGGTGACCCGGCCGAGATTGGCATCGACGATTTTGACAATCCACCGCTCGGCGACCCGCAGCCGCTCCGTGCCGGAGAGATCCCAGTGTTCTGGGCCTGCGGCGTTACCCCGCAGCGCACGGTCGTTGATGCGAAGCTGCCGCTCGTCATTACCCATACGCCCGGCTCAATGCTGGTCACCGACATTCCGGCCAATCAAGGCTAACTCGACATAACGTCTTAGGAGTATCCCGAATGCCCCGCGTCCGTGAAATTGAAATCGATGAAGTTCCCGAGGACGTGCGCCCGGTCTATGAGCGTTTCGCCAACGAGTACGGACCGTTCTTGAACCAAGTGAAGGTGTTTGCCCACCGGCCGCCGGCACTGAAGCACATCATGGGATTGCTCCTCGACTTGTCCGATGAGGCGTTGCTGTCCAAGCGCTATCTGGAGATCGCATTGGTCACGGTCTCAAAGCTGAACGAGTGCACCTACTGCGTTGCACACCACGCCCCGCGCATGACCGGCCAAGGCTTTCATGCAGAAACCGCCGAGAAAATCCTGGAGGACGAAGTTCCGGGTTTCGACGAGGTTGATCACCTTGTGCGTGATTTTGCCCGCGAAGTGACGAACAACTGGAACTACGTGCGCGACGAGATGTTCGACCGCTTGCGTCAGCATTTCTCAGAAGCCGAGATCGTCGAACTTACGTTGCGCTCCGCCCTCTGCGGCTTCTTCAACCGCTTCAACGACGTCATGCAGTTGGATATCGAGACCGAAGCGGTTCAGGTGTTGGAAAAGACCGGCACAACGGTTGACCAAATAGCGAGCCACGCGGCGGAATAACGGCGACCGGCCTTATCCTTTATCCAACTCACCAAGCTTGCCTCGCACGCCCCAGAAGGCGAGTGGCTCGTAGTCTGGATAGGGATACCGGCCGAGTTCGAGCTGGATGTCAGCGCCGCGCTCGGCCACTCGCTCCTCGACAAGACGTCGGATCGAGATTGGCTCGCCGCTACAGCAATTGATGACGCCATTGCACTCTGGGTGCTTTAGCAACATCGCGACATCCCGGGCCACGTCCTCAATCGCCAGATAGTCGCGCAACTGCTCGCCGCCTGACATCGGGAAACTCTGGTCCCCATCGGCTATCGCCCGGTCAAGCAGTGCGAGCAGGCTTTTCGGGTTCTGTCCATCACCATGGACGTAGAACAGGCGAACCCATTGCAAGACGACGTCATGGGTTGCGCTCAACGCCTCCAAAGCAAGCCGAAGCCTATCCTTGGCGATACCGTAGGGCGTTGACGGCCGGGCCTCTATATCCTCGCTCAAGGGGCCGAACCGATAGCCGTACTCAAGACAAGTGCCGAACACCAGCAACCGCTTAACGCCGCGCTCTACAGCCCGGGTCAGAAAGGCGATGTCGGCTGGAAGGTTGGTTTCGACGTGGAAGTCGTCCATGTAGTTGGGAAGTCCAGGCCAGGCCAGATGTACCAGGATATCGGGCGCGAAACCCTCGGGCACTAACCAGTCGCCAGAATGAATATCCCAGGCCAAGAATGTCACCTCATCGGACCAGGCCATGGTCGCGGCTTTGGCTGGGTCGCGGGCGACCGCGAGCACCTCGTGACCTTCGGCAAGCAATTGAGCAACCACATGTCGGCCAACGAACCCTGTCGCACCGGTCACGAGCGCCTTCACGATAAGACCTTAAGTTCCGGTACGGCGATCACGAACCGGCCGCCCCAATCAGAGATGCCAGCCTGTTGTTGCATCACCTCGGCGGCGATATTCCAAGGCAAGATGACGACCCAGTCGGGCTTTTGCTCTCTCAGTGCTGCGGGGGTATGGATCGGTATGTGGCTGCCCGGAAGAAACTTGTGCTGTTTCGCTTCTGCGGCATCGCAGACGAAACTCAATAGGTCGGGACGCACACCGGCGAAATTGAGCAGTGTGTTGCCCTTAGCAGCAGCTCCGTAAGCGGCGACGCTCTTGCCGGCCGCCTTCTGTTCGAGAAGGAAGGCCAGGAAGCCATCCTTGACCGCCTCAGCCCGCGCCTGAAACCCGCCATAGATCGCAAGGTCTCGAAGGCCAAAGTCCCCCTCCTCACCCAAAATACGCGCGACGCTCGCCTCGCTGGTCCGCACATCATCAAGGCGACATCCGTACACCCTGAGGCTGCCGCCATGGGTGGGAAGCTGTTCCACATCGAAGACCCGCAACCCAGCCTGCTCGAAAATACGAGAGACGGCGGTCAGCGATAGATAAGAGAAATGCTCGTGATAGACAGTGTCAAACTGGCTCTCAGCGATCAGCCGCATCAAGTGCGGGAACTCAAGTGTCACCGTACCGCCCGGCTTCAGAACAACCTCCAAGCCTTTGGTAAAATCGTTTATGTCGGGAACATGGGCATAGACGTTGTTGCCACAAATTAGGTCAGCATGCTTGCCCTCGGCAACCAGGCGGCGCGCCGTCGCCTCACCAAAAAACTCGCGCAAGACCGGGACGTTCAATTTCTCAGCAGCGTCGGCAGTGCTGTCGGTAGGCTCAATCCCGAGACAGGGCACATCCGCCGCGACAAAATTCTTCAGTAAGTAACCATCGTTTGAGGCGACTTC
>JABIRP010000175.1 GCA_018699735.1 Rhodospirillaceae bacterium | reverse complement strand
GCCCTCATGTGTGAACAAGATGTCGACCACCTCGTCGCCCTCAAGGTGACCACCCTTGAGCAAAACCGATCTGGCGCCGAGTTCAAGCAATGCATCGCCGGCACCGCGCATATCATCGACGGTCAGAATCTCGCGCCCACTCAAGAGTGACGCTTCCGGCAAGTTCGGCGTGAGCACCGTCGCCCGTGGCAGCATCAGTGATTTCAGAGCCGAAAGTGCGCGGTCCTCCAAGAGCTTGTGCCCGCCTTTGGCAACCATTACCGGGTCGACCACGAGAGGCACACCGGCCGCGTGTTCATCGAGTTCGCGGGTGACGGTCTCGATCACGCCGGGTGAATGCAGCATGCCGGTCTTGATCGCGTCAGCACCGATATCGTCGAGCACTACGCGCATCTGTTCGGCCAAAAAGTCGAGCGGAACTTCGTGGATCGCGGTGACGCCTTGAGTATTCTGAGCGGTAAGGGCAGTGATCGCGGTTGCGGCGAAACCACCGAGGCAGGTAACCGCCTTAATATCCGCCTGGATACCGGCGCCACCGCCAGAATCCGACCCGGCGCAAATTAAAACCCGCCCGGACATAGTGCTGGGCGTTGAACATTCCGTCATTTCTAACTCGCGGTTCGTTCGATTTCGCCGATGATGTCATCGACGACACGACTGACCAATCCTTCGTCTTCACCCTCCGCCATGACACGGATCAAAGGCTCAGTGCCGGACTTTCGGATCAACACCCGGCCAGTACCGGCAAGTCGTTCCTCACCATCGCGCACCGCCTGTTTGACGCTGTCCGCATCCAGTGGAGGGTTGCCCGAGAACCGGACGTTCTTCAAGATTTGCGGCAAGGCCGAGAAGACATTGGCGGCTTCGCGCAAGGATCGCCCGCTCTCGACGAGCTCGGCCAATACCTGTAAAGCTGCGACCAACCCGTCGCCGGTTGTGGCGTGGTCGGAGAGGATCATGTGTCCTGATTGTTCGCCGCCGACGTTGTAGCCATCAGTGCGCATGCGCTCCAACACATACCGGTCGCCAACGGCGGTGCGGATGAGATCGAGACCGTGACCGTTCAAAAAGCGCTCCAGGCCCAAATTGGACATCACCGTTGCGACGATGCCACCGCCTTGCAGCCTGCCGGACGCGTGCCAGGATGCCGCGATCAAGCCCATGATCTGGTCACCGTCAACGATCTCGCCCGTATCGTCGACCATGATCAGCCGGTCGGCATCACCATCGAGCGCAATCCCAAGATCGGCGCCATGGGCGACGACCGCTTGGCTCAAGGCGTCGGGTGCGGTGGCGCCGCACTCGTGATTGATGTTGAAGCCGTCCGGATCGATCGCCAGCGGCACCACCTCAGCGCCAAGCTCGTAGAGAACCGCCGGGGCGACTTTGTAGGCGGCGCCATTGGCGCAATCGACCACCAGCTTCAAGCCCTCCAGGCGCATGCCTTTGGGGAAGGTTGTCTTGGCGAATTCGATATAGCGGCCGCGCGCGTCTTCCAGGCGCCGGGCGCGGCCTAGCTTGCCCGCAGGCGCGCGATGGCTTTGGTCCAGCGTCTGCATCATCAATTCGATTTCGCTCTCGACCTCGTCTGAAAGCTTGTAGCCGTCCGGACCGAACAGTTTGATGCCGTTGTCTTCGAACGGATTGTGCGAAGCCGATAGCATGACGCCGAGATCAGCCCTGAGAGAGCGCGTCAGCATGGCGACCGCTGGTGTCGGCATAGGCCCGACCAGAACCACATCCATGCCGATCGACACAAATCCCGCGACCATCGCCGGCTCAAGCATATAGCCGGACAGGCGCGTGTCCTTGCCGATCACGGCGAGTGGGCGATGGACTAGGGTCGGCACGAAATGCCGGCCCGCGGCCATGGCTACTCTAAGGGCGGTCTCCGCCGTCATCGGTTCGGTATTGGCAGTGCCGCGAATGCCATCGGTTCCGAAGAGTTTTCGGCTCATGGCTAACTATCTTTCATTGCCAGCAGGGTTGAACCCTTATACCCGATTCGCGGTCTCGGAGCTAAGACGCTTGTGCCGCCTGCAACTCGGCGTTCGCAGGGCGCCGGGTCAAGGCACGACGCAAGAGCCGGTCTGTCTCGCCGAGCGACAGATGCTCGGAGATGGCGGCGGCAATTTGTCGAGAATGGCTCAACGGTGACATGTGCCCGGCGCCATCGATGATCTGCATTTCGGCGCCTGGAATAGTCGTGGCAACCATGTCGGCGACTTGGCGCGCGGGGCCTGGGGTCCGGGTGCCGCGCAAGACCAGTGTCGGGATCTGGATCCGTGCCAAGTCCTCTCGTGTTGTACGCTCCGAGAATGTTGCCGCAAAATCCAAGATCACCTTGCTCGCCCGACGGCAAAGGTCGCGGCGAATATGGTCATGCAGGCGAGCCCAGGCACCAGCGCCATTCCAATAATCTATGAAAGTCCGCATGCCATCCTGGTAGTCGCCAACCAATGTGGCGCGTGACAACGCCTTTGCCACTTCCATGATCTCTTGATGCAGCGCCCTTTCCCTTGGGCCGCCTTGCGCCAAGAGTTGGAAGGCCACGGGCTCAATCACGGTCAGAGACTGAATTTTGTCCGGACATTCGTGAGCCAGGCGCAATGCCACAGCACCGCCGTAGGAATGGCCAACCAGATGGACCGGGCCGTCGGCTTGTTCAATCAGTTGGGCGATAGGTGCAGCTTCGTCGGTGAGGCGCAAGCGTCCGCCATCGGACCAGCTATCACTCAGACCATAGCCATACAGGTCTGGGGTGAGCACACGATAACTTCCCGGCAAATGGTTGCGCAGATCTCGCCATTGGGAACCGGATCCGGCCGAGCCATGCACGAGGATCAGAGTTTCGCCGGTGCCGTCTTCACCGTAGGCGATGGTCGAGCCCTTGATGTCGAGTGTGCGCATGTCACTTCCCCCCGAAATGAGTTTTGGATTGAGCGGTGATGAAGGTGATGTCAGTGCGCTGGAGACCGAGATCCGAAAGCGTCCGATCATTTAGCGACACCAGTGCGTCGAGGGTCTCCCGGCGAGGCTTCTGGTTCCGGTTGGCTGGTCGATGCGTGGCCAACCAAACAGCGACGCGCTTCAAAATCGGAGCTCTATGTCCGCTCGTAGGTGCGTCTTGAAAATTCATAGCCATTTGTGCCTCCTGCCGAGGAATTGTTCAGTCTCGTATTCCGAGAGAGCTTGCGTCCTCGGAACAGGCACAGAATGACCTTCAACCGTTTCCGCTTTGTGTCACGGAACCGGGTTTATTGTTTCAGCCGTGTAACAGTTGCGGGATGAGCAGGTGAAACATCACGTCATCCCGGCGAGCCCCACCCCCACCACCTTCGTCATCCTGAGGCGGGAGCGGAGCGACCCTCGAAGGACGCACGTCGCCCAGCGTTGCGGTTGGGTCGTGCGTCCTTCGAGGCCCGACCTTCGGCCGCGCGCCTCAGGATGACGAAGGGGCGTTGGTCGATAGGAACGGGCCGAAGCTGGGGTCGAGCCAGGTTTTTTGAGGACGAGATGTGGTGGGAGACCCCGGTGCTTCCTGCGGTCGGCCGGGATGACTTGCCTTGTTTTCTGTTCCGTTAACCGCTTTCGCGCCAGCGGGCGGCGGCATCGCCGTCGCTATCCCGGGCATCGACCCATTGGGCGCCGGTGTCGGTGTCTTCAAGCTTCCAGAACGGCGCCTTGGTTTTTAACCAATCCATCAAGAAGGCCGCTGCCTCGAAGGCCGCTTCCCGGTGCGGTGAGGCGCAGATCACCAGCACGATCCGGTCGCCCGGCTCAAGGCGGCCATAACGATGAATGATCAGGCTGGCCTCAAGCGGCCACCGCCGATTTGCTTCCTCTTCGATGGCGCCGAGTTGCTTTTCGGTCATGCCGGGATAGTGCTCGAGCGTCATGGCCGAAACCTCGGCGTCCCCTGCTATGTCCCGCACGAGGCCGACGAAGCTTACCGCCCCACCGATGGCGTGGTTGCCGGCGGTCAGCTTCTCTAATTCGGCCCCGACGTCGAAATCCTCGCGTTGCACCCGGATCATGCGGTTAGCCTCCGGTCACCGGTGGGAAAAAGGCGATCTCGTCGCCAGCTGCGATGGCTTGGTCCGGTTCGGCAAATTCCTGGTTGACCGCCGCTTTGACGACCGAGACTTCGGCGAAGGCCTCGGCGTATCCGCCGCCACGCGCCTTCAGCCATTCGACCAGTCCGGCGATATCACGCACATCGGCTGGCGGGTCCACGTCTTCCTCGCCGACGCCAATCTTGGTTTTGAGCCAGGCGAAATATAGAACTTTCACAATCCGACCTCACTGAATGGGAGATAGTCGACCATATCGCCCTCGGCGACGGTCGTTATGTCCTCGGCTAGTTCCACCAGACCATCTGCCGCGACCATGGAGGATAACACGCCGGCCCCGTCACGCTCGAACTTGTGAGCGGTTGGTGCGCGCCCGGGAGCCATTTCGATGCGGGCGCGCAGATACTCGCGGCGGCCGGCTTTCTTTTCATAGGCAAATCCAGCACGAACAGGAAACAGCGGTGACGGGTCGCTGCGCGCGCCTGCCAGTTTCAAGAGTACCGGGCGAGCGACACGCAGGAAGGTGACCATGACCGCCACCGGATTGCCGGGTAGGCCGACAAAGGGCACGCGGCCGACCTGGCCGAACGCGATCGGCCTGCCAGGTTTGATCGCCAGGCGCCAGAGATGCAGTTGGCCGAGCGCCTCAACGGCAGTTTTGACATGGTCCTCGCCGCCAACTGACACCCCGCCGGAGGTGACGATAACGTCGTGACTGTCGGAGGCCTGATCGAGTGCGGCTTGGATGGTGCCCAGATCATCCGGCAGGATCCCAAGGTCGGTCACCAGACATCCCATTCCGGCAAGCAGCGCCGACACGGAATATCGATTGCTGTCGAATATGGCGCCGGGTTGACGGGCCGCGCCCGGATCCTGCACTTCGTCACCGGTAGAAAACACCGCTGCTTTGAGTGGGCGATAGACCTGGAGTTCGGTGTTTCCAACTGCGGCCGCAATGCCGATATCTTGCGGGCGCAGGCGATTGCCTTGCGAGAGAACACGGTCGCCCGGCTTTACATCTTCACCGGCAAACCGGCGGTTGGCGCCGCGTTTTATGCCCGCAGGCAACACCACGTTTTCGCCCTCGGCGCGGCAATCTTCCTGCATGAAAACGGTGTCGGGCGCCGGACTGCCTTCGCCAAACGGCATCGGCGCGCCGGTAAAGATTCGGATCGCCTCGCCTCGCACCTGTTGGCGGTCAAGCGGATGACCAGCGGCGACCGTCCCACCAACCGGCAGTGTGGTTTCGGTGTTGTCTGAAAGGTCGTCGAAATACACGGCATAACCGTCGACGGCAGAATTATCGTGCGGTGGTACCGCCTCGGTGGAAACTAGGTCCTCCGCCAAAATTCGACCAAGCGCTTGGGCCAGGTGCACGCTCTCTGCTTCGACCACCGGAGCCAACATCGGCTCCAATCGGGCCAAAGCTTCGGCAACCGGAAGCATCTCGCCGCCAAACTCAAAGCAATCGTCGGATAGCTGCGTCACGAGGCGGCCTCCAAGATGAAATCGGCGATTGCCGGCACGTCGTTCAAATCAAGCACTGGCACTTTCAGGCTCGGCATCGGTGCATCGGCCGCGACAGCTTGGATATTCGGGTCATCGGGCTGCAGCAGGGCCTTGCCAATGGCTGGTCTATGAATTTCCAGCTTTGGATGGGCGTGATGCTTGAAGCCTTCTATGAGCAGCAGATCGACCGGGCTCATGCGGTGGATCATGTCCTCGACCGAGGGTTCCGGTACGTCTCGGTTCTCGTGCATCAGGGCCCATCGATTGGCCGAGGTCACCAGGACTTCGGTAGCACCGGAGGCTCGATGCTCGTAGCTGTCCTTGCCGGGCTTGTCGATATCGAAGGTGTGATGGGCGTGCTTCATGGTCGAGACCGTGATGCCGCGCGCGGTGATCTCAGGGATCAAGCGCACCATCAGGGTCGTCTTTCCGCTGCCGCTCCATCCGGCGAGGCCGAATATCCTCATTGTGTCCGAGTCCGTTGCAAGGTTTCGAATGCTCTTGAGAGCCATTAGGGTCATAACATGATGGCGACGCGGGTCGCAGTCAAACACGCGAATGGAAGTTTTCACGACTATGGCAATTCGAATGCGACCGCTGGAGGAATTTGAGACCGAAGCCCGACGGCGGGTGCGCTTTGTGCTGACGGACATCGATGACACGATAACAACCGACGGCCGATTGCCGGCCGCGAGCTATGCAGCGATAGAACGGCTTGACGCAGCCGGTCTGCTGGTTGTCCCGGTCACGGGCCGGCCAGCCGGTTGGTGCGACCTGATCGCCCGCATGTGGCCGGTCGCGGGTGTTGTTGGTGAGAACGGCGCGCTGGCTTTTCGCTATGACCGCACGGCGCGGCGGATGGATAGAATCTGGTGGAAGAGCGAGACTGAGCGCGCCGCCGACCGAGCGCGGTTAGAGGCGCTTCGCCTCCGTATCTTGTCGGAAGTCCCAGGTTCGGCTGTCGCTGCCGATCAGGCCTACCGCGAGGCGGATCTGGCCATCGATTTTTGCGAGGATGTAGCGCCTTTGGACGAGAGCGCCATTGACCGGATCGTCACATTATTCGAGGCGGCGGGGGCGGTCGCCAAAGTCAGCTCGATCCACGTCAACGGCTGGTACGGCGCTTATGACAAGCTGACGATGGCGCGCCGGTTTCTAGCCGACAGTTTTGATGCTGATATTGATGCGGAAAATGCGGGCTTCGTGTTCGCCGGCGATTCGCCGAATGACGCTCCGATGTTTGCGCATTTCATCAATTCCGTGGGTGTCGCCAATGTACGAGAAACCATCGACAGAATTGCGACACCGCCGGCCTACGTGACGACCGCGGCCGGCGGCAAAGGGTTCGCTGAATTGGCGGAGAAGCTACTGGCGGTGCGGTGAGGGGGTGTGTGTCCAAGGCATCCCCGTTATTATCTCGTCCAAGACCGATCCAAAACCCAAAGGAAACCGAATATGATCCATGAGTTGCGTATCTATCACTGTGTGCCTGGCCGTCTGCCGGCACTGTTGAACCGGTTCGAGACCATCACTCTGAAAATTTGGGAGCGGCATGGCATTCGGCAAGCCGGTTTCTGGACCGTGGTCGTCGGAGACTCGAACCAGGACCTCTACTATCTCCTGGAATGGGACTCGCTGGCCGAGCGTGAGAAGAAGTGGGGCGCTTTTCAAGTTGATCCGGAATGGCTTGAGAAACGTGCACAAACCGAAGAGGACGGACAGATCGTCGCCTCAGTCAACAACCAGATTTTGATCCCGACAGCTTTTTCATCGGTAAAGTGAGCCATGGTGAAGTGAAGTATTAGGCGGTTGTCGTCTCGCCGGTGGCCGCCTTCTTCGCTTCCTGCTTTGCCTCTCGTTTCGCGGCCCGTGCTTCGGTGCGGGCAGCTTTGCGTGCGACCTTTCGGGCCCGGCGTTCTTCTGCCTC
>JABIRP010000174.1 GCA_018699735.1 Rhodospirillaceae bacterium | reverse complement strand
AGCGGCGCGTGCCATCGCGGCGGGTATCATTGATCGCGTCACCGTCGTGGCCACCAGTTCGATTGTGCACGGTCTACTGCCGCCGGCGATCGATCAATACATTCGAAACCGTCCCGGCTTACCGCCCAGTGTTATCATGCGCGGCCTTCGCGAGATCGCCGATCTCGCCCCGGAAGATCAACATGATCTGGTCTTGGCACCGATACCGGTACGGCCCGCGCGTTTCAACCTCATCGAAACGATAAATGTCGATCTGGTGCTGGCTGGGCCCAGTGCCTATCTTCCCGGTGGCGACGAGGAGGTCGATCTCGGGACGCTCGGGCGCCTGCCCTTCATATCCCTCGACCCTTTCGCGACCTATCAGGAAAGCATCGAATCGGCGCTGGAAATCTCCGGCACCAAGGTCTCCTACATCTGCGAAACCAGTTCCGTCGTCACAGCCGGCCAGTTGGTGAGATTGGGCGTCGGGTGCGCCTTCCTGGATCCATTCATCGCCAGGTCGATCAGCGGGCCGGACACCAAGGTGCGCCAAATTCGGCCAAGTATCTCGTATACTTACGGCATTTACACCGCCCCGGGCACCGCTGTTATTGGAGAGGTCGCCCTGCTGCTCGACGCTATCCACAAGGTCGCCGGTATATAGGAGCCGATATATCGGATTAGGTGTCTACCACCTGCGATCGAACGGCGCGTCACACCAAGTCCAGTGTCGGCTTCAGCTCAACGATCTTCAGGAGTTCTCGAGCCAGCAATAATTCGAGCTCAGCAAAATCTTGCTGGTGTATTCCCGCCCCCGCAATCACCCACAGTTGACACCGTTTGCCAATAGACAGTCTGCGGCAAGAGTACTAACAAAGAATAGTTCCATGGGAGAGCACCACTTCCTTGCGCTCTCTCTCTTTCTTGACTCACACATTAGAGTAAGTGGAAAAATTCTAGCCAAACCTTGCGCCAATCCCGTATCGTCACATCGATATAATCTCCGCCGGATATGTCCTGAATGTCGCCGTTTACCCACCTTGCGCAACCGCTGGAATTTGGCGCATTGTGTCTGAAGAACCGGATCGTTCACGCTGCGATATTGACCCGGTATGCCGAGAGCGAACGGGTGAGCGAACGCTTGCTTCACTATCACGAGAACCGGGCTCGGGGCGGGGCCGCAATGATCGTCACCGAGGCGGTAAATGCGCTCCCTTGGCAGGTCGGACGGGGCAGTTACCTCAACGCGCATTCGGACAGTGCCATCGACGATTTGTCGCGACTTGCCGAGCACGTGACGCGCTACGATTGCCGCCTGGTGGCGCAGTTGCAGGACAGGGGGCGAGGTAACTACTCTCTCGCTCGCGTCGATCGCGTTCGCGGTGCGAGTGCTCTGCCCGATGATTTAAGTGGGGCCGTGCCGCACCCACTCTCGACCACAGAGGTCGAAACCATGATCGAACATTTTGGACGTGCGGCCGAACGTTTGAAACGCGCGGGCTTCGATGGTGTCGAGATTTCGGCCGGCCATGGTCACCTATTTCATCAGTTTCTCTCGGCCCATGCGAACCGGCGCGATGACCGGTTCGGCGGTGATCTCGACGGCCGGATGACGCTCTTGCGCGAGTTGATCGCTGAAATTAGGACCTCCTGCGGCCGGGATTTTGTGCTCGGCCTCAAGCTTCCCGGCGAGGACGGTGATCCGAACGGCATAGACTTGCAGCAAGCCGGGGCCATCACAAAGTCGCTCGCTAATCCCGATTCGGTGGATTTTGTCGGATTCGTCTGGGGGTCACAAAGCAGAAGCTTGCATTGGCATGTTCCCGACGGACATGCGCCGCGCACGCCCTACGCCGCGAAGACGTCGGCATTAGCACGTCATGCCAATGGGGTTCCGGTCATGTCGCTCGGCCTTGTCGTCGACCCGAACGAGGCCGAAGCGATCTTGGCGAACGGGCAGGCCGATCTGATTGGCGTCGGGCGCGCCCTGATCGCTGATCCGGCCTGGCCGGAAAAGGCTTTGGGTGGGCGCGGTCATGCAATCAAACCCTGTGTCTCATGCAATACCTGTTGGGGCTCCATCGCCGCGCCGGCACCGCTGGTGTGCGATACCAATCCAGCGTTGGCGACGCCTGAGGAAGTAGTGGCACCGCTTTCACCCCTACCAGTCTCCGAGCGCTGTCGCGTGGTCGTTGTCGGAGGCGGTGTCGCCGGCTTGACCGCCGCCGCAACGGCGTCGGAACGAGGGCATGAGGTTGTGCTATTCCAGAGCTCCTCCGAGATTGGCGGCAGGGCGCGGTTGGCGGCGATGCTACCAGGCGGGGAGGGGTTGGAGGGGGTGTACGACTTCCAGGCGGCATTGGCACGACGTGCTGGCGCGCGGCTTGAACTCGGCGTGGCGGCAAGCTTTGACGATATAAAAAGCCTTTCACCCGACCAAATCATCTTGGCTAGTGGGGCGGATATGCCTTGGCCGGGCAAGTCGCTCGACGAGTTTGATATTGGCGAAATTGTTTCGGCGCTGCCAAGTTTCGTCGAGAGGCAACTGCGTCACCCAGGCCGATCCGACGGAACGGTCGTAGTGTTTGATCAAGACAACAGTGCCGCGACCTATCGGGCGGTAACCTACCTAGCCGGGCGGTTCGATGCGGTTGTGGTGGTTTTGGACCGCGAGATCGTCGCCGAGCGCGAGCCTTTGGTTGTTCGCCAGGGGCTGCTCGAGCGGATTGCGGTGACCGCAATTGAGGTTCTTCCGTTTACAGAAGGAAATCTTACGATTGATGAACTTGGCGATGGCATCGTTGGATATCGATCATCGCTAACCGGCGCACGTCATGTAATCAAGAACGTGTCGGCACTCACTCATGCTTCCCCCCGTGTGCCTCGCCTGAGCCTACTGGAACCACTTCGGGAGGCTGGATATGAGCTTATCTTGATTGGTGACGCCTTTGCCCCTCGCACGCTGCTCCATGCGGTCGCCGAGGGTTACAGTGCGGGCTCCAAGCTGAATGGTTTCAAGAGCTCGCGGGCGAGACAGTAGTTCGACGATACGACCGGCTTATCGGTGAATTCGCCGGCACGGCGCAGAGCTTCAATCGAAGGCATGCCGGTTCCAGAGAGTACAACAGCGTCGACCTCAGACAGATCGGTCGTTCGCAGTGCTTCGATCGCTTCGGCTGAAGACAATTCGTAGATGTCCCTTGTGTCCTCGCTGGCGATCTCGATCCGCTCTATGATCGGAACCTCGAAACCGCGCGATGCCCAATAGTCCCGCGCCGCATCGATCAGATAGGCGGGGTAGGGAGATAGTAGTGCGATCCGCTTTGCTCCGCAGTCGTCGAGGTATCTTGCGATCGCTTCGCTCGCAGTGATGACAGGGTAGCTGTGTCGTAACCGGGCGGCTTCTAGGATTTCGGTTTCCCGTTCCCACCCGACCAGATACGCCGACCCGGTACAGGCATGCCCAAAGCCCGCGAGGCGCATTGTGTCAAACCGGTCCAGATAGTCTTCGAGCTCTTCGATATAGGCGATAAGACGCGTACTGCTGTCATCTGAGGCGCAGGTCAGACGCACGGTGTAAGGCTCAACGCCGTCGGGGAGGAGGCGGCGAAACTCCGGTTCGACCGTCGGGTTGGCTTGTGGTACGCCAATCCCAAGTCGCCCAATTTGTCCGTAGTCGCGTTGCAAAACGGTTTCCCCTTCGTGGTTTACTTTTCCGCAGCTACCACAGTCCAGGGGAAGCGCCAGGCTTGGCTATCGGCCAAATCAACTCCCTCTGCTTCGGCGAAGGAAGCAATCTCGACGTTTCGAAAGCCGATGCTTTCCAGCACGCCGGTTACGTCCATTTCCGCCCAAGGCTGCATGAATGGTTCATTGTTTCGCCGACCGTGGCCATAGTGGATAAACTGAGAGAACGCGTCCGGCAGGGTATAGAAATCGAGATGGGCCATTCGACCACCTGATTCAAGTAGCCGGTAAGCTTCCGAGAAGGTTCGCTCGATCTCCGCAGGTGGCAATTCGTGGATAAGCATGGTCGATGTGACCAGATCGAAGGATTGATCCTCGTAGTCCGTCTCGTATGAGTTCATTTGGCGAAAGCGGGTGTTGCTGGCCTGGGCCTGTTGCGCGTCGTGAGCGCCGAGAGCAACACAGGGGCCTGATAGGTCGATTGCCTCAATCTCGGCATCTGGGAAGCTTTCATAAAAAGGGCGAGTGCTTTTCCCGAAACCACAACCCATGTCGAGAACCCGCTTCGGTGCCTGCCCCTCGGTGATGCGATCGGTGAAGCGTTGGTGAAGGTCGCGGTGATCTCCTGCGATCAGTGGTGTCGTCGAACGGGCGCCGCGCTCGTAGACGAACCCGGCGAAATCGTCGCTCCAAACCCCGCCCGGGTGCTGGTGAATATCGACGGTGTTGTAGTATCTCGGCATCTCCAAATCGGGGTCGAGGTCCAAGTTCGGATCCGTGCCGTGTGCTGCGAGAGGTGCGAGCAATTCGTCCCGTCTCTCGCGGTGATACGGCACAAGGCCATAGCGACCTGAATACTTGAAGCGCTGCAGGCGGCGCTCAAGCCAAGCGAAGTAGCGGTAGAGGGTGGTATCCTCGATCAACGCGCGCACGCCCTCGACGGTATCCGGCTCGCCGCCGACCTTGGCGGCGCGGCGCCGATATTCGGCCTTCAGTTCGGGATACAGTGTCGAGGTCCAATATTTCTTGGCCTCAAGTATGAAGCTTTGTCCGGCAACGAAGCTACGATCGTCCACAACAGCCTCCCGTTTTCAAATGGCGCCCTTGGAAACCTGCCGAGCGTGCAGGTGCTCGAGCAATCCAGCCGTGAACTCGCGGCGATCGACTTCGTTCGCGAAGATCTCTTCCGGTGTCGGCTCGCGGTCGAGTTCGTCGCTTGCCAGAACCCCTTTCTCGTCGAGCAATCGTTCCATGGCGCGCAGGCGGTCTCGCAGCACGTAAACCTCGGTTGCCAGAGACATCACGACGCCGAAGGCCCGATCTAGTGCCGGGTCCTCAAAAAATGTTTGCTCGGGCCGCCCGGTGGTGTCTGTATCGTCACTCGCTTCGACAGTCATTGCATCAGCTCCTCACTCATGCCTGCACGCTCATAGAACCATGCCGCCTGAAATGTTGACGATCGTGCCGGTTTGCCAAGCGCTGCCGGACGAACAAAGAAACAGGATATTCGCTGCGACTTCCTCCGCACGACCGTACCGACCGAGCGGAACGATTTCGCGCAAGCGCGTGTGCTGGGCCTCGGTGAGGCGGTCGAGCATGGGAGTATCGATCGGACCGGGTGCCACGGCGTTGATCCTGATCCCATCGGCTGCCCACTCTTTGGCGAGATAGCGTGTAAGATTGTGGATGCCGGCCTTGGCTACTGCATAGGCAGGGCCCGAAAGATGGCTGCCACCGTTGACACCGTTTGATGAGCCAATGAGCGCCACCGCGCCGCGCGAGGCTTTGAGATGCGGATATGCTGCCCGGCAGAGCAGGAAGCATGAGGTCAGATTGGTATCCATCACGCGTTGCCAATCGCCCAATGAGGTCTCATCCAGACGACCGTGCCCGGTGATGCCGGCCGCATTGACCAGAAAGTCGAGCCGACCGAATCGTTCCACCACGGCTTCGACGAGCCGGCCGACGGAGGCTTCATTGCAGGCGTCAATATTGAACCAGGCAAGATCAGCGGTTTCTTTGGATTGTGGTCGCTCCTCTCGGTCCGCCCCCTCTTGATCCGCATGGGCGACCTCTACCCCATTGTCGCGAAAGCCCCGCGCGACAGCACTGCCAATGCCGCCACCAGCGCCAACGACCAAAGCGACGAGGGGCTTGTCCGATTGGTTTGAAAACTCGATCAAGGGTCCAACTTTCTGCGGCATCCAGTCTCTTGGCTGATGGGATGCGATCATAGCAAGGCTGTGTGGCGCTCAAATAATAAAACACCCGGCCGAGGCCGGGTGTTCTTTACATGGATCTGTCGCGATCGCTTATTGCGCGGCGATCTTGTCGTAGGTCCCCTTGCCGAAAATGTCATCAGCAAGTTTGGCGATGGCCGGTGCCAGTAACTTCTGCGCCGCGGTGGCATCAAGCGTGACCACCGTTCCGGCCCCGTTGAAACCCTCCCATTTCTTGTAGTTCTCCGCTTCCGCATCAACGGTGGCGCGGAAGAAATCGTTCGGCTCCAACTCATTGAAGGTATCCACCAGGATCTTCTGGTTTTTCGCCCCCAAGGCATCCCAGGTCGGGATGTGGATCATCTGCTTGTCGAGACCGATGCCCCAGTCGTTGGCGTAAATGTATTTCACGACCTCATAGAACTTCTGGCTGATCATCAGATTGCCAAGCGTCGCCATGCCATCGACAACGCCTTGTTGCAGGGCACCGTACAATTCGTTGAATGGAATGACGGTCGGCTTGGCGCCAACCTGCTCCAGTCCGGCGATCACGCCCTCAATCCGAGGTGCCCGAATTTTCATGCCTTTGAGGTCGGCGAAGCTGTCGAGCTTCTTGTTGGTGAACAGCTTCCATGGTCCGGCGCGGGCTACCGTCAGATAGCGGATAGAGGGATAGCGTTTGCCGACGGCGGCGTTCAGCTTGTCGTACAACAGGCCGTTGGCGATCTTTTGTGCGTGGTTGGAATCGCGGGCGAAGTACGGCGCATAAAACACGTCGAATTCCCGCAGGCCGGTATAGGCGCCATTATAGATGTCGACGGTGCCGAGTGCTGTGCCGTCCAAGACATCTTTGCCGCCGCCGATCGTACCGGCCTTGACATCGAACTTCAGGTCGCCCCCGGTCCGCTCCGTGACCAAATTCAGCCATTTGATGGCGAACTGGTTGGAGGCGGATTTGATGTTGCCGGCATTGCCATAAATCAGCGAGCGGGCGGCATGGGCTTGCCCGCCAGCGCCGATGATGCCGCCTGCAACGGCTGTCGCGGCGAGGCCCGTATTGAATTGACGTCTTGTTACACTCATGACTGATCTCCCTGTGTTGAGTGGTGTACGATTATTATTTGTTGAAAACCAAGTTGGGCAGATAGAGCGTCAGCTCAGGTACATAGGTAATTAAGAGCAGTACACCGACGAGAACGAAGAAATAGGGCACCGCCTCCTTCGCAATTTCCATGACGCCAACGCCACCGATCGCGGACATGATAAAAAGGTTAAGGCCGATTGGCGGAGTGATCATTCCGATCATCAAATTCAACACCATGATGACGCCGAAGTGGATCGGGTCCACCCCCATGTCGGCGAGCAGTGGAAACAAAATCGGTGCCAGAATTAGCATGATGGGAAGAATTTCCATGATCATACCGAGGATCAACAAGAGGATGTTGATCATGATCAGTAAGATCCAGAGCTCTTCTGAAATCGCCAGCATGCCGTTCGTCAGATAGACACCCAGATTTTCTCTAACCGCGATCCAGGCAAAGATTTTAGAGGTGGCCACCGTCAACATGATGACCGAGCACAAGACAGCCGTGTTGCCGGCGGCTTCTATGACCTGACGCACGGTAATCGAGCGATAAACGACGAACCCCAGAAATAGAACGTAGAACACCGCGATTGCCGAGGACTCGGTCGGCGTGGCGATACCCAGGATGATGCTGAAGATGATTATCGCCGGCGCGATCAGTGCGAAAATTCCGCTGAAGAAGGCATTGACGCGCTCTCGGCCGGTTGCCTTTTCCTCTGTCGGATATCCGCGTGAGCGGCAGATCCACCAAGTAACGATGAACATTCCGATGAACATTAAGGTGCCAGGCACGACGCCGCCGAGGAACAACCTGCCGACCGATATGTTGACGATGGCGCCGAGCAGAACGAAGGAAATTGACGGTGGAACTATCGGTCCGACGGTTGCGGCCGAGGCAATGACGGCGCTTGAGAAGGCGGGCTTGAAGCCGCGTTTTTCCATCTCTGGCAACAGAACCGTGCCGGTCGCTGCCGCATCCGCCAATGCCGAGCCCGACGTGCCCGACATAATGAAGTTGGCGGTAACGCTGACATTCGCCAGGCCGCCGTTCAGATGGCTGACGAGCGAGGCCGCGAACCGAACGATGCGTTTGGTGACGCCGGTAATGTTCATCAGTTCGCCGGCAAAAATGAACAGCGGGATAGCCAGCAGCACGAAACTGTCGACGCCAACCGTCATCTGCTGGGCGAACAGCACCATTGGAATAGGCGAATCGCCGAATTGAGCCAGAGTAAGATAGCCGAAACACGCAAAACCGATCGCCCAGGCGATCTCCATGCCGAGAAGGGAAAAGACGAACAGAAGCCCGATCATGCTTACTAACAGCATATCAGGAGCCCTTTCCGTAGACTTCACGATAGGATCGTATCGACCCAAGAAGAAGCTTGGTTTGGTAGAGGAACATTAGGACGCAACCGACAGACAAGGCTGAAAACGGCCAGAGATAGCTCCATTGATTTGAAATCATGACGCCGCCCGACTGTAATTTGAGCACTGGAATATTGAACCAGAGCAAAGTGACGAGCATGATCAGCACCAGAATGTGCATAAAGATCTCAAGGATGGCTCTTGGTCCTTGGCGAAACTTATCGATGAAATGAGTGACGCGAATATTCTGACCGCGCTTTGTCGCCACAGCGATTCCCAAATAGGTCATCCACAAAAAGAAAACCCGCGGCGCTTCTTCGGCCCAAAGAGGGGGATTGTTGAAGACGTATCGCAGCATCACCGCGTAAATGACGGTCCCGGCGATGGTCATCAACAGCGCCGCCGCTAAATAGTAGAGTGTCTTTTCAAGAATATCGTCTGCGCGCTTGAGTAACGAGTGTTCGGTCTCTGAATCCACTTTTCACTCCCCCCCGGAATAAAGACTGATCCGTCGTTTTAACGGTAGAAATTGTCCTCTCCCTCAATAGTTACCAAAGGCTAAATTAGGGGAAATATTTTAGCAAATGGTATTTGTGTATATCATTTGAATGTCACAAATAAAGTCCATTAATACAGATGCTTACCGATTTCATTGCCCAAATTAAAACCCAATCGATGATTTTGATGTGCAAAGGTTTCACCTCGGCTGTCGGATCATATCTGCGGCCTTCTCGGCAATCATCACGGTCGGCGCATGGGTATTGGTGCTGGTGATACGCGGCATCACCGAGGCGTCAACGACCCGCACTCCTTCGACCCCTCGAAGCCGCAACTCGCCATCGACTACTGCATCTACATCCGCGCCCATGCGGCAGGTGCCGACCGGATGAAAAACGGCATCGGCGGTCTCTCGGATCCAGGCGTCGATCTCCTCGTCCGATGTCACCTCTGGTCCAGGTCCGATCTCGTGACCGCGACACCTATCGAAGGCTACTTGGCTGAAAATATGTCGCAATAAACGAACGCCGCGCCGGGGGCGAGCGATGTCATCGGGATCGGAGAAGTAATTCGGTTGAATTGAGGGCGCCACCAACGGGTCCTTGCCGGCAAGACGAATTTGACCCCGGCTCACGGGCCGCATCGCATAGATATTGGCGAAGAACCCATCCTCCGCGTTGGTGGGCCGCAATGGGTTCCAGTTCAGCGCTGCCGTCGACAGTCCGGGTAGGAAATGGCTTTGCAGGTCTGGCTCGTCTAGAGCCGGGTCGGATTTTAAATAGGCGCCCGCCTCCAATGGAAATGTCGAGGCGGGCCCGGTTCCAAACAGCATCGCCCGGACAACGGCCAATACCGCGCGGTCGACACGCATCAATCTGGCGAGGGTGTTTATTCCAACCGCCGAGTACTGGACCCGGACCACGGCGTGGTCCTGAAGATTTCGGCCAATCTCCTTCCTTTCCGCCACAACAGGAATTCCGTGGCGGCGCAAATGCTCGCCATCCCCGACCCCCGACAGCATTAACAATTGCGGAGAATTTACCGTGCCCCCCGACAGGATTATTTCCCGGTTGGCGGTGACGGTGATCCTTTGTCCGCTGCGTATAAGTTCGACGCCGGTGGCCCGGCAGCCATCAAACAGAATGCGTGCGGCCTGAGTTCGAGGCCAGATATCCAGGTTCGGTCGGTCGGCCTGAACGGTCAAGTAGGCGTCGGCGGCGCTAACCCTTCGACCACCTCGAATGTTGAAGTGGTAGCGCCCGAAACCTTCCGGTGCCGGGCCGTTGAAATCATCTGTGGTTGGGAACCCTGCCTGCTGGCCGGCCGCAACGAAGGTCTCGAACAGCGGGCTGGACGGTTTCTCTCTGCGTGTCACCGGAAGGGGCCCGCCGGCGCCGTGCAACTCGTCTGCTCCGCTCTCGAAGTCTTCCGAGCGGCGGAAATACGGCAGCACATCATCGAAAGACCATCCTGATAATCCCGTCTGGGCCCAGGCGTCATAGTCACTCGGTAGTCCGCGCACGTGGACCATACCGTTGATTGCCGAGGACCCGCCCAGCACCTTTCCGCGGGGCCATTTGCATCGTCTTTCCCCTAACCCCGGTATCGGCTCGGTGACATAGCTCCAGTTATGGCGGCGCCCGCGCAGCAGAGCGCCGGCCATCAGAGGAACGCGCAGCAGGGGATCTCGACCCGGACCTCCAGCCTCCACGAGCAACACGCGGACTTTTGGATCTTCCGAGAGCCTGGATGCGACGACGCAACCAGCCGAGCCGGCACCGATCACGATGTAGTCGTAGTGTGGGTCGGTCACGTTTTGCAATTTACGTTTCGGCCACCCCGACCGCCTCGTCGTATCCGCCTTGCCCTGGAGCATGTGCCCAGGCTTGGAACGATGGCGAGGCCGTGACTTTTTCGTCGAGAATGAGCTGGCGCCAACGACCGGCGGCATCGACGAAATTCGGAATGCTGCCGGGGAACATGGCCAATGATAACGCCTCAAAGAGCGCCCGGTCCTCGACACCGGCCTGATTGGCGCCGACAATATGTTCATCAAGCCAGGCCCAGCGCCGCTGGCAGGTATGGGCGGCGGCAAGACCCATTTCGATCCAGCCAGGGTCAACATCTGATCCGGCGACCAGTGCCTCCAGACCCTCGCGATAGACCCGCACGCCATCGTAGCCGGAGATGTGCGGCGCCCAATGCTCCCCGACGAACCCGATCGCACCGACGCCCTCGGCGTGGGCTGCGAGTTTGATCGCCAGTTCAATCTCTGTCTCGCTGCCTCCGGCGTCGCGCATTTTGCGGATGTGGTGGGTTGCGATCGCCTCTCGCGTGGCGACCAGGATGACGAGCCAGACAAATTCCTTGGCGTGCTCGCTTAAGGTCCGCTTGGCCAGAGTGAGGGCGGTATACATTTCGTCATAAGCGGCTAGAAGCCGCGGATCACCGACAGCGAGCAGGCCGTGATGGGGAAGCAAATATCCGCGCTTGCCGCGCACTTCCGCCAGTTGCTGTAGGACCTCCTCAGGTGTAGCAGGTGGTGCCGGTTCTTCGTTATCGCTCATCATTGATCCTCCCGATTGATCGAGAGGATACATCGGTAGAAGCGCTAAGCGATCAATCTCTTCATTGGGAGCGTGATAAAGTACGGGGGTGAACCCGATCTTCGGTTGCGGAATCAGAGTCAACTTTCGGTGGTTTCAGGCCCCCGCAACCATCAAGACCCTACCAACGCCGTCTCCAAAAGAGGCGGCGTTTTTTGTTGGAGTCGCTGCGTAATCGAGGATTGATGCGAGTGCGCCGACCAGAAGAACCTCCGGCTCTCCGCGCTTCGTTCCCGGCGAAACTTCGATGCGGTCGACCATTGAGCGCATGATCTCCATCGCCTGCGGTCGAGAGGACTCGTCTTCAAGGAGCGTTTGCAGGTCCTGGACCTTGCGTCGATAGAGTTCGGCGATGTTCGGGTGGATGGTGATGTCCGTCGGAGGTTGGGTCTGCATCCTGGCGGTAAGATCGTGTTTGCGCTCTTCGAGCTTGCGCAAGGTATCGCGAACCGATCCCGGATCTCCGTCGCCGTCCGTAATGAAGGAAAGGCAACGGGCGATACCCTTCTCAATCTTTTGCAGTTCCTTTTGCCAAGTACGGTCCTGATTGGCGCTCATGCGTCGTAGCCTAATCACTTCCGACCGGAATGCATCTGCAAACTCTTTGACGAGGTCGTCACGCCCGAGGAGGATGGCGCGGAGGCCATCGAGGACCCGGTCTTCGAGCTCTTTTGACTTGATGCCGACAGGATTGTCGCAGGTACCCCGCTCGCGTTTGGCCGAGCAGGAATAGCGCTCGCGGTTGATGATGGTCATCCCTCCGCCGCAACTGCCGCAGCGTACCAGACCGGAGAGCAATCGTTTTTTGCTCTGACGTTTGTTACCCGCATGCGAACTGAAGCGGGACTTTAGCGACTGCACCACCTCCCAGGTCGCATCGTCGATAATCTTCAGATGCGGGACTTCTTGTGTGATCCAAAGGTCTGGCGGATTGGGGCGAGAGACGCGTTTGCCGGTCTCGGGGTCCTTCACGAAGCGTTGGCGGTTGTAGATGATCCGCCCGAGATAGAGTTCGTTGTTGAGGACGCCGTTGCGGCGCTGTCGGCTTCCATTGATGGTCGACGCATTCCACAGGCCGCCCCGAGGGCTGGGGATGCCGTCGGCGTTGAGGCGGGCGGCAATGGATCGCGGCGAAGAGCCATTGGCGTAGTTCTCGAAAATCTGTCGGATGATCGCAGCTTGATCAGGTTCGATCTCACGTT
>JABIRP010000173.1 GCA_018699735.1 Rhodospirillaceae bacterium | reverse complement strand
GGACCTGCGGGTGGTGTCGCCGGAAGCCGGCACGGCGCCAAGCTGATCGGGGCCGGGAACCTGATCCCCTTCGACATGGGCGGCACCAGTTCCGATATCTCGCTCATCGTCGATGGCGAACCGGCACTTTCGGCCAACCGAGGCATTGCCGGACAGCGTATTGCCCTGCCCTCACTCGATATTGTCAGCATCGGCGCCGGTGGTGGCTCGATCGCCCATGTCGACGCCGGTGGCATGCTGCAAGTCGGCCCGGAAAGTGCCGGTGCCGACCCTGGCCCGGCTTGCTATGGCCGTGGTGGACAGGCGGCGACCGTAACGGATGCCAGCCTGGCGCTCGGTTTCCTCGACCCTGCCAACTTCCTCGGTGGCGCGGCACAGCTCGACAAGGCGGCAGCTGACGCGGCACTTGATCGCCTCGCCAACGACCTCGGCGTCGATCGCATGCGCGCGGCCGAAGGTGTACACCGGGTCGTCGACACCCAGATGGCGGAAGGTATTCGCTTGGTCTCGGTGCGGCGCGGCGTTGATCCACGACGGTTCGCGCTGCTGTCGTTTGGCGGCGCCGCCGGGATCCATATCACCCAGGTGGCGCGCCAGTTGGAGATCGGCCGGGTGGTCGTACCCCGTGTTGCCTCGGTGCTCTCGGCCTGGGGCATGCTGGCGACAGACTTGCGCTACGAAGTCAGTCGCACGCATATCGGCGACACGACGGCCCTGGACGCGACCGACATCCGCCATCTCTATGAGGAAATGGAAGCCGACGGACGCAAACGCCTCGCCGAAACTTTCCCTGGCGAAAGCCGCGCCACGCGCTCGGCCGATATGCGCTACGGCGAGCAGATCTTTGAAATAGACGTGCCGCTCGACGGTGTCGACTTCGCGTCCGATGACTTGCTGGAGCAGGTTGCCGATCGCTTTCATGCCCGCCATGAGCAGCTCTTCACCTATGCGCTCCGCGATCAGGACACGGTTCTGGTCAACGCCCGGATTGCGGCAATCGGCTTGCTTCCAGAATTGCCAGGCGAACCCGTGGTCGATACACGGCGCGAAACGGTGGAGCCGGTTCTGCGGCAAGCCTATCTCGGCGGCTGGCACGAGGTTCCGGTGCATGATTTGGAGCAATTGGTACCAGGTGCAACCGTGGCAGGTCCGGCAATCATCGAATCCGAGACGACGACGGTGGTCCTGCGCGCCGGCGACAGCGCCACGGTCACGGACACGCTCTGGCTCGATATCTCCGTCGGGCGGGGGTGAAAATCCAAGACGCGTCACTACGCCCGATTGGCTAAGGCGCACCTGACGCCTTATGGTTAATCCAAATGAGCGCCGGTTTCGCTCGGCGGGCGGCGGCTAGAATTCAAAGAAAGGGCGACCGATGCGAAACCTCATGTTCCTAGCGATTTTGTCGATCGCGCTTGGTTGGAGCGATCGGCTCGATGCGCACGGATCGAATTCGACCTCGAATAAAACCACCGAGTCCCAGCAGCAGATGAAAATGGCTGCCGGCCTGCATATGGCCGCTGGCATAGTCGTGATGGTCGATAAGGCAAGAGGCGTGCTCGTCATTGACCATGGACCAATCGAAGGCCTAATGGGCGCCATGACCATGGGATTTAACGTCGCCGACCCGGCTCTCCTCGAAAAAGCGACGGCAGGCGACAAGGTCGAATTCATGCTCCGGGCCAAGGACATGACCGTGATGGATATCTCAATGGCCATCGCGAGCAAGGTGAAGATGATGCCGGGCAAAATGCCCGCCAAGGCAGGCGTTCAAGATCATTCCAGCCACAGCCACATGCATGCCAAGTCGCATGGCCAGGGAACCAGTGACACGGTCGCGTGCACCGCGCCGGTCGCCTTCGCCAAGGAAGCCGAACTCAAACCGGGCGGCGCACTGTACGATGGCCCGCTGCCGAAGGAGGCGATGACCAAGATGACCGGGTCGAATGCCGCTGACCATTCGGGTCACGCCAACATGGCTGGCATGGCCCCGGCGAAAAGCGCGAAGTCGATGAAGGAAATGGAAGGCGCGCATGCCATGCATAAGGGACGGCGTGGCGGTGAGATGCTCATGGTTGCCAATCAGCTGCATCACCTCGAAGTGGTCTATGGTAAGGACTGTGGCTTCCAACTGTTTTTCTACAACGCCTTCACTCAGCCGATCCGGCCGGACAGGTTCCAGGCCGTGGTTCTGGTTCAGCCTGAGGACGACGACGACTCAGCGTTCGAGACCCTGCGCATTCTGACCATGAGCGAGGACGGCTCGCACCTGACCACGCCAGCGCTTGGCGGGCCAATGGGAAAGGAACGTGAAATCTATATCGGTGAGCTCTATGTGAAGACGCCGGAAAGCTTTCACCCGGTGCAGGTTGACGTAATTTTCGGTGCCGAGGTGACGTGGAACTGAGCCACCTTCCAACCAGTTCGGACGCTCCTCCACGTCATCCCGGACTTGATCCGCTGTTGTCCGGTCTAGCTTTGCGCCGCCCGTTTTCCGGCCGAGCATCGCGAGAGCCGGGATCTCGATCAGGCAGATGCGCGTCCTCCCGGCGAGACCCCGGATAGCCGCTTCGCGACTTGCGGGGAACGGCGCTATTTTCATGGGGTTGGCATTGGACCTCGATCCAAATCGCATGGCCCCATTCCGAGTTCACTCCGCTCGAAGATCCAGGATTAAATTCAGGATGACGTGAATGTTTATGGGCGCAATGCCTTTCTCACAAACTTGCTATCGTCGGCATGCTTGCACTCACGGCTCGGCGAGGCATGATAGCGGCCGCTCTCCAACGCACATTGGGATGCCGCCATGCCAGGCCCGCTCGACGGAATTCGTATCGTAGATCTGACTCAGGTCGTCTCCGGCCCACTCTCGACCATGATGTTGGCCGACCAAGGCGCCGACGTGATCAAGATCGAGCACCCCAAAGGTGGTGATTTTACGCGCGCGGTCTCGAACCGACGCGGCGGGCATACCGCCAATTTTCTCAACAACAATCGCAACAAGCGCTCGATCGCCATCGATCTGAAGGACCCACGCGGGCTCGCCATTGTGCAGAAGCTGATCGAAACAGCTGATGCGGTGGTGCAGAATTTTCGCCCCGGCGTGGTCGAGCGCATGGGCCTCGGTGAGGCCGACGTGCGCGAGATCAACCCCTGCGTCGTCTACGTCTCGATCAGCGGTTTCGGTGACGCTGGGCCCTATGCTGGCAAACCGGTCTACGATCCCCTGATCCAGGCGCTCTCGGGCCTGACCACGGTGCAGGCGGGATCCGACGGTGAGCGGCCGCGACTGGTGCGCACCATCCTGCCAGACAAATTGACCGGGGTGACGGCAGCGCAGGCGATCACGGCGGCTTTATTCGCGCGTGAGCGCACCGGCAAGGGCCAGCATGTGCGCCTCTCCATGCTCGACAGCGTCATCGCTTTCCTCTGGCATTCCGACATGGGCAGCCAGACCTTCGTCGGTGAAGACCGCCCGCAGCAGGAGGCGCAAAGTTTCATCGACCTGGTCTATGAGACCGCCGACGGTTACATGACGGTCTCGGTGATGACCGACAGGCAATGGCTGGCTCTTACCCGGGTATTGGAGCGCCCCGAATGGCTTGAAGACCCACGTTTCGCCAGTGCCGAAAAGCGCCAGATCAACATCAATGATCGTCTAACATTGACCCAGGAAGCGCTGTTGGAGCGCCCGACCGCCGAGTGGCTTGAGCGTCTGGAAGCCGAAGACGTGCCCTGCGCGCCGATCCTTAAGCGCGGCGACATGATCACGCATCCGCAAATCACCGCCAACGATATCGTCGTAGAATATGACCATGCAGAGGCCGGACGACTGCGCCAGGCACGGCCACCAGCACGCTTCTCGGGCACCCCCACCGTGCCACCCAAAGGAGCACCGATCTTGGGCGAGCATACCGGCGACGTATTACGCGAAGCCGGGTATTCAGAGACCGAGATTACAGACCTAAGCAGCGCCGGCGTGATCGGCGGAGCCGGCGCATGATCGACTTTTATTACTGGCGAACACCTATTATTGTTTTTCCGCAGTTTCCTGCGTTTTTTTGCTTCAATAATATGCATGCATTTTGCGTGCAGAATAAATGCATCAATCACTTAGGGCGCGAAAATGTGCGGTTCGCGTGCGGTTGAAGCAACATATACGTGTAAATTGCAAAGCAACCTAATGGGTCGATCACCAGCTTACAAG
>JABIRP010000172.1 GCA_018699735.1 Rhodospirillaceae bacterium | reverse complement strand
TACCAGATCGGCCGGCGCGCCCTTGGCCAGCGTGCCGCCGGGCAGGCCAAGTATGCGGGCCGGGTTGCAGGTCAGCGGTGCCAAGGCGGCGAGCATCGAAAGGGCCCGATTGTTGACAAGCTCCAAGGTCACCGGCAACAGCGTCTCCAATCCGAGCGTGCCGGTCTCGGCAAGCTCGAAGGTCAGGCGTTTGGAATCCGGGTCGCGTGGCGTGTGGTCGCTGACGATGGCGTCGATAGTGCCATCGGCCAACCCGGCCACAACCGCCAAGCGGTCGTCCTCGGATTTCAGCGGCGGTGAGACCTTGGCAAAGGTCCGGTAGTCGGTGACCGCACCCTCATTCAGCGCGAAATAATGCGGAGCCGTGTCGCAGGTGACGTTGAGCCCTTTGTCCTTGGCCCGGCGCATCACCCGGATTGCCGCAGCCGTCGATAGGCGCGAGGCGTGATAGCGCGCACCGGTTGTTTCGACCAGTCGCAGATCACGTTCGACCATGATGACCTCGGCAACCGGCGGAATACCGGTCATCCCCAGCCGGGTTGCCGTCTCGCCGGTGTTCATCACGCCTGAGCCGACCAGATCGGGGTCCTCGGGGTGTTGGATCACGACGCTATCGAACATGGTCGAATACGCAAGGATCCGGCGCATCAGCGTGGAATTATCGATTGCCCGGTGCGCGTCGGTGAAGCCAACGGCACCCGCCATATGCAGCAGGCCGAGTTCGGCCATTTCCTCACCGCGCAAACCCTTGGTCGCGGCACCGTAGGAGTGGATGTTGACCATGCCCACCGCCGCCGCGCGACGTTGCACGAACTCCAGCACCGAGGGGTCATCGACCACAGGGTCGGTGTTGGGCAGGCAGACGATCGTGGTCACGCCACCGGCCGCCGCGGCCAGGCTGGCAGTGGCAAAGGTCTCCCGATGGTCGTGGCCCGGCTCTCCGGTCTCGACCCGCATATCGATCAGGCCGGGCGCTAGGCACTTGCCGGCGCAATCGACCACGTTCACATCGTCCTGCACACTGTCGACGAAGACATTAGGGCCGGCCTCTAGGATACGGTCGTCCTCAATCAGGACGGCGCCTTTTTCATCCAGGCCGCTCGACGGGTCCAACACCCGCGCATTCTTGAAGATCGTCCGGCTCATTGGCTTGTCATTGGCTTGTCATTGTCCTGGTCATCGGCTGGTCATTGGTTTTTAGCCCAGGGTTCGGTCTGGTTGCCGGATAACAGGTCCAGGCAGGCCATGCGGACTGCCACACCCATTTCAACCTGTTCGCGGATCAGAGAACGGTCGATGTCGTCGGCCACGTCGGTGTCGATCTCAATGCCCCGGTTCATCGGTCCCGGATGCATGATCAACGCGTCCGGCTTGGCCGCTCCGAGTTTGTCGTAATCAAGCCCGAAGATCTGGAAATACTCTCTGATCGAAGGGACGTAGCTGCCTTGCATGCGTTCGGTTTGCAGACGCAGCATCATCACGATATCGCAGTCGGCAATGCCCTTGCGCATGTCGTGGTGCACTTCGACGCCCATTCGGTCCAGTCCAGGTGGGATCAACGTCGGCGGAGCCACGGCGCGCACCCTGGCGCCCATGATCGACAGCAGATGAATGTTCGAGCGCGCCACCCGGCTGTGGGCAACATCGCCGCAGATTGCCACCGTCAGCCCCTCCAACCGCCCAAGGCGGCGGCGAATGGTCAGCGCGTCTAGTAACGCCTGTGTCGGGTGCTCGTGACTTCCGTCACCAGCATTGATGACCGAGCAGTTGACCTTCTCCGCCAGCAGATGAACCGAGCCTGAATCCTGGTGGCGTACGACCAACACGTCCGGGTGCATGGCGTTCAGCGTCATCGCCGTGTCGATGAGTGTCTCGCCTTTTTTTATCGAACTGGTCGAGACCGACATGTTGATTACATCGGCGCCAAGCCGTTTTGCGGCCAATTCGAACGAGGTGCGGGTACGGGTCGAATTCTCGAAGAACAGATTGATGACGGTGCGTCCAACCATATGGTCGACATTCTTGTCTGCCTGACGATTGGTTTGAGCATATCCATCGGACACATCGAGGATTTGGGTGATGTCGTCTCGCGATAACCCCTCGATACCGAGCAGGTGTCGGAAACGGAAACTCGGAGCGGACCGAGTATCTGATGTTGGCTGTGGTGTCATTAAAGCGGCACTATAAGGGCGAGGGGGAGGGTGTCGCAAGAGGGGCGAGAGGTGAGGGCAAAACAGCCTCAGAGGATGGCGGATTCCTTGAGACGCGTGACTTCATCTGCGCTCATTCCGGCAAGTTCCGTCAGCACTTCTTCGGTATGCTGGCCGAGAATCGGCGGTGGCCTTCGATATTGCGCCGGCGTATCGGAGAGCTTGAGCGGATAGGCGACCAGATCGATTGGATCGACCGAGAGCGGATGCTCCATTGAGATCTGCATGTCACGTGCCTGGACTTGTGGGTCGTCGAAGACGCCAGCGATGTCGTTCACCGGTCCACAGGGCACACCGGCACCTTCCAACTCGCTGATCCAGGTATTTGTGGATTTGGTCGTCAGAATGCCGGTAACGATCCCGGCCAACAGCTCTCGATTGGTAATCCGCGCGGCATTGGTTGCGAATTGCTCGTCTTGGGCAAGTTCCGCCTGGCCGACATGATTGCAAAATTTCACGAACTGTCCGTCATTGCCGATCGCCAGAATGAGATGACCGTCGAGGGTTTCGAAGACCTGATAGGGGGCGACATTCGGGTGGGCGTTGCCGAGCCTTCCGGGGGCTTTGCCGGATATCAGGAAATTGGTCGCCTGATTGACCAGCCAGGAAACTTGGGTGTCGAGGAGAGCGGCGTCGATGTGCTGGCCGCTGCCGGTAGCATCCCGGTGGCGCAGAGCTGCCAGGATAGCAATAGCACTCTGCATGCCGGTCATCACATCGGCGATGGCGACACCGACCTTGGTCGGCATGCCGTCAGCCTCTCCAGTGACGCTCATGATACCGCCCATGCCCTGGGCCAAATAATCGTACCCAGCGCGGGCCGCGTATGGGCCGGTTTGGCCAAAGCCGGTGATCGAGCAATAGACCAGGCGTGGAAACTCTTCGCAAAGCTGATCATAGGAAAGGCCAAAACGGGCGAGATCGCCGACCTTGAAGTTTTCCACCAACACGTCCGAGGACGCCAAAAGCGTGCGGATGATGGACTGGCCCGCCGGCTTGGCGATATCGACCGCGACAGAGCGTTTGTTTCTATTGCAGCAAAGGTAATAGGCGCTCTCGGTCGTGTCCGTACCCGCTGCGTCTTGCAGAAACGGCGGCCCCCAGCGTCGGGTGTCGTCGCCGACACCCGGGCGCTCAATCTTGATTACGTCGGCCCCGAGATCGCCCAGCGTCTGTGTGCAAAATGGTCCGGCCAGAACGCGCGACAGGTCGAGAACACGGATGCCGTCGAGGGACATGGACATAGGAGGGGTCCTTGGTCAGCCGCCGTTACTCTATGCGATCGCGCGCTAGACCAGCGGTCTCTATTTGGGTTTGAACAATTCCGAATGCTGTACGCCGATCAGGAACGGATCAGCATCGTCTGAGAAAACGTTGATCTTCAAGTTATAGCAATAGTGTTTCAGCCCGTGCTTATCGGTCACCGACATGCGTTGATTGCGATAACCGCCATCTTGGGCCTGTGGTCCGGTCAGGTAGGCGACGGCGCGCTCAATGGCTCCGCCAGGCAGGTTCAGCCCCTTGAGGGCCTGTATTCGCTCTACGACCTCAGCAATGAACTTTGCGGAGTCCAGATCCGGGCCACCGTCTTCCGAACTTCGGGTGAAATCTCCGAGCATGATTTGCCCGGGCTTGCAGCCGGCGATCAGGCGGGCGACCGAAATCGTCACTTCGCCAACAATGTACTCCCAGGCGGCGGTCGTCGACATGCTGGGTTGATAATAGGTGTAGTGACTGCCGACGCTGAGGCAGCTGCGAATTTCGGGAACTGCCGTCGGATCCCCGACCGTACGTTGCAATGCGGCGTGATAGGTCAAGAACAGTACGATCACCACCAGGCAGTTCATATCCGCTTCCAAGCCGGAACTGCGGTTCCAGACGTAGAACCCATCACCGGTGGTCGACCGCATCAGATTGGCCTCGATGCCACGCTCGGTTGCCATGGTTTCAGCGATATTCAGGGCAAACTCCAAAGTCGCAAGCTGGCTCGCCTGCGCTTCGGCCGAAAATCGAGAAAACCCAACAATATCCACCAGATAGACCATCCGGTTTTGGGTCTTGGTGGTCGTGTAATTGCGGAATACCCGCTCGACAATTCCGGGCGGTGTTTGATCGGGTTCTATGCCGATCTTCTGATCCAGCCGGATTTCGATTGGCTGAACATTCAAGGCCCGGCCGACTTCGTCAAAAGTCTCTTTGTCCATGAGACGGGCGCCGTCAAACACACGGGGATGGGCCGCGCTGCTGGAAAATAGGCGGATCTTCGGAACGGTAAGGATCTCGATCCCGCTCTCGTTTGGAAACCAGGCGACGAGCGCGTTCGAGCCTAGGCGCCAGAGGCCGGTAAACAATCGGCCGAGGTTCTCGCGTTCTACCTCATGGCCGCCCGTGTCTCTGAGGTTGTCAGTGAGGTTGTCTGTGAGGTCTGTATTGCTCATAACCGTATCATGCGTAGGAAAGTGCACATTTGACAATCCGCTAGACGTTCCGGCTCTTGCCGATGCCTTGACGAGGGGCTAAGACTGGGCTGGGCGGTGCGGTTGAGCCGTCCACTACGGCCGGAGTGTGGCGCAGTCTGGTAGCGCATCCGTCTGGGGGACGGAAGGTCACAGGTTCGAATCCTGTCACTCCGACCACTTACCCCAAAGCCTTATTCCAATCGAGCAGGATCATGGACGCAAGAAAGCAGGCGAGAATCGATCTGGCGGCGGTGCTGCGCTGGTCCGCGAAGTTGGAATTGCACGAAGGGGTCGACAATCACTTCAGTGTCATGGTGCCGGGCGAGGACGATCGCTTTCTAATTAACCCGCATCGCCGCCACTGGCGCGATATTCGTGCTTCGGATCTGGTCGAGGTGGATGCAGAGGGCAATCTGATCGAGGGCTCTGAGCCGCCGGAGGCGACGGCGTTCTTCATTCATTGGCGCATCCATGTGAAATGCGCGCATGCGCGCTGCATCCTGCATACCCACATGCCCTATGCGACGGCATTGACAGCCATAGAGGGTGGGCGCCTGGAGCCGATCGCCCAGCCAGCGCTGAAATTTCACAACCAAATTGCATATGACGACAAGTACAACGGCTTGGCCCTGGACGCGAACGAGGGCGACAGGCTGGCGGACGCACTTTTTGATAAGCGCATCGCCTTTCTCGCCAACCACGGCATCATCGCCACCGGGCCGACCGTGGCTCATGCGTTTAATGATCTCTACTACCTGGAGCGCGCCGCGCAAGCGCAGGTCCTGGCAATGTCGACGGGCCAGCCGCTGCAGCGTATTCCGCAGGATGTTTGCGCCAGTACATTCGAGCAAATGCAGAGTGACCGGGACGATCAGGCAACCCGCCACTTGGCAGAGATCAAGCGTATCCTGGATGCCCAGGAGCCTGACTACGCTGAATAGGGCTGTGGAGCATCGGATGGCGGCGGATTTCACGCCCTCAATCCAAATTCTCGCTTGATCGCGATCTCCGCTTCCATACTATATCTGGCGGAGGAAGCATCCCATGAACACAACATCTCCCGTTGACGGGGTTCGCGAGACGCCGCTCGCCGATGCGCTGTCAGAGCGCTATCTGGCCTATGCGCTCTCAACCATCATGGCTCGCTCGTTACCGGATGTGCGCGATGGGCTGAAGCCGGTGCACCGGCGCCTGCTGTTCGCCATGCGTCAACTTCGCTTGGCGCCGACCGATTCGTACAAAAAATCCGCGCGCGTTGTCGGCGACGTGATGGGTAAATTCCACCCCCATGGGGATGCCGCAATCTACGATGCGATGGTTCGCCTCGCCCAGGATTTCGCTGTGCGCTATCCACTGGTCGACGGACACGGCAATTTTGGCAATATCGACGGCGATAACGCCGCCGCAATGCGGTACACCGAAGCCCGCATGACCAAGGTGGCGGAACTGCTGCTCGACGGGATCGATCAGGATGCTGTCGATTTTCGCGACACCTATGACGGTGAGGGCGCCGAGCCGGTGGTGCTGCCGGCGGCGTTCCCGAACCTGTTGGCAAACGGCGCTCAAGGGATTGCCGTCGGCATGGCGTCCTCGATACCGCCACATAATGTCGATGAGTTGTGCGAGGCGCTGCTGCATCTGATCAAGCATCCGAATGCCGGCTTCGACACTTTGGTCGCGATGATCCCTGGTCCGGACTTTCCAACTGGCGGCATCTTGGTCGAAGACCCGGCGTCGGTTTTAGAGGCCTATCGCACTGGTCGTGGCAGCTTTCGGCTGCGGGCGCGGTGGGATGTTGAGAAGCAGAAAGGTGGCACCTATCAAATCGTCGTCACCGAGATCCCATACCAGGTACAGAAATCGCGGCTGATCGAGAAAATGGCCGAGTTGATGCAGGCCAAGAAGCTCAACATGCTCGACGATATACGGGACGAATCAGCGGAAGATGTCCGCCTGGTCCTGGAGCCGCGCTCTCGCAATATCGATCCGGCCGTGCTGATGGAGAGCTTATTTCGCCAGACCGACTTGGAAATCCGATTCTCGCTGAACTTAAATGTGCTCGATGCCGATCAGACCCCGCGTGTGATGTCGCTGCGTGAGGCCTTGCGCGGCTTCCTCGATCACCGTCAGGTGTTTCTCGTCCGCCGGACCAAACATCGTCTCGCCAAGATCGAAGCCCGTCTGGAGGTTCTGGCCGGCTATATCATCGCCTATCTGAATCTGGATGAGATCATTCGGATTATTCGCGAAGAGGACGATGCAAAGGCCGAGATGATGCGGCGCTTCGCGCTGACAGAGGTTCAAGCCGAGGCGATCCTGAACATGCGGTTGCGC
>JABIRP010000171.1 GCA_018699735.1 Rhodospirillaceae bacterium | reverse complement strand
TTCTAGCTCAATCCGACAAACGGCGCTCCAACCGCGGATAGTAGAACGCTAAACTTAAAGACCGGGCCGCCATGAAAATGGTGTAGGCCAGCCAAATGCCATGGTTGCCATATGCGTCAGCAAACCAGCTGCCGAGCAACCAGAACAGCGCGAGCGAAACGATCATGGCGTTGCGCATCTCGGCCGAACGGGTGGCCCCAATGAAAATGCCATCCGCCTGATAGGCCCAAACCGAGATCGGTGGCAGAAGGATCGCCCAAATTAGATAGGCCCCGGTGACCTCCCGGACCGTCTCAATGTCGGTCAGGAGCGCGATTATGCCGGGCCCGGTGATTGCGAATATGAGCGCGACTGCCAGAGACAGCAATCCCGCCATCAGGCTGGAAATGACCACTGCGGCGCGTAAGGCGCGACGCGAACCGGATCCGATTGCCTGGCCAACCAGAGCCTCGGCCGCATGAGCGAACCCATCCATGCCGTAGGCCGAGGTGGTCTGAAACACCATCAGGATGGCATTGGCCGCCAAGACCGTGTCACCGAGTTTGGCCCCAGTGTTCATAAAGAAAGCGGTGCCGGTCAGGAGGCAAACCGTGCGCACGAAGATGTCTGCATTGATTAACATCATCGCCTTCAGCCGCCCCCAATCGAGCAATCGGCTTACCGTAGTCGGTGCGGCGCGGTTGGAAAGTACCTGGCGGACTGCCAGCAAGGCCACGGCGAGACCGAGATATTGTGCCGCCACGGAGGCCCAGGCGATCCCCTCCAGGCCCCAACCGAGGTGGAATACGAAAATCAGGTTGAGGATGACGTTGGCGCCGTTGATAACGATCTGTTGCACCAAAGACGCGCGCGCTGCCTGCATGCCCCAGAGCCAGCCGAGAGCTGCGATATTGCATAGCGCCGCTGGTGCCCCCCAAACCCGGATCTCAAAGTAAATCCGCGCCCCGCTTTCCACTGTGTCGCTGCCACCCAACAAGGTGAAAGCCAGGGTAGAGGCCGGCCCCGCGAGCAAAACACAGAGGGCACCGATCAAGAGACTCAATAGGAACGCCCGGTGCAGGACCGCGCGAATTTCGCCCTCGTCTTCGGCGCCGAGTGCCTGGGCGACAAGCCCTGTGGTGCCCATACGCAGGAACCCAAAGCCCCAATAGATATAGCTGAAGACCAACGAGCCGAGTGCTACGGCGCCGATCAGGGCCACATCGTCCAGGTGACCGGCGACGGCGGTGTCGACGGCACCGACCAGGGGCACGGTCATGTTGGATAAAACGATCGGCCAAGCCATGCGCCAAACCCGCCGGACCCAGGACCATGCCTCTTCCCAATCCTCGACGCCGAACGCCCTCATGAATTTTGGCATTGCGAAATTGACCGAAGTGCGATGACATTTGCCTCAAGGCTGGATGCGCACCTCGGGTCGTGCGATATCTTGGTGGTGAGGTAGCGATGAGTAATAAGGGTTTGCATGGCAACGGCCTTGCGGAACATGCTAATGGGCATGCGCCGGTAAGTTCCCGTGGAAAACCCGGTAGTGGCCGGCGCCGACGTCGGCGAGGTCATCGACGTAGAGAAGATGTCGGCATTTGGGTCACTGTGTTCCTCGCCCTGATAAATGCTGCGGCCCTCCTTACTTTTGATCTGGTAAAAGACCCGTTGGCGCCGGAGACCTATCTGGGTGACGACAAAATCGGTCACTTCATTTTCTTTTTTATCGCCGCCGGGGTGATTGGGCCGTTGTTGATGCGGTGGCTCAGTATTGGTGTCAACGCCCTGGTGTTGGTGATCTTCGGCTTGATGATCGAGATCGTACAGGCCTATCAGCCGCTTCGCTCGCCTGATTTTGCCGACTTTCTGGCCGACGAAGCCGGGATCGCTGCGGCGCTGATATTTTTGTATGTCCTGCGCGCCTTGATCCGCTGGATCCGCAGCGAGGAAGTCGACGACGCCCGGCGCTGACTTTTGGCCTACCACCCAATTGTCCATGCAAATCCGATAGCCAGAGCGACAGTCCAGCACGCGGCGACAAATAGGCGGAGTGCGCGTGTGAGGTCGTCGGCGGCAATCTCAGCTCGTCCGTCACCCATCCAGGCATCGTCAACAGGCGCGCCGTCATAATATCGCGGCCCGGCGATGCGAAGGCCGAGGGCGCCGGCCATCGCGGCTTCCGGCCATCCGGCATTGATCGAGCGGTGATGTGACCCATCGCGCCAGGCGGATAAAAGTGCGGCCCGTGGATCGGCGCCGGGGACGGCGAATCCTCCAAATGCAATCGCCAGGGCGGACAGGCGCGCTGGAACGAGGTTCGCCAGATCATCCAACCGCGCTGCTGCCCAACCGAAGGCGCGATGTTTCTCTGTGCGATGACCGATCATGCTGTCGGCCGTATTGAGTGTCTTATATGCGATCAATCCAGGTAACCCGGCGAGCAGGTACCAAAATGCCGGCGCCAGAACCGCATCGGAGAAGTTCTCGGCAAGAGATTCGATTGCCGCCCGACGAACCCCAAATTCATCCAAAGAATCCGGGTCACGACCGACGATCCGAGCGACCGCGTCTCGCGCACCGACAAGCCCGCCGGCTTCAAACCCTTCGGCGACACTGCGTACATGCTCGAACAGGCTGCGCTGGGCGAGAAACGTGCTCGCTACGGCCGCTTCGCCGATCCAGCCAAATGGAACCAAGGCGAGGGCTTCCGCGATAAGCCAGCCGAGCCCGCTCGCGCCCAAAAGCAAACATCCGATCGTCAGGACGCCACGCACTCTTTTGGCAGTATCCGGGAGTGCCGCCGAATTGAGCCGCTTGTCGAATGCCTCGACCGCACGCCCGGCCAATACCGCCGGATGCGGGATCCGTTCATACAGCTGGACCGGGTCGCCGAACACAGCGTCGATCGCCAGAGCAAGCAGCAGAATGACCGATGCCTCCATAACCTCTTCCGTTGCAAGTTGGGTGCGCCTGATCGCAAGAGACCTGACATAGACGAACTGTCCGAATACGCCAAGCAAGACGCGCCCGATGATGCGGGAAATTGGCAAGAAGGTGGCGGGAATAACGGGGTATTGGGTCTATCGCCCGCTGTAACGGACGCTGTCCTTGTGATCGGAACCTATAGTGCCCCAACATATTGTGTTCTTAACCATATTCTCCAGTATATTCCACAAAACGAAGGTAAATATGATTTATTGCTTTTAGATTTTGAGGTATATTGTCATTAGATGGTTATGAACAGAAAGTTAAATCATGAAGCAGCGATTGTTTACAAGACGCAGGCACGTGATCAGCATCCGCCGACGCTTGCTCCGCCTATTGATTTGGTTGTGCGCCCCGGTCCTGGCTTTTGGCCTTGGCCATCACCTGATAGCCGTGGGAGCGATTACGCCATTGGCCATTGGATTGGTCGCCGTATTTGCGATGTTCTACAGCGTGGTGGTACTGGCGCTTCGCAATGTCACGGGCGAGTGGCAGTTCTATTGAACCGCCTCTGAGACTGGCCAAGCCTAAGCGAATCCTGCGGGGGAGCACGGCCGGCGGTCATGGTGGCGATTGGTCATCCGATCGGATGGCGCCAATGTCTCTGTGGCCGTCGTGCCGGGTTCAAAATACCCCATTGTCCGGATTGGCTAAGTAAACCGTCTATTGCGAACTCGGTTTCGTGCGGCTTTGGAAAGCGGCAGCGAGTGTTGCCACGGCTTGGCGATGTCGCACGCTGCTGGCAGGTGGTGGTGGTGCCACGGGTGCGTGGGTGCTGGTCATGCTGGCAGCGGGACGGGAGGTTATCGCGGACAACAGATTGGCGGCGTCGTCATCGGCGCGTTGGCGGTCGCGCTTCGCTTGGCGCCGGCCTTCAGGCCGGGAAGATGCACGCTGAATGGCCAGCGCGCAAAGATTATTCAAAAATGGCGCGGTCAGTTCGCCCTTGAGCTTCTCATCGCTTTCCGACCAGACCCGCAGAAGCAGCCCGGCCTCGCGACGATTGCCGCTCGTCGCCTCCAGGGCTTCCAGAGATTTCTTTTGAACGTAATCCTGACTCATTATCCAAACCCACCGTGCATTATGGTCTCACAACAATAACACAGGCTAACGATTGCGTCGCCGTTACAGGGCAGTGGTGGGGAAGCGCGCGCCAGGCGCTTTAACCCGGAAGCGAGCCGTTCTTGACCTCGACGACGCGATGCGGGAATGGGATCTCTATTCCAGCGTTGTCGAGCGCAAGTTTCACGGATTTCCTGGTGTCGGTGATTGTCCCCCAATAGTTCGAAGCATCGACCCAGAATCTGAGGCCGACATCGACTGAGCTCTCACCGAGCGCGCGGACCGTGACTTGCGGTTCCGGGTCGCCAAGGACACGTTCATCGGCTTCGGCCAGTTTCACCAATACGTCCATCGCTTTCTCGATGTCGCTTGAATACCCGATACCGATGATCAGATCGATCCGGCGGGTATCGTGTCTGGAGTAGTTGGTGATCACACTGTTGAAGGCTTGGGAGTTGGGAACGCTGAGATAAAGGTTGTCGAGGGTCGCGAGCTCGACCCGGAACAGGCCGACCTCCTTGACGGTTCCGCCGACGCCGCCCGTTTCGACATAGTCCCCGACCTTGAAGGGGCGCAACACCAGGATCATGACCCCCGAGGCTACGTTTGAGAGCGTGCCCTGCAGCGCCAAACCGACCGCGAGGCCGGCCGCGCCAAGTACCGCAATGATGCTGGTTGTTTCGATGCCAAACTGACCGAGGACGGCAATCAGCGTGAAAATGAGAACCGCGTAGCGTACCAGCGATCCGAGCAGCGGCTTTAGGGTTGGATCAATCCACTCTGCGCGATCCGCCAAGTTTAGAGTGCCGCGCCGCGCCCATCCGGCGAGCATCCAACCGACAATCAGGATGATTATGGCGCCGACAAAATCGAACCCATAGCTGGTGACGAGCCGCAATATCTCGTCCTGTATGGCTTCCCAGTTCTTTATCAAATCCATGTTCCGGGGCTCTCCTGCGTTGGATAAGTCGGTGTCGTTAAAATCAGCCGGCGCGGCGAATCAAGTCTGCATGAAGGGCGTCCGGCAATTCGACCCCGTCGCGGGCCGCAGTTTGTCGGAGCGTGAGCCGGCGGTCACCCGGTAATCTGGTTCCCTCTTGTGCCAAAATCTCGCTGAAGAGTGCCTCACCACGGGCGGCAAAGTTCTTCGCGCCGCCAAAGACATTGGGGTCGAACACCAGGATCAGATGGCCGATCGACGGCGGCGCGCCGGTCGGCTCAAAGAACGAGGACCCCTGGTAGCCGAAATTGGATCCGGTCAAGGCACCGCAAAGCAGCTCGATCATCATGCCGAGTGCTGCACCCTTGGCGCCCGCCGTCGTGCCGCCGAGAGGCGCCATCGATCCAGCCAATCCGGCCTTGGCATCTGTTGTGGCCTTGCCGTCGGTATCAAGCGCCCAGTCGTCTGGAATTGGTGTGCCTTGCTTTTCAGCCAGCACCACCTTGCCCCGGGCGACAGTTGAGACCGAAAGGTCGATCACCAATGGCGCGTCATTCGGGGGGGTATCCGGACGGGGCCAGGCAAAAGCAATCGGATTGGTGCCATAGAGAGCGGTTTTGCCGCCCCAAGGCGCGATTGCCGAGGGCGTGTTGGAAAACGCCATTCCGACAAGCCCCGCCTCCGCCAACCGCTCGACATGGTGACCAGCGACACCGAAGTGATGCGAGTGGGAAATCCCGAGCGCCACCATGCCGGTCTCTTTGACCGCCTCGACCGCGGCTTCGACCCCCAGCGTGATCGCCGGAAAAGCAAAGCCGATATTGCTGTCGACGTTGATCACGGCCCGGGCCGAACGCTCGATCGTCGGCCTGGCGTAGCCATCAACCTTGCCGCAGAGCGCTTGTTCGGCGTAAGGCGGTACGCGGGCCGCCCCATGACTTGCGATACCGTCGGCTTCGGCTGCAACCAGCGCGTCGGCGACGACACCGGCAATGTCGTCGGCAACCTTGCTGTTGGTGAGCGCCCGCACGATCAATTCTCGTAGATCGTCGAGCGAGATCCGGACGCCCATTTCGTTTCCCCTTGAGCCAGATCGATCAGGCGCTGCGATAGAGCTTGGTCAATACAAACTCGCGATGACCCAGCGTCTCGGCTGCTGTCAGACGCCCGTTGGCGGTTCGGATGGTCATATCGAGCAAGGCGTCCCCGGCCTGATCCAACGTCATCTCGCGCCGCAGGATCCCTGAGACATCGACATCGATATGCTCATGCATGGTTCGCACTGTGCGCGGATTGGCCGAAAGCTTGATCACAGGTTCGATCGGGTTGCCGATGACGTTGCCTTGGCCGGTTGGGAAGAGATGCACTGCAAAGCCAGCTGCCGCCTGCAGGGTGACGCATTCCGCCGCCGCACTGGAGGTATCCATAAAATAAAGACCCGGGCCCTTCGATGGCTCCTCGGCAGGTTCCAGAACATCGATGAACTTGGTGTTCTTGCCGATCTTTTCGACGTTGCCAAAGGCTTTTTCTTCGATGGTGGTCAAACCGCCCTCGATATTGCCCTTGGTCGGTTGGCTATCGGATAGATCGCTGGTCTTGTGCGGTTCGATCACATCGTCCATGTACGCCTGCCAGGTGGCGAGGAACTTCTTGGACGCCTCTGGCGTGGCGCCCCGGGTGGCGCAAACCTCCTCGGCGCCGGTGATCTCGGAGGTCTCACCAAAACAGGTGGTGGCGCCCAATGGGTCGATCTTGTCGATGACATTTCCGACGGTCGGGTTGGAGGCAAGGCCCGAAGTGGTGTCGCTCTCGCCGCATTTTACCGAAACCCAAAGGTCAGAGATCGGACATTCCTCGCGCCGGATTTCGGAGGCGGCGTGTAGGAAGTCCTTCGCCTTGTAGGATGCACGCGAGATCGTGTTGATGTCGCCGTGTTGCTCGATCGCAAAGCCCTCGACCGGTTTGCCGGTTTTGGCGATGCCGTCGGTTACAACCTTGGTCCAGGCCGGCTCGATGCCAATGACGATGACGGCGGCGACGTTCGGGTTCGAGCCGGTGCCGATCAATGTGCGGAAATGAAGGTCCAAGTCTTCGCCGAATTGCAATCGCCCATAGGCGTGCGGGATGGCGAGTGTGCCTTTGATGTTATTGGCAACCGCCTCGCAGGCAGCGTTCGACAAGTCGTCCAGCGGCAGGATGACGACATGGTTGCGTACACCGACCCGTCCGTTCTCGCGCCGGTAACCCCAAAAAGATGTATCAGCCATGATGCGGCCCCCTACCAGCGTTTGGTTTTCATGTTGTGGACGTGGACGTGGCCGCCCTCGCCAATGGCCGCGACCGCTCTTCCGATGTCGTGGCCATACTTGATGATCGTGTCGCCGTCAGCGATATCGCCGAGCGCAATCTTGTGTCCGATCGGAATGGCATCTTTTGTCGTGTGCCGGATGGTTTCGTCGGTCTCCATCAGCCAACCTATGGCCTCTTGACCGGCTTCAAGGCCCTCGACAACGACAACGCCGACGGTGTCGGTTGTGTTGTGCACCAGATAGTGGGGCGCGGACATGGCGTAAGCTCCCGTAGTGGTGTGAGTTTGATTCCCGCCGGTCGCCTTTCAATCCAGACCGAAACCGGCACTGGATTTGACTTACCGGAATAATTCGCCGCGCACAACAAGCACCTGGAAATAGTCGATGCATCTGCCTTTGGCGACTGCTATGGATCGATTCTAGATATTGTCGGGGCGACGTCGAATTGATACGATCATAGAACACGAACGGTTGGTGCTTTGTCCTCTTATTAATCGACATCATCGCATCAAGAATTAAGTGGGAATACCCCTGGCTGCATAGAGTCAGTGATGTCGGCGGAAAACGGGACTGCTGCGGATGTCGAGTGCCAATAAAGCCGAGAATTTGTCTTTGAGCGGCCGCGTTGCGCCACGCCTGCTGGTGCATGGCCTTGCCGTTGGCGAATTGGTCGCCGTTGCACGCGGATTACGCGATGATCCGTGGTCTATCACCGAAATAAGCGCCCCCGAGGATCTGCTTGCTGCATTGGAGAGACCGGGTCCGGTCGCGGCGCTGGTCAACGCTGATAGAATTGCGAATTTGTTGCTCGCTGGCGAAATCCCGGCCAACCGTACGGTTCTTTCGTTGGCGCCAGCGGAAAACCGCGTCGCCAGGCGGGCGGCGCTGGTCGCCGGTGTAACCCATTGTCTTGACCACCCTCTTGATATCGAGGAATTGCGCATTCTGTTAGCCAGAGCCGTGGGTGCGGTTGACGGTTTGAGCGCCGATGAGGCGGGTATCTCGGACGAAGTATCGTCGGTTTGGCGGCGTATGTTTGATAGTGCTGATAGGGCTTTGACCTTGCTTGATGAGCATGGCCAGATCCTTGCTGCAAATCGGGCCGCGATCGGATGCTTACCGACTGGCCACCACGAACGGATCGTCGGCCAATCGTTCGGCCAGTTGCCTTGGTGGTGGTGCTCACCGGAGATTCAGGAGGCGCTTGCGGGTCTGATGCGCCGCGCCCTAACCGGCGAGGCGGTATCGATCGAAAGCCGGCAACTCGGAGACAATGGTGAGGTTTGGCACTACGAAATCCGCCTTCGTCGTCTCGGTGCGGGTGGAGATTTGGTCGCACGCATTCTGGTTGAGGGGGTCGATGTCTCCCGCCGCAAGAAAAGCGAGCTTGAGCTGGAGCGTCTGCGTTCGAGTGCGGGGTCTTTGGTTGACCCTACCCGCGACATCGCGTCGTTCCGAAAACTCTATGACGAAGCAGCACAGCCGATCGCAATCCATCGCAACTGGCGCCTGCTCTATTTCAATCGGGCATTCCTTCGTTTGCTCGGGTTCGAGGAGGCTAGCCAATTAGCGCCAGGTGCCAATCTGCTCGAATTCATAGCGCCAACCGACCGAGCGCGTCTGCGTTCCTATGCCCGACGTCGCGCGACCTCTGACCCAACAGTTCCGGATCGATACGAATGCCGTCTACTGTCGGCGGATGGTGCTACGACCTGGATTGAATTCGTGGTCGGGCCCGTCGAATGGAACGGAGACGATGCAACTCAGATCTTCTTCTCCGACATCTCAGCTAGAAAAGCGGCGGAGCGGGCGCTGGGGGATAGCGAAGAACGGTATAGGGTTTTGGCGGAGGGCGATCAGGCGGCGATCATCGTCCATCGCAATTTTAAGCCGCTATACGCCAATACCGCATTCGCGCGACTGCATGGGTTCGCGGATCCGATGGAACTTATGGCCGGGGTCTCGGTGCTCGATATGGCGGTGCCACGCGATCGAGATGTTATGCGTCGGCACGCCCGAACCCGGGGCAACGATGATGATCAGGTAATCGCATTCGAGTATGAAGTTGCGCGATCGGATGGTCAGCTGTGCTGGGTTGAAGTCTTCGCCTCGACCGGGCCGTGGCGGGATCGACCGGCGACCATCATGATGGTTCATGACATCACGGAAAAGAAAGTGTCCGAGGAGGCCTTGCGAGAAGCGGAGCAATCGGTCCACCGGATGGGACGAGCGATTGAGGTTCTGGATCAGCCGTTCGTGCTTTGGGATGATGATGATCGTCTTGTCGCCTGCAACACGCGCTTCCGTGATTTTGTGCCGGGTGGCAGTGAGGCCTGTTACGTCGGTGCGCTATATGCGGACCTAGCTTTGCGAATTGCCAGGTCAGGCATGATCCCGGACGCGGTCGGACGGGAAGACGAGTGGGTGGCGATGCGTCAGCGCCAGCGCGATAAACCGGAGCATGCCCTCCAAATTGTTTTGGACGACGGGCGCGTGATGTTGTTGCGTGATGAGCGGTTGGCCGATGGTGGATCGGCGAGCATCGTCGTCGACATCAGCGAAGCACAACGTCAGGCGGATCTGATAAAGGCGAGTGAGGCGCGCTATGCCGCCATGTTCAAGGCGGCCGGCCAGGCGGTGATGACATTTGATGGGCGTGGTCGGGTGGTTGCTTTTAATCCGGCGGCCGAGCGCCTGTTCGGCTATTCGACAAGCGAAATTATTGGCGAGAGCGTCCGGTGTTTATTGGCCGATGAGGCGGCCCTGGCGGACAGCTCTATCCTTGATTTGTTCAAAAGTGGGGCACGCTCGCGAGAAAATCCCGGGGCTCGAATCTTCTCTGTCCGCGCGCGCGATGGCCGGGCCTTTGACTGTGAGGTTTCGGTCGGGTTCTGGCGTCACGGTGATCGGCGCTTCGCAACTGGAATTCTGCGGGATCTGACTGCCGCAGTACAGCTTGAAAGGGCGCTTACCCGCGCCACGGAGGAAGCGGATGCCGCCAGCAACGCAAAAACCAGGTTTCTGTCTTCGGTCAGTCAAGAATTGCGCACACCCCTGAACGCAATCTTGGGCTTTGCACAGCTTTTGACGGCGGATAACAGTGGGATTACCGACGAACAACAGGAGTTCGTTGGTCAGATTTCCCGTGCCGGCGACCAGTTGTTGGCCCTCATAAATCAGGTCCTCGATTTGACCCGCATTGAGGCTGAGCACGTGGCTTTGGACCTAGTAGATGTCGATCCTTCGGAGATCATTCAGGATTGCCTGACCGTCGTACGGGATTTGGCGACGGCGCAAGGAATCGAAATTTTGTCACCCAGGTCGGGTGGGAGCAATCTTGTGGTCCGCGCCGATGCATTGCGGGCGCGACAGATCCTGTTGACTCTTTTTACCAATGCGGTGCGCTACAATCACACAGGTGGGCATGTGACGATTGCGGTTGGCAACGGGACGGACGGTACCATCAGAATTTCCATTGCGGACACGGGTATTGGTATTCCCGAGGTTGACCGTCCGCTGGTATTCGAGGCTTTCGAGCGTGGCCGCGAGACCGTTGATGTTGAAGGAACCGGAATCGGCCTGACCGTTGCGCGTCACCTTGCAAAATCGATGGGAGGCGAAATCGGTTTCGAGAGCAAAAAAGGGGATGGAACCACGTTTTGGCTCGAATTACCCGCTGCGGACCTCGCCAGCCCCGAGAACGGCCCCGGGAGCGGCCCCGAGAGCGGCCCCGGGAGCATGAATGGCGAGAACGAGGACACAGTGAAAACCGATTAAGGAAGTGTGCCTTGACCTGCCTGGGGTGCCAGGAGATAAATTGATGCTGTTTAACGTGATCGGACCAATTTAACTGGGCTTATTTGTGCCTATCTGGACCTATATGGCCGCGCTCATATGAGCCGGCGAGGCAGGTAAATCGAGGGGGCGGCAAATATGCAACCGACCGCGCATATAGTTGACGATCTTGAAGCCAATCGGGTGCTTCTCGAATCTCTGATGAAATCCGTTGGGATTCAGGCTGTCAGTTATTCGTCAGCACTCGAGTTCCTCGGCTCTTTCGATGCGGATCAACCTGGTTGCCTGCTTTTGGATGTCCGCATGCCGGAAATGAGCGGCTTGGAGTTGCAGCAGGAGCTGAACGAGCGCGGTATTGACGTGCCGGTCATCATCGTGACCGCTCATAGCGACGTGCACATTGCTATCCAGGCGATGAAATCAGGCGCCTTCGATTTCGTCGAGAAGCCGATCAATAATCAACATGTCCTGGATTTGGTCAATCGCGGTTTCCAGCTCTCCAAAACACGTCTGACGCAGCGTCTGGAGATTGCCGAGATACGCCGACGTCATGATCAGTTGAGTCAGCGTGAATGCGAAGTTCTCGGGCAAATGATGGACGGTCAACTGAACAAGCAGATCGCGCATACGCTTGGCATCAGCCAACGAACTGTCGAAGTTCACCGCGCCAACGTTATGGACAAGATGCAGGCCCCGTCCCTGGCCGATCTTGTTAAGCAGGTCATGAGGCTTCGCGACCCGGGTTAGAGCGAGACCTGCGCCGTCTCAGCGGCGCCCTATCCGCTAGCTTTCCACTGGCCCCATCAGTTCCTGCAGATTAATTTTCGTCGGGTCGTCGAATTGCGACAAGATGAACTGCACGTCGCCGCGCGAGAGACCGTCAGCCAGGAAATGCAAAAACCAGGTATTGAGCCAGGCGGCGGTTACACAAAGAGCCATCACCGGTTGGATTTCGCGCGTCAGGTTATTCATCAGGAACGGATAGTTCTGCACCATCTCCTCGCTCCAAGTCCGATTGAAGCGCGGGTCGAGGGGCTGGAACAGACCTTGGCGAAAGATGTGGTAGGACAGTGACATCTGCTCGTTCGCCGAGTACGGGTTTTCGTCGCAAGTATCGTAGATCCAGCGCAGGAACTCGGCGTGTTTGGCGGGTTGCAGCACCATAACGCCGGTGTTGACCATGTCGTCCACATCGTCCGGTAACCCAGCCTCGCGATAGCGCTCGACAGGGCTCGGGCCATGCGGGCGTTCGAAAATGCCGCCACCCAGTTGGTGAGCTCGGTGCCAGCGGTTGGTCCAGAGCTCGTCATTCACATAGACCTGATTGTGGCTGACCAGCCCGATGGCATCGGTATCGCCAGCGTGGTCTACAATGCAAGGCGCGTGGTGAAAGTTGATATTGATATCGGCGTCGATCCAGACGACATGCTCATATTGTCGGAATTCTGGGTGTTCCAGAATTAAGAGCTTCTGCCAATGTGGAGTGCGCTCCGGCCCACGCGGTGTGGCATCAAGGTAGTCGTCGATCACGAACAGATCGTAGCCATGTTTCTCGGCATATTTTTCCAGCGACGGCTTGTAATAGGCTTCCCACATTCTGAGGTAATCCTCGCCAATCGCCAAAGTCACCAGGGCTTTGACCTTTGCGCTCATGCGCCTGCTCCCGCTCGGTTCGGTTGCGATGAATCAGGGTACCGGGTCCGACCCTGATACCACAAGCGTCAGCATTGATTGACCCGCGCCAATGAATAGTTATGATGCGCCCGCCTAACAAAGTGCCCCTGTGGCGGAATTGGTAGACGCGCCAGACTCAAAATCTGGTTTCTGCAAGGAAGTGTCAGTTCGAGTCTGACCGGGGGCACCATGTATTTCAATAAGTTAAGAAGATTTAAGCGGGCCTATGTTTGGGCAAATTCGTTTTGGCGAAGCATCTGACAAGCGGTCGAGTTCTCGCCGGCCATAAATATCGAATACCGGATACGCGACCTATCAAGATACTGGTTTAGTCTCGCGCAGTAACGATCGGCTCCAACGGGGCGCGGCCGCGAATGACGTCGGATGCCTTGTCGGCAATCATCAGAACACAGGCGTTCAGGTTGGCCGACAGCATCGTCGGCATGATTGAGGCATCGACAACCCGCAGGCCTTGCATGCCCTTGACACGCAACTGGTCGTCGACGACGGCGGTCGGGTCGGTGTCAGGGCCCATGCGGCAGGTGCCCATCAGATGGAAGGTCGTGGTGCCGCGTTCGCGGGCAACC
>JABIRP010000170.1 GCA_018699735.1 Rhodospirillaceae bacterium | reverse complement strand
TTACTCCATTCGCCGTCGTAGTAGTGCATGCCGTTCATAATCGCCTCCTATGACGCAATTTAAATACGGCAGTAATATTGACCTATATAGGTCAACCTTTCATACGTTATTTTTGCAAAATGGAGCCGCATAAAATCACCATCACCCGCCACACCCACAATCAATTCACCGCTTCCCGGAAACTGCGAACCGGCTATCCGGGATCTCGCCCAGGCACGGTACTGAAAGCTGATCGAGGTCCCGGCTCTCGCGCCGCTCGGCCGGGAAGCAGGAGTACTACGCGCCGCTCGGCCGGGAAGCAGGAATACTACGCGCCGCTCGGCCGGGAAGCAGGAATACTACGCGCCGCTCGTCCGGGAGGCGGGAGTGGTACGCGCTGCTCCTCCGGGAGGCGGGAGCAGCAGAAGAAAGCCGGGAAGCGGCGAAGAATAAGTGGCGTATATTTGCCTGGGCCACCCGCCCTAACGATTGGGTGTATTCGGCAAAATGCTCTGTGCAATTGAGCTGTCGAGCGCTTCGTAGTCGTGATAGCCGATGGTCTGGTATAGCTCCCGGCGGCTCTGCATATCGTCCAGGATGGCTTCCTGGCCACCATGTTCCGCCAGATGGCCATAGAGTTTCTTTACCGCCGCCGCCTCAACCCGAAGCGAGGAAACCGGCCAAATCACCATCTTGTAACCCAGCGCCTCAATCTCACGATCGGTGAGGTAGGGGGTGCGCCCGAACTCAGTCATGTTGAATAGAAGCGGTGCATCGACCTCGGCGGTAAAGGCGCGCATCTGATCAGCATCGATGAGCGCTTCCGGGAAGATCACGTCGGCGCCGGCGGCGACATAAAGTTTCGCCCGCGAGATCGCGGCCTCCAGGCCTTCGGACGCGACGGCATCGGTGCGCGCGATGATGCGCAAGTGCGTGCGTGCATCCGCAGCGGCACGGATCTTGGCCGCCATCGCTTCTGGCTCAGCCAAAAGCTTGTCCGAGAGATGGCCGCATTTTTTTGGCAAAATCTGGTCCTCAAGCTGTACGCCGGCCGCCCCAGCTGCTTCCAACTCGACCATCAACCGCATCACATTGAGCGCCTCGCCATAGCCGGTGTCTCCATCGACCAACAGCGGCAGACCGGTCGCTCGGGTAATCGACCGGGTAAAAACGACCAGCTCCTCCATGGTGATTACACCCAGATCTGGCAGGCCCAAACTCGCCGAGAGCGCACCGCCGGAAAGATAAAGGGCCTCGAACCCAGCCTCGCGTGCCAGGAGGCCCGCCAGCGCATTGTGAGCCCCAGGCATGCGCAGTATTCCTGGACGTTCCCAAAGCTCAGCAAGACGGTCGCCGGCCGGCCGGTCGGATTTGCGATTCGTGAACCAAGTCATCTAATGCCTCCAAGACTATCGATACGCATGACGGTCATAGTACCCGTGCTCCGTGGGGCGCCGCCAGGATATCGCGCGGGTTTGTATAGGAGGTTTGGACAGACCGTGAGTTTATGGCATAGCATTCCGCTCAGTCGGGCAACAGGCCCGAGCAATGACGACCGACGTCAAGGGAAGGAAGACGGATGGCCCATGCGATCGGGCTGGGATTGGCGCTCATCGCCTATTGGCTTTTGCTGTCAGGATTTTTTGTGGTCCTGCTGCTAAGCCTGGGTGTCGCCTCCGTTCTTTTCGTCGTCTACATCAGCCACCGCATGGATGTCGTCGACGAGGAAAGCTTGCCCCTCGGGTTGAAGCTGCGCTTTCTCTCGTATTGGGGTTGGCTCGGCAAAGAGATCATCAAGGCCAACATTGATGTCGCCAAACTCGTCTTGGCCCCGCGTCTCAATCTGAGCCCGCGCATGATCAAGACAACCGCCACCCAGAAGACCGACCTTGGCCGTGTCGTTTTCGCCAATTCGATCACTCTGACACCGGGCACCGTCTCTATCCGGGTGCTCGACGATCATGTCCTGGTCCACGCCATAACCAGCGATATGGCCGATGGCCTGGACGAAGGCGAGATGGATCGCCGCGTCACAGAGTTGGAGGCGAACTGAACCGATGTTTCTCGTTGCCTCCATAGCCCTGCTCGTCGCCATGGCGTTGGCCCTAGTTCGGGCCGTCGCCGGGCCAAGCCTCTACGACCGGGTCCTGGCCGGTAACAGTTTCGGCACCAAAACCGTGCTGCTGATCGGCGTTATCGGATTTCTCTATGGCCGGCCGGAGTTTCTCGACATCGCGCTGCTTTATGCGCTGATCAACTTCATCGCCACGATCGCCATTCTGAAGTTCTTCCGCTACCGCAGTCTCGGGGCTGCGACACCCACCGATGTAGAGAACAAGCAGGTGGGCGGCTGATGGAGCAGTTCCTCACCCTGATCCAACCGGTGCTGGACGTGTTGTCCTGGATCCTGATCCTGCTCGGTTCGGCCGGCGTGTTGATCGGGTCTTTCGGTTTGGTCCGCCTGCCGGACTTTTACACCCGCATGCATGCCGCCGGCATAACCGATACCGCAGGGTTGGAACTGATGACCCTCGGCCTTCTCCTGCAGGCAGGTTTCACCAACACCGCGGTTAAGCTGATCCTGATCGGCGTCTTCATCTTCTTCACCAGCCCAACCTCGACCCACGCGATCGCCAATGCGGCCTGGACCATGGGATTGAAGCCCTGGGGCGTTAAGGACGATGATAGCCAAGCTGGCAAGGCGGGGGACTAGGCAATGGCTGGTATCCTCATATCCCTGGTCCTGCTGACCTTCATGGCTGTGACGGCGTTCTACGTCTTGCGGCTGCGCCATCTGTTTTCAGTCGTCATGCTGACCGGCGTGTTCAGCCTGCTCTCGGCAGCACTCTTCACAAATCTAGACGCGGTTGACGTTGCCTTCACAGAGGCTGCGGTCGGCGGCGGGATCTCGACGGTCCTGATGCTCGGCACATTGGCGTTGACGAGGCGCCGCGAAAAGGTGCCGGAGACGCTTTCCATCGGGCCATTGATCATTGCACTGGTGACTGGCGCGGCCCTGGTTTACGGCACCCTCGACATGCCACGCTTTGGCGATCCGAACGCACCGGCTCTCAAGCACGTGGTGCCGGAGTATATTGAGGGTACCGCCAACGATGTCTCGATGCCGAACATCGTGACCGCCGTGCTGGCCAGCTATCGCGGCTACGACACGCTCGGCGAGACCGCCGTTATCTTTACCGCCGGCATCGGCGTATTGCTGCTGCTGGTCTGGCGCCGCGAAGAGGATGAGGAAGACGAAGACGGCGAGAAGGAGGACCGGGCATGAAGCATCATCTCGTCCTGCGTGTTGTCACCAAGCTGATGATCCCGTTCATTCTGATCTTCGGCCTCTATGTCCAGTTCCATGGTGACTTCGGACCGGGCGGCGGCTTTCAGGCCGGCGTGATCATCGCTGCGGCCTTTATCCTCTACGCGCTGGTCTTTGGTTTGGAAGAGGCGCGCAAAGTGGTCCCGGATGGCGCACTCCGCATCCTGGTACCGGCCGGCGTTCTGATCTTTGCCGGCACTGGCGTCGCAACGCTGCTTATGGGCGGGAAATTCCTCGACTATGATGTGCTCCGCCCGAGCGATACCGGTGGCCAGCATCTTGGGATTTGGTTGGTCGAATTCGGAGTTGGTACCACGGTTGCAGCGGTCATGATCGCGATCTTCTTCACCTACGCCGCGCGCCCGCACCAGATCGACGACGAGGACTGGTAGACCGATGATCCAGGACATCCTCGCCCACTACAATTATTGGATCATCATGGTGCTCATGATGATCGGGATCTACATCGTCGCCTCGCGCGGCAATCTGATCAAAAAAATTGTTGGCCTGAACATCTTCCAAACCTCGGTCTTTATGCTCTACATCACCATGGGCAAGGTCGAGGGAGGCACCGCACCGATCCTGACCGGCAAGCCGGAAGTGTTCTCCAATCCGCTGCCGCATGTGCTGATCCTCACCGCGATTGTGGTTGGCGTTGCGACGACGGCGCTTGGCCTGGCCTTGGTCGTGCGCATCCGCGAGGCCTACGACACCATTGAGGAAGACGAGGTCCGCGATCAGGATAACGCCACCGTGGCCGAAGAAATGTCGAGGGCAGCCCGATGATTGCGGCGCTTGAGCCTCATCTGGCGATCCTGCAGGTCGTCGTCCCGCTGATCTCGGCACCGCTCTGCTCGATGCTACGGCGCGGAGATTTGGCTTGGATGATGGCCATGGTCGTCAGCTGGCTGGCCTTCGCCATGTCGATTGCTTTGCTGGCTCAGGTGATGGCCACCGGAGATATCAGCTATCATGTCGGCAATTGGGCACCGCCGTGGGGCATTGAGTATCGGATCGACGCGGTCAACGCCTTCGTGCTGCTGATCGTCTCAGGCATTGGTGCCGTGGTGCTGCCCTACGCCAAGAAGAGTGTCGAGCGCGAGATCAAGCCGTCTCGCCGGGCGCATTTCTACACGGCCTATCTTCTATGCCTGGCCGGACTGCTAGGCGTGACCGCGACCGGCGATGCCTTCAACGTCTTCGTGTTTCTTGAGATCTCATCGCTCTCGACTTACACGCTGGTAGCCTTGGGTGCGGATGCTGACCGCCGGGCCTTACCCGCCGCCTACAACTATCTTGTCATGGGAACGGTCGGGGCGACGTTCTTCGTTATTGGCCTCGGCCTGATGTACATGGTCACCGGCACGCTCAACATGGCAGACCTTGCGGCACGCCTTCCGGAACTTGGCGCCAATCGGACCGTCGATGCGGCCTTCGCCTTCATCGTTGTCGGCCTCGGGCTGAAGCTCGCGATGTTCCCGATGCATGTCTGGTTGCCGAATGCCTATACCTACGCGCCCTCGGTCGTGACTGCATTCCTGGCCGCGACCGCGACCAAGGTGGCGGTTTACGTCTTGTTGCGCTTTGTCTTCACGGTGTTTGGGACCGGGTTCGAGTTCGCAGCGCTTACCCTCACCTGGGTGCTGATACCGCTGGCACTGGCGGCTATGTTCGTTGCCACGATTGCCGCGATCTATCAGGTGAACGTCAAACGACTGCTGGCGTTCTCCAGCGTGGCACAGCTCGGCTACATGGTGCTCGGGATCGGCATGCTGTCGACGACCGGCCTAACGGCGACAATTCTGCATCTATTCAATCACGCGCTGATGAAGGGGGCCTTGTTCTTGGCCATTGGTGCTGTAGCGTACCGGGTCGGCTCAACCAACATCGAAGCCATGCGCGGTCTCGGCAAGCGCATGCCGTGGACCATGGCCGCTTTCTCGGCCGGCGGCCTCAGCCTGATTGGCGTTCCGACTACCGTCGGCTTCATCTCGAAGTGGTACCTGGTCATGGCGGCAATCGAAAACGGCTGGTGGCCGATCGCGGTTCTGATCGTCGCCTCCTCGCTGCTGGCCATCTTCTATGTCTGGAAGGTGATCGAGGCGGCGTATTTCCGAGAAGCCGATGATGAGACCGCAATCCAAGAAGCGCCTATGTCGATGCTGGTGCCGCTCTGGCTCCTGGTTCTGGCAAACTTCTACTTTGGTATTGATGCCGAGCTGACCACATCGGTTGCGACAACAGCGGCGAAGGCCTTCCTGGGGGGTGGCGGATGACGCTCGAACTGGCCCTCATACTGACCCTCGCGATCCCGTCCCTGGGCGGGCTGCTGGTGGCGATAAGCGACAAGAACCCGAACCAGCGCGAGGCCATGACCCTGATCTCGGCGGTGTCGTTATTCGCCGTGGTCATCTGGTTGACCCAACAAGTCGCCGCAGGCGCCAGACCGGCGCTGCACTTGGTCGAGGTCTTGCCCGGATTGTCTTTGGCACTAGAAATCGAGCCGCTTGGCATGCTGTTCGGCGTCGTCGCGTCCGGGCTCTGGATCGTCAATTCGATATACTCAATCGGCTACATGCGCGGCGGCAACGAGCAGAAGCAGACCCGGTTCTACATTTGCTTCACGATTGCAATCGCCAGCGCCATCGGCATCGCCTTCGCAGCCAATATGTTCACGCTGTTCATTTTCTACGAGATCCTGACGATCTCGACCTACCCGTTGGTTGCACACAAGGAAACCAACGAGGCGAAATCCGGTGCCCGGGTCTATATGGGATTGCTGCTCGGCACCTCAATCGGCTTTCAGATGATCGCCATCATCTGGACCTGGGTTGCGACCGGCACGCTTGATTTCACCTCTGGCGGCATCCTCGCCGACAAGATTGATCCGACCATGCTGCCGGTCTTGCTGGCTCTCTATATGTTCGGCATCGGCAAGGCGGCGCTCATGCCGTTCCACCGCTGGCTGCCCTCGGCCATGGTGGCACCGACACCGGTCAGCGCACTTCTGCACGCGGTCGCGGTCGTCAAGGCAGGTGTGTTCACGGTGCTCAAGGTGGCGATCTACATCTTCGGCATCGAGACCTTATCGACCACGGGCGCGTCCGAGTGGTTGATGTGGGTCGCGGCCTTTACCCTGCTTACCGCCTCGTTGGTCGCAATGACCAAAGACAACCTGAAAGCTCGGCTGGCCTATTCGACGATTAGCCAGCTTGCCTACATCGTGCTCGCGGTTGCGGTGGCGAACCAGCTTTCGGTCATCGGCGGGGCGCTGCATATCGCGACCCACGCGGTCGGCAAGATTACGTTGTTCATGTGCGCCGGCGCGATCTACGTCGCAACCCACAAGACAGAGATCAGCGACATGCGCGGCCTTGGGCGGGCGATGCCGTTCACCTTTGCGGCCTTCTTCATCGGCGCCATCTCGATCATCGGCCTGCCGCCCATGGGAGGCACTTGGAGCAAGTGGTACATGGCGCTGGGTGCCGCCAACGAAGGGCTCTTGCTGGTGGTTGGCGTCTATATGGTCAGCTCATTGCTCAACGTGGGTTATCTATTGCCGTTGGTAGTGCGCGGGTTCTTCTTCCCGCCGCCCGAGCCGGCCAGATCTCTTGGGGCCGCAGCCGTCGACGAGCACCACACATCGTCCTCCGGTGGGTTTGCCGAGGCACCGCTTTGGTGTGTGGTTCCGCCCTGCCTCACGGCGGTGGGCTGCATCGTGTTGTTCTTCTATGCCGACCCGATTTACCAGTTCCTCTTACCACTTGGGAGGCCATAGGGATGGAGGAAAAGAAGTACATTTTCGACGATCCCAAGAACGTTAAACGGTTGCTTTGGGTCTTCTATGCGTGCTGTGCGGTACTGCTGGCGGCGGATATATTCTTCCACCGGCACGTGGTTCACCCCTGGGAGTCGTTGATTGGGTTTCACGCCCTTTACGGATTTGGCGCCTGTGTCCTGCTGGTCGTGGTGGCCAAGGAGCTCAGGAAGGTTTTGATGCGGGACGAGGATTACTATGACCGTGATCGGTAGTCTCCCCCCCTTTGCAATCTTCTTCGCCGGCGCTCTGCTCGCCGGCGTGACCCGTGGCTGGGTTCGCGGCGGTTTGATGCTACTGGTGCCGATATTCGGCGGGCTCAACCTGCTGATGATGGACGGCGGTTATACCTGGCAGGAGCCGTTCCTCGACTACACGCTGACCCTGGTCCAATTGGACAAGCTCAGCCTGTTGTTCGGTTATTTGTTCCACATTGCGGCCCTGTTCGGGGTCATCTACGCCTTGCACGTTCGCGATACGGTGCAGCAAACCTCGGCACTGCTATACGCCGGTTCGGCTTTGGGGGCTGTATTCGCTGGCGATATGATCGTGTTGTTCATTTTCTGGGAACTGCTGGCACTCAGCTCGGTTTTCCTGATTTGGGCCCGAGGATCGGAGCGCGCCTATAGCGCCGGCATGCGCTACCTGATCGTCCAGATTGCATCAGGTGTCATCCTGCTGGCCGGCATCCTGGTCAAGGTCAACACGACCGGCTCTATCGCGATCGAGACGATGACGCTGGCCGGTCCGGCAGCCTGGCTGATCCTGATCGCCATCGGTATCAAGTGCTGCTTCCCGTTCCTGCACAATTGGCTGACCGATGCCTATCCGGAAGCAACGCCGACCGGAACCGTGTTCCTCAGCGCCTTCACCACAAAAGTCGCGGTTTATGCGCTCGCAAGAACCTTTCCTGGAACAGAACTTCTGGTCTACATCGGCGGCGCCATGGCGATGTTCCCAATTTTCTTCGCGGTCATCGAAAACGACCTGCGCCGGGTGCTGGCCTACAGCCTTATCAACCAGGTTGGCTTCATGGTTGTCGGTATCGGTATTGGTACTGAATTGGCGATCAATGGCGCCGTCAGTCACGCCTTCAACGACGTAATCTTCAAGGGCTTATTGTTCATGACCATGGGGGCGGTTCTGTACCGCACGGGCAAGATCAACGGCTCGGAGTTGGGTGGGCTCTACAAGAGCATGCCGTGGACGACCGGGTTCTGTATCGTCGGCGCCGCATCGATCTCTGCCTTCCCGCTGTTCTCGGGTTTCGTGTCGAAATCCATGGTGATGGTGGCTGCCTTGGATGAGGGTTACCCGATCATCTGGCTGATGCTCTTGTTCGCCTCCGCCGGTGTGTTCCACCACGCAGGCATCAAGATCCCGTTCTTCGCCTTCTTCGCTCACGACAGCGGCATCCGAACCAAGGAAGCCCCCTGGAACATGCTGATCGCGATGGGATTGGCGGCCGCACTTTGCATCTTCAACGGCAGCTATCCGGCGGTGCTCTACAGCCTGCTGCCGTATCAGGTTGATTATGTTCCCTACGACAGCACGCATGTGCTCACCCAGTTGCAAATTCTGTTCTTCTCCGCCCTGGCCTTCGTCTGGCTCAAGCTCTCGGGCATCTATCCGCCGGAACTGCCTTCGGTCAATCTGGACGCCGAATGGTTCTACCGCCGTCTCATCCCACGTGCCGCCGTCGGGATTGGCCGGATGATCGACAATCTTTACCAAGGCTTTTTAGCGATCGCTCGGGGTTTGATCGGCGGTATGGTCGAAAGCTCAGCCCGCAACTTCGGACCGGCCGGAATTTTGGGTCGTACCACCCAACTCGGAAATTCGGTGGCCTTGGTCGCCGTCGTTCTGACCATCACGCTGATCATCGCGTACGCCAACGGATGATCGAAAGGAGAGCTGTTCATGGCCGGGGCGCCCGTCCGTCCGCATAAAACGAACCAGGCTGCGAATTGGGCGGCGGCAGGACGGGATTACGAGAAATTCAGCGAAGATATCGGCGACGCTATCGTCCACTGCGTCCGCCGCCTCGCACCAACACCCGGGGACAGTGTTCTAGACATCGCCACCGGCACTGGCTGGGGGGCGCGGCTTCTGGCGCGGCGCGGCGCCAAGGTCAGTGGCATCGACTTCGGCGACGATTTGATAACAGCCGCCAACGAATTGGCGAGCACGGAAGGGTTGGCGATCGATTTCAGGACGGCTGACGCCGAAGCCTTGCCTTTTGAAGACAATTCCTTTGATGCCGTTATGTCCACATTCGGGGTGATTTTCGTAGAACACCCGGAGATCGCGGCGCAAGAAATCGCGCGGGTTTGCCGCCCCGGCGGACGGGTAGCTCTAACCTCTTGGCCGGCCGGTGGCTCGGTCGCTGAGCTCGTCCAACAAGTATTCGCACCCCTTCGACCCACACCCCCCGACCCGGCACCGCCTTCGCAGTTCCTATGGGGCGATCGACGCAGGGTTGGCGAATTGTTGGGCGACGCATTTGATCTCAAATTCGAGAATGGGTGCAGCATTCTCCGAGAGCCGAGCAGCGAGGAGATTTGGAATATGTGGGCGACGAGTCACGGGCTCACAGTGAAATTACTGCAAAATCTCCCAACCGATCGCGCAACCCAGCTAAGTCGCGATTTTATCGCTTTCCACGACCAGTTCCGCACGGAGATCGGTATCGCCATGCCCCGTGATTATCTCTTAACGATCGGCGTGCGACACGCGTAAGCGGCGCCCTCGATTTCAGGCTTGGCTTGGGGTTCCGTGCAGTGCGAAGATGGTGACCGTAATTAAATCGAGAGTACGAGAGACCCAACCGTATGGACATGACTGGCGAATACACCATCCCCGCCCCGAAACAGGCGGTCTGGGATGCGCTGAACGACCCCGAGGTGCTGCGCCAAAGCATCCCCGGTTGCGACGAGGTGATCCGCACCTCCGACACCGGATTCAGCGCCAAGGTCACCGCCAAGGTCGGCCCGGTGAAAGCGAAGTTCGGCGGCGAGGTAACGCTCTCCGATATCGATGCGCCAAACGGCTATACCATTTCCGGTGAAGGCAAGGGCGGAGCCGCTGGTTTTGCCAAGGGCGGGGCCAAGGTCCGGCTGTCGGATGCCGAGGGCGGTGGTACGGTTCTAAGCTACGAGGTTAATGCCCAGGTCGGCGGCAAGCTGGCTCAGATCGGCTCGCGGCTGATCGATTCCACCGCCAAGAAAATGGCGGGTGAGTTTTTCGGGACTTTTGGCGAGATCGTCGCCGCAAGTGCCGGAGGAGAGACGACCACGACACAGACCACCGCAGAGGGAGGAGAGCACATGCGACCCGACGGAGTGCCTGAGGAAAATGTCTACGAAAGCCTGCATCCATTGGTGATGGTTGCTTCGGTCATTTCAGCTGTAGCGCTGATCATGGTCCTGATTAACGGCTAAGTCGGACCACCCGAGCGGGCCGCAACCTGCGGCCCGTCTCGTCTTATCAATCTACACAGAGTGCATCGACCAAACGAGGGAGAGACCCCATGGAAACCCGCGCCGCCGTGGCCTTGGAAGCCGGCAAACCGCTGAGCATCGAGACCGTGACCCTGGATGGCCCGCGCGCCGGTGAGGTGTTGGTCGAGATCAAGGCCTCGGGCATCTGCCATACAGACGAGTTCACCCTCTCAGGTGCTGACCCCGAAGGTATCTTTCCCGCCATTCTCGGCCATGAGGGTGCCGGCGTTGTGGTTGATGTCGGTGCCGGCGTGAGCGGCCTCAAACCGGGCGATCACGTTATTCCGCTCTACACACCTGAGTGTCGTGTCTGTGAATACTGCCTGAACCCGAAGACCAATCTCTGCCAGGCAATCCGGACCACGCAGGGCCAGGGCCTCATGCCAGACGGTAGCAGCCGGTTCTCTCTCGGCGGCGAGCAGGTGCTCCACTACATGGGCTGCTCAACCTTCTCCAACTACACGGTGGTCCCCGAAATCGCGCTCGCGAAAATCCGCGAAGACGCGCCATTCGACAAGGTCTGCTATATCGGCTGCGGCGTCACCACGGGTCTCGGCGCGGTCATGAATACAGCCAAGGTCGAGCCTGGTTCAAACGTCGTGATCTTCGGCCTTGGCGGCATTGGACTGAATGTCGTTCAGGGCGCCCGGATGGTTGGTGCCGATATGATTATTGGTGTCGATATCAACGATTCGCGCAAGGAATTGGCCGAGAAGTTCGGCATGACCCATTTCGTCAACCCCAAGGATATCGGCGAGGACGTGGTCGGACACCTAGTCGAGTTGACCGGCGGCGGCGCGGATTACAGCTTCGAATGCATCGGCAATGTGACGACCATGCGCCAAGCCTTGGAGTGCGCGCATAAGGGTTGGGGCGAGAGCATCATCATCGGCGTGGCCCCGGCGGGCGCGGAGATCTCGACCCGCCCATTTCAGCTGGTGACCGGCAGGTCCTGGCGCGGCACAGCCTTCGGTGGCGCTCGGGGACGCACCGATGTGCCCAAGATCGTCGATTGGTATATGGACGGAAAGATCAACATCGACGATCTGATCACCCACGTGATGCCAATCGACAAGATCAACGAGGGCTTTGATCTGATGCACGCTGGCAAATCGATCCGCTCAGTGGTGACCTTCGACTAGAACTGGGTTGATTTCCGTCATTCCCGCGTAGGCGGGAATCCAGACCGGCATCGGAGAGAAGAGCTGGATCCCCGCCTACGCGGGGACGACGACCGGGCTAAGCGCTCAAGCCATCTGCTCTCGGGTCTTCAGAAACCGCAGGTTCGGCCATTCCTCGGCTGTGTGCTGCAAGTGCCAGCCGTTGCGGGCCAGGAAGACCGTCATGCCGTCGTGATCTTCGGCCAAGTCGCCGTTGTGGCTATCGGAGAACCGCTTCAACTCGGCCGGATCATCACCGACGACCCACCGCGCCGTAAACAGGGCCGCTTGTTCGAAGCGAACCGGAATTTCGTATTCGGTGCGAATGCGATCTGCCAACACGTCGAACTGCAAGGCGCCGACAACACCAACGATCCAATCTGAACCGATCCGGGTCCTGAAAGCCTTCGCGGCCCCCTCTTCGGCCAATTGCTCGACGGCCCGCCCCAAATGCTTCGCGCGCATTGGATCTTCGGCCCGCACGCGCTGCAGAAGCTCGGGTGCGAAGCTCGGGATGCCGGTGAAGTGAAGTTCCTCGCCCTCGGTCAGGCCGTCGCCAATGCGTAAGTTGCCGTGGTTTGGGATGCCGATAATGTCGCCGGGCCATGCCTCCTCGGCCAGTTCACGGTCCCGCGCCAGGAACATGACTGGATTGTGCACGGTCAGCGTCTTCGCACTCCGGAGATGCTTCAGTTTCATGCCACGCTTGAAATGTCCTGAGCAAATACGGGCGAATGCGATGCGGTCGCGGTGCTTGGGATCCATATTCGCCTGAATCTTGAAGACAAAGGCTGAGACCTTGTCCTCATCCGGCGCAACCTCGCGCTCAGCCGTCGGCTGCGGGCGCGGCGGCGGGGCGTGACGGGTCAAACCTTCCAAGAGTTCCCGGACGCCAAAATTATTTACGGCAGATCCAAAAAATACCGGCGTCATGGTTCCAGCTCGGAACGATTCGAGGTCGAACTCCTGGCAAAGACCGCGCGCCATCTCGACCTCCTCGCGCAGCGTGGTCACCGCAGAATTGGGCAACAACTCATCCAGTTTTGGATCGTCCAAACCCTCACAGGTCTGGCCCCCGTCCGGCGCATCATGACTGCCCTTTGCCATCAGGATTAGTTTGTCATCCATCAGGTCGTAACAGCCCTTGAAGGATTGCCCCATTCCGATCGGCCAACTCATCGGCGCCAGATCCAGAGCGAGCGATTGCTCAATTTCGTCAAGCAACTCGAAGGGGTCCCGAGCCTCGCGGTCCATCTTGTTGATGAAGGTGACGATCGGGACATCGCGCAAACGGCAAACTTCAAACAGCTTACGGGTCTGCTCTTCGATGCCCTTGGCCGCGTCAATCACCATGACGGCGCTATCGACGGCGGTCAGCGTGCGATAGGTGTCCTCGGAAAAGTCTTCGTGGCCAGGGGTATCGAGCAAGTTGAAGGCGCGCCCGCGGTATTCATAACTCATCACTGAGGAGGCGACCGAAATGCCACGCTCGCGTTCGACCTTCATCCAATCCGAGTGGGCGCCACGGCGCCGGTCGCCGCGCGCTTTCACAGCGCCAGCCATCTGGATAGCGCCGCCGAATAGCAGCAACTTCTCGGTCAATGTGGTCTTACCGGCGTCGGGATGCGCGATGATCGCGAAAGTCCGCCGCCGCTCGACCTCGTCGTGCAGCTTGGCCATGGCTCTGCCCATAGAATAGGTGATGCGAGGTATATAAGCGCGCCGCCCTCGCCATCCAAGGAAAATGCGTGAAACCTGAAATCGGGGTAATCTCTTGGCGTGGAAGAAATTGGGGGCCGCATGCGCAATCTGTTGACCGATGTGGACGGCATTCGGGTCGGGAACGCCGAGGATACGGAAATTAGTACCGGCGTGACCGTGGTCTTGCCGGATGAGCCGGCGGTCACGGTGTTCGATGCGCGTGGCGGCGGCACCGGGACCCGGGATGTTGAGGTCCTGGGGCCGGATAGTACGGTTCAGGAAGCCCACGGCATCGTGCTCTCAGGCGGTTCGGCCTTCGGTCTCGACGCAGCCGGCGGTGTGCAGGCCTGGCTTGCCGAACGCGGTATCGGGTTTCATGTCCGCGAGGCCGTGGTGCCGATCGTGCCGCAAGCGATTCTCTTCGACTTGCTGAACGGTGGCAGGAAAGATTGGGGTGATACCCCACCCTACCGCGCCCTCGCCCGCAGAGCGTGCGAAACGGCGAGCATTGATTTTGCACTCGGTAATGTAGGTGCCGGCCATGGCGCTGTTGCCGGAGGTCTGAAGGGCGGGCTCGGCAGTGCTTCGGTCTACGACGCGGTCACCGGCGCGACTGTGGCCGCACTCGCTGCTGTAAACTCCGTCGGCTCGGTGTTGTTTCCGGAAAGCGCCGCCTTCCTTGCTTGGGACGCCGAGCGCGATCAAGAGTTCGGCGGACGTCCCCCACCATTTGATTTCCCACGCGGGCGTGTGGAGATGCCGAAGCAGGCGCAACCGGGCGAAAACACGACACTGGCTGTGGTCGCCACGGATGCAATCCTCGACAAATCCCAGGCTCGCCGTGTGGCGATCATGGCGCAGGACGGCTTCGCCCGCGCCATTCGCCCGGTACATTCTCCTCTCGACGGCGATGTAGTTTTCTTGATTTCGACCGGCAGAGTGCTTCTCGCCGACCCAGTCCTGGGCCTCGCCCATTTGGGTACCCACGCAGCCGATTGTGTCGCTCGAGCAATTGCACGCGGCGTTTTCGAGGCCGAAAGCCTCGGCCCGCATACTGGCTATCGCGAGCGGTATCCGGCATGACGAGCGCACGCAAGCCGCATGGAATTTCGATCAGCTGGCTCTTGATCGGCGGCGTTGGCGGTATCGTTCTGGCCGGGCTGTTGGTGATCCTGTTTCTGGGATTGAACGTTGCCCGCGACAACACCAACATTCTTCTCCTCGACAAGGTTGAGAACCTCGTCAATCAGATTGAAGCCAAACTGGCCGGCCATCTCGAGCCGGCAATCCGTTTTTCCGACGCCGTCGGGCCGAGGTTGGAGAAGGAACGCGATCTTCTCGCCGGGCCGGTGATCGAGGATTTGCTGCGTATCATGGCACCCTTGCCGCAAATTCGTGGCGTCGGGCTTGTCCTGCGAGACGGACGGGTGTTGGAGATTGGCCGTGAGGGTTTGATCATTCGGACGGTGCGTGAAAAAATTCCGAACGTCGACACAGTCGACCGGGCGCTCCAGACCACCAAAGGTGTTTCATGGGGTTCGCCATTTTACGTGGAGGCAATCAATCAGGCCGTCATGCCGGTTCGCCGCCCGTTATTTCAGGCCGGCAAGTACATCGGGTTCTTAACCACCGCCGTAACAATCACCGACCTGTCCCGTTTTATCGGGAGCCTGCAGGTGCTGGGTGGAAAAGCATTCGTGCTTTATGGCAAGGATCATCTACTTGCGCATCCGATCTTGGAGGAAGCTGACCTCTCATCATTTCTTGGCCTAACCAGCCCCCTGCTCAACGTGAAACACTCGGGCGACAAGGTCCTCTTCGCATTTCGCAACGGACCGACGGAGGACATGTTTCTTCTCAAGGAACACAGCAGCCTCGTCGGCCGCCACCTGGTTATCGATGACGAGGACCATGTCGTCTTCTACCGAGAGATTGCCGGATTTGGCCCGAAACCACTGATCGTCGGGGCTCATCTCAAGCCATCCGCTTCCGACATTGGACGCAGTTTCGATCGGATTATTGCAACAGCCTGGGTTGGGTTGGCTGTTCTCACACTGGTGCTGGTCGCCGCGTTCTATCTGACCCGTCTGGTCCGCCGGCCGGTGCGCGCCTTGGCCCGCGCATCGGAAGCCGTGCGCAATCTCGACTTTGAAGGCACCGAGGAAATTCCAGGATCGTTCGTGCGCGAACTTGATGAGGCGGCCTCGGCATACAACCGAATGATCGTCGGCCTGCGTTGGTTCGAAACCTATGTTCCACGCACGCTCGTCACCCGCCTGATGCGGTCCGACGACCCAGAAGCCGCCGTAACGCGCGAGCGCCGAGTTACTGTCATGTTCACCGATATCGTCGGCTTCACACGCCTGTCACAGTCGCTAGGCGCACGCGAGGTGGCAGAAAATCTGAACGCCCATTTCACCCACTTGAACGCCGCCATCGAGGAGACCGGCGGCACGTTGGACAAATACATCGGCGATAGCGTCATGGCGTTTTGGGGCGCACCGGTTCGCCAGGAAGATCAAGCAACACGCGCTTGCGAGGCAGCCCGAATGATCGCCCGATCAATCGGCGAGGAGAACCGAAAGCGCCAGGCGGCCAATTTGCCACCGCTTCACGTGCGCCTGGGCATCCACACCGGGCGGGTCGTTGCCGGTAACATCGGCGCGCCGGGCCGGATCAACTACACCGTCGTCGGCGACACGGTGAATGTCGCGAACCGATTGGAGCAACTTGGTCGCGAAGTGGCACCGGAGGCTGAAGTATCAATTCTTGTGAGTGCCGCGACGGTCGATGCCGCCGGCGAGGGTTTCGATTTCCAGCCAGCCGGTTCGCATCAGCTGCGCGGGCGAAATGAGGCAATCACTGTGCATCGATTGACGGTCGGCAGTTCCTGAAAGCAAACGCCGCACCTCATATCTCTGACTTGGTTGATGGTCGCAAAGGCCGGGGCGCTCAAGATTGCATCGCTCGCCAGCGCTGACCCTCAGACAAGGCTGATCCAACGCCCCTCTTGCGAGGAGCGATAAATCGCCTCGACGATATCCACATTCCGCATATAGGCGCGCCCGGAATTGATCGGCTCTTCGCCGGATCTTAGAGCCGACAAGATGTATTCTTGGGTCGCGAACACGCAGTCCCCGCCAAAACCCGCATTGCTCCAGGTGTAATCATGCGGCGCGTCTTCCCCTCCATGGGGTCGCCAGGTGAGCCCGCCATCACCGTTGAGCATCAGCACTCCCGCCTCGCCCTCCAGCCACATCTCGCCCATGGTCAGACGCTTGTTTTCCGCCCTGTGATCGTTCGATCGGTTGGCGTCAAGAATTCCCGTGGCACCGTCCTCGAAATCGAAAACGACATACCCGGCATCTTCGCCGGCAATCACTGGGTTGACCTTGCGGAGACGCGCGAAAACTCCGGTGATTTCGCCCAAGATCATGCGGAAGGTATCGACGAAATGGATACCGGTCTCATGCATGAGAAATCGCGGCATGGCTTGGAAGTACGGTTGCCGGTCAAGATAGGCGGTCGGCCCCTGCCCGTCCCCGGGGCGCATGCGAAATGCGACCGAATGAATGCGACCAAGGCGGCCTGAAGAGACCAGCCGGTGAATTTCCTGAAACCACGGCTGAAATCTGAAATTCTCATGCACGACCAGCGTGATCCCGGCACCTTCAGCCACCGCGACAATCTCCGCTGCCTCCTCTCTGGATGGCGCCAGGGGCTTCTGACAAATGGCGTCGACACCATGTTTGGCCGCAAGCCGGACCAGGTCGCCATGTGTCGCGGGTGGGCTGACGATATCAATCAGATCGACCTCAACTTCCGCCAGCAATTTTGCCGCATCGGTATAGGTTACAGATGACGGGTGCATCCGCGCCATCTCAGCAGCCCGGTCCTCATCGAGATCGCAGACGGCGACGACTTGAGCCCTTGGAAGCCGCGACCAGGCCTCATGGTGAAACCGGGCGAAATAGCCACAGCCGATTACCGCCACCCGGCTCGGTGCTCCCACTTCATCAATCATTTCCGCTGTATCCTTTCGCCCTGCACGCGCGACAAACTTGCTCCGCCGAATACTGCGGGTCAATCTTCGATGAGCGCAGTCGTTTGAACCATGGTATGGTCTGAGCAACCGGCTGCGATGGCCTCAGGAACTTGAAATAATGCGCCTTTTCGGACTCATCTTGGCTGTCCTGGCAATACTGACAGCCTCTGTCGATACCCGTGCGGCCGCGCCAAATCTGGAGACCGTAGCCGGCTTCGATCTGCGCTTGTCGAAGTGGGAAGAACGGCTGGATCAGATCGACATACGCCTTGCCGGCCGTCAACGCATCCCGCCAGCAACCATCGATGCATATCGCGGCAAGGCTGTGGAGATGGAATCTCAGGCGCTGAAAGCCGCCAAAGGGTCCAGCGTTAATCTTTCGGAGATTGAGGCTCAGCTTACATCTCTTGGCCCGGCGCCAAAGAAAGGCGAGCCCGAGGAACCGCTCGCACTTCAGCAAACCCGCGAACGCCTGAGCGAAACGCTCGCGCGGATCGAGGCTCAGGTCAAACGCTCCGAATTGGTCGCGGTGCGCGCTTCCCAGTTATTCGACCATTTGGGCGAACGCCGACGGCGAGAAATCGAGTCCGAACTTTCACAGCGTTATCCGTCACCCCTCATACCAAGCGTCGCCATCACCGGATTGACCCACCTGGTCCATGCGTTCGGCGAGATCGTCGCGACGCCGGTGGTTTATCTTACCGAAGAACTGGACCCCGACGCCTGGGCGGCGGCGGCGCCCATGCTCGGATTGCTGATTGTAACGCTCGTCGTTGTTGTGTGGTGGGTTCGGTCATGGCTCTCTCGCCATTGGGGCCGCGATCATACAGTCACAGACCCAGGCTCGGGTCGAATGCTGTTGGCGCAGCTCGTGGTCGTGTTCGCCGATGGCGCCTTACTCTCGGCACTGGTCATGATCCCGGTCTGGGTGCTTCGACGGGACGGTCTGATCGTCGACCAATCAGCCGACATCCTTGAAGCTGCGGCAGAAATGACGGTGCGGTTTCTGATGATCCGCGCGGTTCTACGCGCAACGTTGGCGCCGGAGAATTCGCAGTGGCGGGTCGGCGACATCTCGGAAGACAGCGCCCGTGCCACGTATTGGCGCACGGTAATGCTAGCGGTCATATTCCACATCATCCTGTTCCTCGCCGCAGCCCTGACCCGTCTTGACGTTAGCCATGAGCTGTCGGCGACGTTCACACTGGCTGTGACGGTACTCCTCTCCTTCAACATCCTGGCCCTGCTGCGTCCGGCCTATTGGCGCCATGGGGCAACGGAGCCTTCGTCCGAAGCAGATGTCGCGACAGAGCAAGATGCGTCGACTGCCTCCGGCGCGCTCAAGCTTGGCCGGTTCCTACTGCGCCTAATTGCGTTGAGCGCACCCATCGCCGCTGCTGCCGGATATACCCAGCTCGCCCAGGCATTAATCCTACGTACCATCGATATCGCCATCGTCATCGGTCTGGTCTATCTGGTCCGGGCGTTTCTGCGCGAGGTATCGAGCCTGGCCCTAGAGCCGGATGGACGGGTGAATTCGGTTGCACGGCGACTCTTTTCCGTCGGCCAGGATGGCCTGGAGCGCGCGCTATTCTGGATCCTTCTGGCGCTCGACCTGATTTTGATCGTACTGGCAGCCGGACTGGTCGGCATCATGCTCGGTGTCAGCCCTCACGTTCTGCTGCAACTCGTGGGCCGCACGCTCCAGGGCTTCAGCGTCGGCGGCGTGACGATCTCTCCCGGCAGTATCGTCGCCGGCATCGCTGTCTTCATAGCGCTGATGCTAGCGACCCGGTTTTTGCAACGGGTCCTCAGTCAACGGGTCTTGCCGAGGACCCAGCTCGATGTCGGTGTTCGCCATTCGATTGCGGCTGCGACCGGCTACGTCGGCATCACGGTCGCAGCGATCGTCGCCGTCGCGATGGTCGGTCTCGACCTCTCGAACCTGGCAATCATCGCCGGCGCACTATCCGTCGGGATCGGCTTCGGTTTGCAAGCTATCGTCAACAATTTCGCCGCCGGTTTGATTATCCTGGCCGAGCGACCAATCAAAGTCGGTGACTGGATCAAGATCGGTGCGAACCAGGGAACGGTGAAACGGATCAATGTGCGCTCGACGGAGATCGAGACCTTCCAACGGCAATCCGTGATCGTCCCCAATGCCGATGTGATCTCGACGGCACTGATCAACTATACCCACAAGGACCGTTTCATCCGCATCGAGATCCCGGTCGGTGTCGCCTACGGCTCCGATACCGAACAGGTTCGAGACCTCTTGCTTGAGGTGGGCCAGGCGCATCCGAACGTGGCCTCCTATCCACCGCCGATGGCGGTATTTCTGGCATTCGGTGCCAGTTCCCTCGATTTCGAACTTCGGGTCTATCTCTCAAACGTCGACCACTACATCATCGTCTGGTCGGACCTCCACTTCGCTATCGACGCGGCCTTCCGCGAGCACGGGATCGAAATCCCCTTCCCGCAGCAGGACGTGCATCTGCGCGACATTGATCGCTTGACGAAAGACCGCGATGGTGGAGGTGGAACCGCCTAACAGGTTGTTGAAATCCTGATTTCAGGCACCCAAAATCGCAGTGCATTCGTCATTCCCGCGTAGGCGGGAAACCAGGCAACTAGCGAGCCAAGAGCTGGTTTCCCGCCTACGCGGGAATGACGACATGAGACAGATGTGGTGAGTTTTGCAGCAATTTGTTAGAGCCCCCGGGCCGTATCTCGGAGGATGAATTTCTGGATTTTCCCGGTCGAGGTCTTGGGTAACTCACCGAAGACAACGGTGCGTGGTGCCTTGAAGTGAGCCAGATGCTCTCGGCACCAGTCGACCACCTCGTCGCTCGTTAGCTCCTGGCCCGGGCTGGGGGTCACAAAGGCACAAGGGTGCTCGCCCCACTTCTCGTCCGGACGAGAAACGACGGCCGCTTCCATGATCTTGGGGTGCTTGAACAACACGTCCTCAACTTCCAGGCTGGAGATATTCTCGCCGCCGGAAATGATGATGTCCTTCGAGCGGTCCTTGACCTCGGCATAACCATCCGGATGGATCACCGCCAAATCGCCGCTATGGAACCAGCCATGCGCGAAGGCCTCGGCACTGGCTTGTGGATTTTTCAAGTACCCCTTCATGACCGTGTTGCCCCGCAACCAGATCTCACCGATGGTCTCGCCATCCCACGGTACGTCCCTGGGGACACCGGCTTCGCTCTCAGTGTCCACGACCCGCATGCCCTCAAGCGTCGTGTAGTGCACGCCTTGGCGTGCCATTCGCTGGGCCCGGGCATCAACCTCGAGATCGTTCCACTCTGGCGGCCAGGCACAAATCATCGACGGGCCGTAGGTTTCGGTCAGACCGTAAAGATGGGTCACCTTGAAACCCATACGCTCCATTGACGAGATCACAGCACTTGGCGGCGCGGCCCCACCGGTTGCTATTTCGGCCACATGCTCAAAATTTCGTTTCTGATCGTCCGGGGCATGAATCAGCATGTTCAATACGATCGGAGCGCCGCACATATGGGTCACCCGGTGCTCAGCGATTTGTTCGAAAATATGGCCAGGGTCAACTTTCCGCAGACAAACATGGGTACCGCCAACAGCCGTCACCGCCCAAGTGTAGGTCCACCCGTTGCAATGGAACATCGGCAGGGTCCAGAGATAACGCGACCCGCTCTCCAACCCAAAGGAGATGACGTTGCCCATGGCGTTCAGGAAAGCGCCGCGATGGCTGAATACCACGCCCTTGGGATTACCAGTGGTTCCCGAGGTGTAATTCAGCGACATCGAGTCCCATTCATCGGCTGGGCGAACCCAATCAGCCGTGGCATCTCCCTCAGCCAGCAGTGCCTCGTAATCGGTGTCACCGATCATCACGCCGCCGTCTGCCAGCGGATCATCGATCGTAACAACCGGTGGCGGGTTTTCGGTCTGCGCGATTGCATCCGCCATCACCGGGGCAAGCTCGCGGTCGACGATCACCAATTTGGCGCCGCCATGCTCCAGGATGAAGGCGATCGTCGGGGCGTCGAGCCTCGTATTGATGGCGTTCAGGACCGCACCCGCCATCGGCACACCGTAATGCGCCTCCAGCATCGCCGGTGTATTCGGCGCCAGTACCGCGACGACATCGCCCTTGGCGATACCGCGTCGCCCAAGCGCTGAGCAGAGCGCCCGGCAACGGTCACGGAACTCGCGATAGGTCACCCGCAAGGGGCCGTGGATTATCGCGAGCTTGTCGGGAAATGTGGCCGCCGAACGCTCAACGAAATCGCAAGGCGTCATGGCGGCATAGTTTGCCGCATTCGGTCCAAGTCCGCGTTCATACATCGATGTTTCCGCCATCCGGCGTCCTCCCAGAACAGCGCTCAAGTTTTCCCATGCAAAGGCCGGCGTCAAGCGATGTGTGTGCATGCTATAAGTACTGCAACTCCTGAAACAGCTTTGGCATGTCGTAGTCGCCTACGGCCAACCTTGCGAGCCGCCAAATGCGGCTTCAGAATTCTGATCCTCCCCCAACGTGGTTTCTCCCAAGTTCCCGATCAGATACCATTCAGCTAGAAAACATAGCTTTTGTCAGTCGCCGGTGATGACCAATGGCAACATCATAACCGCCGGTGCATTCGCTATCTCCGAGAGGGGCCGGTAGTTTGGGCAATCGTGACTAAGCAGGACAGCCAAAATGCCTCCCTCTTGATCGATGCTCTCAATAGCATCGATCAAGGGCTTGTCGTGTATGACAACAAACTAATCATTTCAGCCATCAACCATGTCACCCTCGATCTGCTCGAAATGCCGCGTGATCTCATCAGCGTTGGGGACCCGTTTGACAAGATGGTTCGTTATGTCGCCGAACGGGCCGCATATGGCGGCGAAGGCAGCGTCGGTGAAGAATGTGCAATAACTGAATTTGGAACAGGGCATGGACGAGTACGACCCAAAAGAAGCCGCCAAACAGATGCAGGCTTGGTATTGGTGGGGCATTCCGACGTTCTTCAAGTGCCCCTGGGACGAAGACCCTGCAAAAAGCGAGATCGGCTTGATCGGCGTGCCGCACAGTGCTGGCAATGGTTCGACCGAACGCGACCAGCATTTGGGCCCGCGCCAGATCCGCAATGTTTCCGGACGTTTAAGACGGGCGCACCAAGCCTTTCGACTGACACCTTGGGAAGAGCTCACGATTCACGACCTCGGCGACGTTCCCCTGCCCGAGGCGATGAACAACGAAGCGTCGGTCGCTCATATCGAAGCCTACTACCGGCTCATCGATGCCGCCGGGTGCCGGCCGGTATCCTTCGGTGGTGACCACAGTATCAGCGGCCCGATCTTGAAGGCTCTAGGCGGCGAAGGGTCTCGAATTGCCGGCGGCCGGCAGTTGGCGCTGGTGCATTTCGACGCCCATCGTGACGACTACGAACACATGCCCCATTGGCTGGGTGCGAAACGCTCGGCGGCGCATTGGGCAGCTTACACAGTCCATGAGGGTGCGGTTGACGTCGACCATTCAATTCAGCTCGGTATTCGCGGCAACCCAATGAAACCACGCGAAGACCCCGCCGAAAGTGATACCGGCTATCGCGTCGTTCCAGCCGACGAGATATTCGAGATCGGGCTGGAGAATACAATCCAGATCATGCGCGAGCGGATAGGCGAGGCACCAGTCTATGTGAGCTTCGATCTCGACGTGCTCGATCCAGCCGATGCACCTGGCGTCTCAAACTTGGAGGCGGGATATCGCGGTCTGAGGACCTGGGAAGCGATCAAGATTCTACACGGCCTGCGTGGTTGCAACATTATCGGCGCCGATATCGTCTGCCCGATGCCGACGGTCGACAGCCCAAACCAGATAACCGGGCTCACCGGATCGGTTCTGATGTTCGAACTCTTGTGTCTGATCGGTGACTATCTGAGGGGGCAGCGCTAGGTACGAATTCGTTGGTAAAATCCGCTGGCAAAATACCGTTTATAACAGCCTTACAATTGACGTGGCGCGCCCCGCGTCCTACGACTAGTCTCTCATCTGCCATCCCCAGCAGCGCACTCTCCAAACCTGCCCCACTTACAACTCCGAGCACACGCCATGACCGATATCTCGACCAGCGCCCGCCTTGCCGTTGACGTAGGTGGAACCTTCACCGATGTGGCACTTGAGTTTGGCGAACAGCGGGTTACGACCAAGGTTTTGACCACACCATCGGCCCCGGAACAGGGTGTGTTGTCTGGTGTTGAAAAGGCGCTAGAGGAGGCCGGGATCGCAGCCAGCGAAGTTGGCCTGCTGATCCATGGGACCACGCTGGCGACCAACGCTCTGATCGAGCGCAAGGGCGCTAAAACAGCCCTGATCACCACCGAGGGTTTCCGCGACAGTGTCGAGATGGCGTTGGAGAACCGGTTCGAGCAATACGACATCAACATTGATCGCCCAGACCCACTGGTCCCACGCCACCTTCGCTGGCCGGTGACCGAGCGCATGAACCACAAGGGCGAGGTGCTGCTCGAGCTTGACGAAGAGTCGGTTCGGGCGCTGTTCGCGTTGATCCGGAAACATGAGATTGAGGCGATCGCCGTCGGATTGCTGCATTGTTACGCCAATCCAGCACATGAGCAGCGTGTCGGTGAGATCCTGGCGGCCGAGTTTCCCGACCTCTCGATTTCACTTTCCAGCGACGTTTGCCCGGAAATCCGCGAATACGACCGTCAGTCGACCACCTGCGCTAACGCCTATGTGCGCCCGAAGATGTCGAGCTACTTGCTTAGCCTGGACAAGGAGATGAAGTCCCGCGGTCTGAACTGTGCCTTCCTCCTAATGACCTCGGGCGGTGGTTTGACGACGCTGGATAACGCGGTCGCCTATCCGATCCGATTGGTTGAGTCCGGGCCGGCTGGCGGCGCTATCCTGGCGGCCGTGATCGCCAAGGAATGCGGTATCCCGAACGTACTTTCCTACGACATGGGCGGTACGACGGCGAAGGTCTGCATGATCGACGACTATCAGACCTTGTCCTCGCGGACCTTCGAGGTGGCGCGCGTCTATCGCAATCTGCGCGGCAGTGGCTTGCCGGTGCGCATTCCGGCGATCGAGATGGTTGAGATTGGGGCTGGTGGGGGCTCTATCGCGGGCGTTGACGCCATGGGCCGGATCGCAGTTGGCCCGGAAAGCGCCGGTGCCGACCCGGGTCCGGCATCCTACGACCAAGGCGGCACGCGGCCGACCGTCACCGACGCTGACGTAGTGCTCGGCAAGATCGATCCAGCCCTCTTTGCTGGTGGCTCGGTCAGCATGGCGCCCAAGAAGGCCGAGGGCGCCATAATGTCAGAGATCGGGGAGAAACTCTCCCTTGAGCTTGACCTCGCAGCCTACGGTATCGCCGAGATCGTTGACGAGAACATGGCCAACGCCGCCCGCGTACACGCCATCGAGTGGGGTAAGGAAATCTCAGAGCGCGCGATGATCGCATTCGGCGGTGCGGCACCTCTGCACGCCGCCCGTCTGGCCGAGAAATTGGACATCGACACAGTCATCGTGCCGACCGGGGCCGGCGTGGGTTCGGCCATCGGATTCTTGCGAGCACCGATCTCCTATGAAGTCGTGCGGTCTCGCTATTTGCGGCTCTCGGAGTTCGATCCAAACTGGGTCAACCCAATCCTGAACGAGATGAGCGCCGAAGCCAGTGCTGTTGTCCGGGTCGGTGCCGGCCCCGACGCCGTCCTGGACGAAGTCCGGGTCGCCTATATGCGCTATGTCGGACAAGGTCACGAGATCACCATATCGCTCCCCAACCGGCCGCTTGAGGCGGGAGACGGAGAAACCTTGCGCCAAACTTTCGAGGAAGAATATGCCCGGCTCTACGGCCGTGCCATTCCGGGCCAGGAGCCGGAAATTCTGTCCTGGACACTCACTGCGACGGCACCGTTCTCAGATTTCGTCGGTAAGGCCGAGGCGGTTGCCCCGGCCGATGCCCCGGCGCCGAACGCCACTCGGCGAATTTTCGATACCGGAAGCTCCAAAGCGGTCGAAGCTTCGGTTTGGCGACGTGACGATCTGCCAATTGGCTCGAGCATTTCCGGTCCGGCGATCATCGAAGAGGCGCAGACCACCACCATCGTGTCGCCGAGCTTTGAGGCAAGCATCAACGGCCTCGGATACATCGTGCTCAACAAGAAGGCCGGGTAAGGCCAAAACAGGCTCAAAACCGGCCTTTTTGTAGACCTCAACCGATTCGTTTCCGCATCGCGAAACAACCGTCTCCAGAAGGCGTTGAAACGGGCTGAAACGCCGGCAAAAATTTGTTCGCAGCCGCGAAATCTGTTATAAATAGCGCTGTTCTCAGGCGACCGGATCACAGCGCAAATTCGAATGCGTGCGGCGGTCGCCTGAGTGTTTCTTGCAGCCCGTATCGAGGGTCCTCCATTTGTCTGATATTACGCCTCCGTCCACGCCTATGACTCCGGGTATTGCGCCCGTTTCAATTGAAGATGAGATGAAGCGCAGCTACCTTGATTACGCGATGAGCGTGATCGTGGCGCGCGCCATTCCGGATGTCCGCGACGGCTTGAAACCAGTTCATCGGCGCATCCTTTACGCCATGAAGGACGGTGGCTACGACTGGACCAAGCAATATCGTAAATCAGCGCGCATCGTCGGCGATGTGATGGGTCAGTACCACCCGCACGGCGATACCGCGATCTACGATGCCATGGTGCGCATGGCACAGGAATTTTCGATGCGCCTGCCTCTGGTCGATGGCCAGGGTAATTTCGGTTCGATGGACGGCGATCGGGCAGCCGCGATGCGGTATACCGAGGCGCGGCTGGCGCGCTCAGCCGAGGGCCTGCTGCGCGACATCGACAAGGATACCGTCGATTTCACCCCGAACTACGACGAATCCACCGAGGAACCGTCGGTTCTACCGGCGGAATACCCGAACCTGCTGGTCAATGGCGCCGGCGGCATCGCGGTCGGCATGGCAACCAACATCCCACCGCATAACTTGGGCGAAGTGGTCGACGCCTGCTGCGCCTATGTCGATAACCCTGGCATCACCATCGACGAGTTAATGGAAATCGTGCCCGGCCCCGACTTCCCGACCGGCGGCTCGATCCTGGGCAGAACTGGCATCCGTGAGGCCTACCACACCGGACGTGGCTCCGTCGTCATGCGGGCCAAAGCCGAGATCCAGGAAATCCGCAAGGACCGCGAGGCGATCATCGTCACCGAAATTCCTTATCAGGTGAACAAGTCGCGCCTGATGGAGCGGATCGGTGAGATCGTGCGTGAGAAAGTGGTCGAAGGCATCTCCGACCTGCGCGACGAGAGCGATCGCGACGGTGTGCGCATGGTCATTGAGTTGAAGCGCGATGCGGTCGGCGAAGTGGTGTTGAACCAACTCTACCGCTACACGCCGCTACAAACCCATTTCGGTGTCAACATGCTGGCACTGAACGGCGGCAAGCCGCAGCAGCTAACCTTGCGCGACGTGATCCAGGCCTTCGTCGAGTTCCGCGAGGTGGTGGTCACCCGTCGGACCACATTCCTGCTGAACAAGGCACGCGAACGGGCCCACATTTTGGCCGGCTTGCTGGTGGCGCTGAACAATATCGACGAAGTGATCAGGCTGATCCGCGCGGCACCGGATGCACCCGCCGCCCGCGAGGCCCTGATCGGACGCGATTGGCCCGCCGATGAAGTCGCCGATTTCATCGCCATCATTGACGATCCAGGGCATGAGGTCATCGACGGTAACTATCGCCTCTCCGATGCCCAGGCGCGCGCTATTCTGGAACTGCGCCTGCAACGATTGACCGGCATGGAACGTTCCAAGCTGATCGAGGAAACCGAGGATCTGGCAAGCAAGATCAAGGGCTATCTGGAGATCCTACAGTCCCGCCCGCGCTTAATGGAAGTTCTGCGCGAGGAACTGGTCGCCTCCCGCGATGCCTGGGCCGACGACCGCCGCACGGTTCTGGAAGATGCCGAGTTCGAGCACGACATTGAAGATCTGATCCAGCGCGAGGATATGGTCGTTACCGTCAGTCACAACGGGTACATCAAGCGCGTGCCGCTGTCCACGTACCGCGCGCAAAGGCGTGGTGGC
>JABIRP010000169.1 GCA_018699735.1 Rhodospirillaceae bacterium | reverse complement strand
CGAGACAGACGCGGACGCCCGTCTTGGTTTTCGGTTCGCCAACCGATCAGATCGCCCGCCGGCACATGAACCAGATATGGCCTGGCGCCACGAGCGCGCTCGTCTGCCAGGGTCTCACCGTCGCGGGCCACCGGGTGGTCAACCAGGATATGGGTCACACCATCAGTCAATGCCGCGCGCAGCACATCCCGCGCAAAAACCGTAAGATTGCGGCCGGCCAGATCCACATCCCGGGTCAAAGCGCGGACCGCCGGATCCGCATCATCGGACAATGTCGATGGCTTGACGAACGGTTTACCGACAAGGGTCTGAATGGCCCTGGCCAACCCGTTGAAGAGGACCGAGCGGCCAAGCCGGACCCGGTAGGCTTCCAGGCTTTCGCGTGGCTCACGTGGGAGCCACCTCTCACCCGCAGCCCGCATCGCGCGGGTGCCGCCAAGCAAGCCATGTATCAATTCCCAGTCTCGTGCCATCGCCATATAGGCGGTGTTCGGGGTCGCGACGTCTTTCGACATGCCGGATCTCCTGTTCAAAGTCTTGGTTAAAAGGGGGGGGGAGCCGGCGGTACCGGTCCGAGTTAGATAAGGAATTCGCGCGTCCGGGCGGCCGAATTGCCCAACGCCAAGTCAGTGATCGCCCAAACCAAGGCGTCGAGCCTGTCTGGGGAGGTCTCACCCGGCGCACCGGTGTAAGAGCACATTTGATCTTCAAGCTCTGGGAAGTTCCCCGCGTGAATGATCCGACCCTGCTCATAGAGCGCCGCTACCGGCTCCGCCCGGGCGATTTTTCCGCGGCTGGCATGAACCAGGCGGATGTTTGCTGTCGGATCAACGGTTCGAAGCACCTGTTCAACCAAAGCACCACCTTGATTGGCTTCAGCGACAATCGTGTCCGCCTTGCGACGTCCGTAGCAGCCGACCGCTCGGCGGGCCCAGGCATCAGGTGAGCAGGCAAGAGAAAGGTCCTCTAGAACCCAGCACATACCCTCTTCATCCATTCCGGCAGCGATGATCCCTGTTTCAGCTCCGGCGCCACCGGCGCCAACCGCAGGATCAATCGCAACCACAAGCCGCCTGAGATCTGGGATCGCGGAACTCGGTCGACGAGACCGCTCCAACTCGCTGCGTCGCCAAAGCGCGCCTTGTGGATCCATCAATAGCTCGCCGTCGATTTCCTGACGCGCGAGCTGCGTTCCGCCATAGGCGGCGAGGATCTGATCAAGAAATGCCGGTGCCAGATTTGCCGCGTTCTCTCGCGTACCACCACCAGTTACATGGGTCCCGGGTGTGTCCATCAGTTTTCGGAGCCAGGCCCGCGGTCGCGGTGTTGTGGTTGCCACGCATCGGGGCGCGTGACCGAGGCGCAAGCTCAGCATCAAGTTGTCCCAGGCCTCCGGGTAGCGCCACTTCCCGAGTTCATCAGCCCAGGCGGCATCAAACTGCGGCCCTCTCAATTGCTCGGGATCTTCAGCAGAAAAGGTCGTCGCGACCGCACCGTTTGGCCAGGTCAATCGTCGTTTAGAGGGCTCATATCGGGGCCTGTTCCAGGGCGGCGCCACACCAAGGATCCCACTTTCTCCCTCGATCATGACGTCCCGCGCATCCGAGGCTGTCTCGGCGACCAGAGAAATGCGGGATATATGCCCTGCTTCAACACCGGCTCGGATCCATTCAGCTCCGGTTCTGGTTTTCCCAAAACCTCGTCCGGCAAGAATGAGCCAAACCCGCCAATCGGTTTCGGGGGGCAGCTGTTTGTCGCGAGCCCACAACACCCAGTCGTAAAGCAAGGCTGCAGCTTCGCGATCGTTTAAGGAAGCGACGAAACGTCGCCGTTCATCCAACGTGAGCGCGCGCAACGCGGCACGGTCACTGGAGTGTAGGGAGAGGGAACTTCCTATCCCGTCCAAGGGCTCCTTTTTCATACATGTTCCTAAATGTGATCCTCTTCTTCCGAGGTCTCTGGATCGTCATCTGGTTGGTCAAGTCGGTCCAGTCGCTCTCTCAGTTCGTCGCGCGCGCCCTCAAAAGCGCTCTCCCCTTCCGACCCGGACTTTCCCATCTCCGATCGTTCGCGATATTTCCCGGGCCGGTGAGCGCGCAACAAAAACATCAGCAAGGCGTCCGAATACTTTCGGACCATGCCGGTCACTTTTCCCTGGTGAAAATGGGGTTGGTCGATGCCCTGCACGGCACGCCTGCGGGCTTCCAGTTCAAGGCTGTCAACCGCCGCCTCAAGGGATTCGTCCCAAAGGGTTGAGAATTCCGGGTCACTATTTCGCAAGGCATAGGCCGCACCACGGGACACTTTGGTCGCCCGGGCGGCCTCGCTGACGTTTCCGGTTTCAGCCAATGTAATGATAAAGGCACGCCTTCGGCGCGCGGTCCATACGCTCTTCGGCATGGGCACCTACTTCATGTTCAATTGTGG
>JABIRP010000168.1 GCA_018699735.1 Rhodospirillaceae bacterium | reverse complement strand
TGGATGCGCACGATACCAATTGAGAGGATACGGTCTCGGCGCACATCCAGGCCCGTTGTTTCCAAGTCCAAACTGACGACCGGCAAGTCGATGAGTGAGCAATCCTCATCGAATGCCAGTGGGTCCGGCGCCCGGTCATGCACCGTCAGATCAACGTGAGGCTCGCCATGCCCCTCATTTTCCGCTCCATATTCCGCGATCTTTGGAAATGCGAGAGCGCCACCGTCTTCGAATGCGGATAAGCGAGCCTCAATCTGCTCGCCATCACGCCCTCGGATTGAGATGTGCGGCCGATGACCCGATGCGCGGGCTGTAGCAAGCGCCAGACCCAGCGCATCATGGTCGACAAATGCGAATACTGACTGGCCGATGCCAGTATGTTCGGCACCCAGACGATCATGGGCGGGACCATTGGCAAGACTTATCAACCCGGTTTCCGTGAAGGCCAGTAGGCCATCCTCGATACCACCAAGGATACTCGTCAATCGCTCGACACCCCGTGCGTCTCGTGCCTCGCCTCGTGCCATGGCGCGGCCCATGGCCCGCGCCGTAGCCGACAACTCGTCGATTCCGCTTTCAGCCCTGCCCCAACGGCTCGGTCGACGGCCGGTGGCGGCATATATGTCCAAATCCTGACCCATGCGCGCCAAATCGTCGAAGTGGGTGTCCAGCAATCCCAAGCTTACCCAGCCGGCACCAATTCCAAGTAAGGCCATGATCAGAATCACAACCGCCAGACCAAAGGGCCCAGAGTTTGCGTTCAAAGCCTCAAGCAGAGCCAAACCTGTGACAACGACCAACGCAGCCATGACGACCATGACAGAGCGCCGAAACACCGCGCGTGCTTCTCGGCGTTTGGTCATCTCGGGCGAACCGCATTGATCGACTCCGGCAACCGAAGTTGGCGAAAATCAGCGAGAACGGCATCGGCATCCAGACCTCGGCGAAGTTCGACGCGTACATCCCGCCATTTGAAGCGAATTGAATTGCGCACGATCTCCTCGTCTTGGGTTTTTAACTCGTCGGCAATCGGAGCCCACTCATACAAGGCCTCGGGGCTTTCGCTGAACGGACTCTCATCGTCTCCCACCTCGGTCCAGGCAATACCCTTGATCCGGGCAAATACCGCTTCGGCGGCCACGGCATAATTCTCATCGCTGCCAGCGGGAGTGCCATGCTCATCGAGAATTCGCCGAAGACAATGCTCGATCAACGCCGAAACCTCTTGTCTATCGGAATCGGTACGATTGGCGATTAGGCCACCAGCATACATCGCGAGATCCGACAAACTGGCGAGGTACACGCGCCATTTCGCCATGTTGATAGAGACGACATATGTCTCATTAGTAAAAATCTCCGCATGCCCTCTTCCGGACCGGGTCTTCAAATATCCGTACAGTGTCGTTTGAGACACGAAGGCCGGCCGCGAATCAAGAAACCTACAAAAATCATCTACAGACTTCGTTCCTCCACTCCGACCAAGAGACGAGAAACTCCAAATTTTCCGCAGACGTTCAACAATTTTTGTCAACATATTTGCCGCCACAAACAAAGTCTTGAGAACTCTCGGTCTTTTCCTGATAATATGCCCGCACTAAAAAGTCGCCGCAACCATACTTGCCACAATGCCCATCGGGTTTGGTTGGTTGAAGGCGGCTAAAAAATAACAGGGTGGTCGGATGGGGGCCAATTCAGTAGGGGGGGTTCAATGAGTACAAGTGACCCTAGAGTTCAACGCCATTGGGACAGGACGAAACGTCTTACGATCATCGTCCTGCTTATTTGGTTCTTCTTTAGTTACTTAGTCCACTGGTTTGCAGACAGTCTGAACGCGATCACGTTCATCGGCTTTCCGCTCGGCTTCTATATGGCCGGCCAGGGTTCGCTGCTTGCCTTCGTAATTCTCATCTTCGCGTTAGCGCACTTTCAGAACAAGATTGATGAGGAAGAAGGCATGGCCGAGGACGAGGAGTGAGGGACTGAATCATGCAAGGTAGTTTTATTGACAATCTCGGCAGGATCTACGGTCTCTATACCCTAGGTTTCCTCGCCTTCGTCATCCTGATGGCCATCCTCGAACAGATGGGCGTCGCCGCCGACACGATCGGCATCCTCTTTGTCGCCTTTACGGTCGCGATCTACGCCATAATCGGTGTTCTGTCGCGTACCATGAAGATGGACGAATACTACGTCGCGGGCCGAAACGTCCCGGCACTCTACAACGGCATGGCGACGGCTTCGGACTGGATGTCCGGCGCCTCTTTCGTTGCCATGGCTGGCGGCATCTATTTTGGTGGCTACGGCTACATGGCCTTCTTGGTCGGTTGGACCGGTGGTTATGTGCTCGTTGCCTCGTTGATGGCTCCGTACCTTCGTAAGTTCGGCTGTTACACCGTGCCGGATTTCATTGGTACGCGCTACGGCGGCAATCTGGCCCGTTTCCTGGCCGTCGTCGTTCTAACCGTCGCATCCTTCACCTACGTGACGGCACAGATCAACGCGACCGGTACTGTTGCATCGCGTGCGTTGCAAATTCCCTTCGAGGTCGGTGTGTGGATCGGGTTGCTCAGCATCCTGCTGTGCTCGATGCTCGGTGGAATGCGAGCCGTTACATGGACGCAGGTGGCGCAGTACATCGTGCTGATCGTTGCCTATCTGGTGCCCGTGTTCTGGATGTCCAACAAAATGGACTTCGGCCTAGTTCCTCAGTTCGTCTACGGCGATGCCGTGGCACGGGTACAGGAACTGCAGGTGTTGCATCAAGTCGGCGTGTTGATGCCGACGGAGAGCTTCGCCGGCTTGAAGGCACTGACAGTCGGTATTGCCGACCCCGGCACGACGCTGATGGCCAAGTGGAAGTTTGCCACGCTGGTCCTCTGCATGATGGCCGGTACGGCATCCCTGCCGCATATTCTGATGCGTTACTTCACGACGCCATCGGTACGTGCGGCTCGGAAATCGGTTGGTTGGTCGATCCTGTTCATCTTCCTGCTGTACTTCACCGCTCCGTCGCTAGCAACGTTCACCAAGCTCGCGCTGCTTGATCCGAACCTGGCCACGGGCATCATCGGCAAGTCGATCGCCGATGTGAACGCGCTGGAGTGGGTGCAGAAATGGTCCAGTGTCGGCTTCCTGAAAGTCGCTGACAGTAACGGTGACGGTCTCCTGCAGATCAACGAGTTCTTCATGCGCGGCGACATTGTCGTGCTGGCGACACCAGAAATCGCCGGCTTGCCGTATGTGATCTCGGGTCTGGTCGCGGCTGGTGGCATGGCCGCCGCCATGTCCACGGCCGATGGTCTGCTATTGGCTATCGCCAACGCACTCAGCCACGATCTGTACTACAAGATGATCGATCCCAACGCGGATACGAAACATCGCCTGATCGTTGCTCGTGTTCTGCTCCTGGGTATTGGTGCGGCTGCGGCCTTCATCGCCAGCTTGAAATTGACGAGTATTCTGGGCGCTGTTGCCTGGGCCTTCGATTTCGCCTGCTCTGGTTTGTTTTTCCCCTTGGTGCTCGGCATCTGGTGGAAACGAGCCAACCGTCAGGGCGCGGTCGCGGGTATGTTGCTCGGCTTTTTGGCCGGCACGGCATACCTCATCCATATCAAGTTCCTGGGCGGTGAGATGTGGCTCGGCATCGACCATCTTCGCTTCGGCATCATCGGCATGCCGGTTAGCCTGATCGCTATGATCGTGGTTAGCCTCATGACTGAAGAGCCGGATGAAGAAACCCAGCGTATGGTCGATGAAACCCGCATTCCAAAGGGTGATACGATCCTTTCGTCGGAACACTAAGACTTCCGACAGACCTAACACTCAGCC
>JABIRP010000167.1 GCA_018699735.1 Rhodospirillaceae bacterium | reverse complement strand
GTTATATCGGCACGCACCCGCTTTTGCAAGCCTTCTTTGCCCGCGCCGAGACGCCGCACCTCAATGTCGACAGACCTGAAGGATACGACTGATAAATCGAACATAATGGCTTTCGGCGACGGTGTCTACACTATATATTGTGTTTTGGGAGGCAGGTGGTCAAATGATAGCCAACAGTGAAACTGGCCGTAAAAACAGATGTATTGGCTGGGTTGCAGTGCTTGCAATGCCGCTCCTGCTGCTTGGCTGCGAGGGCACGGGCTTCCGATTGCCCTCGGCCGTGGTCTCAACGGATCAATCCGCGCCGGGCTCAAGCACCGGCAATGCCACCGCCAAACCTACGGTCGGCAAGGAAACCGGAACGCCCGCATTCGCGCAATTCGCCGACGTCCCGATCCCAAGTGGTGCCAGCCTGGATCTCGACCAGATGCTGATCCTCGGCTCAGAAGAAGGCTGGATCGGCCGATTGGCGCTTCGGTCCCACCATCGCATGGCCGATATGTATGATTTCTACGTACGTGAAATGCCGAACTTCCATTGGAAGCGCATTACCACCGTGCGCGCCGCGATCAGCACCATGACCTACAGTCGGGGTGGCCGGGTGGTGACCATTACCCTGCGCGGCAGGACCACTGGCGGTTCCTTGATTGACCTCACCATGGCGCCGATTTCCTCGAACGACAGTTCTATTACGCCGAAGCAGACGAACTAATTTTTCTTAGAGGGCCGGTTCAGAGGAGACCGAGGGCGCGCAGTTCTTCGCGCATATCTTCCGGCAAATCCTGCCCCGCCTCACCGTCCCCGCCGAGATCGGCCGGAGCCGCGTCAGGATCAAGGTAGCGCCAGCCCTGCATCGGTCGCGACGGCTTCAATTCGGTCCGCACCAGTTCATCGTCCAGCACCAATCCGCACATGCGCTTGCCGGCCTCGTTCACGCCTTCGTCGAGCCGGATGATCCGCTGTCGGGCCCGGATCCGCCCCTTGATCACCCAATAGATCGATCCGCCGTCGAGCACTTCATCGCCCCGACGGGGGCGGTTGCGGGTCCAATGGATGGCAACCGCCTCCTGGCCCGCCTTTGCCTTTTCGCGGCGACGCAAGTCCTGCCACACAGCAAGGCCCTCGACCGACTCGGTGCCAACGCTCATTTTAAGCAAATGCACCGTCACGGAATGTAGCCCAAGAACTGCCACCAGAGATAATCCAACGGCCAAAGCAACACCACGGCACCAAGAGCGGTCGCGAGGCTTACCTTCACACCATCAGCCACCGGTATGCGGCCGATTTGCATGGCGACCACCAGGGGTGGCACCTGATAGGGGAAGATCACCGTCGAAACACCGATGACGATGGTCATCAATACGGTTTCAATTGGCAATCCGGAGGCCGCGACCATATCGCTGGCCAAGGGTGTGATGATCGCCGGAACACCGGGCATGGTCGAAATCGCGCCGAGCAATGTGGTCAATCCACTGAGCGCAAAGAACGAATGCATCGGTGTTTCGGGATCGAGCGCCAAATGCCCCAGCATGAAGGTGCTGAACGCCTTGCCGAGCCCGGTGTGTGCGACCATGGCACCGATCCCAATGACGCCGGCAACGAAGATCAACCGAATAAAGGGCACCTTGTCTCTAAAGTCATTGGCCGGCAGCAGAGTAACGCCGGGTGCGATGCAGATCATACCGGCGCCGAGCGATATCCAGGCAGGTGAGATACCGTGCAAGGCATCCGTCACCCAAAGGATCAGGGCACCACTCAAAACCAGTGCCAAGCGCTTTTCCTGACCGGATAACGGCATGCGCGGTGCGGCGGTTTGCTGGGCGACCGGTTTCGGGCGATCAGCGAAGAAATACACGATCACCAACACCAACAACACTGACTTCAAAAGGCCAAGCACGGGGAAATGCAGCGCCAGATAGTCGAAATAGCGCAACGTGATGCCATAAAAATGCTCTGAGGCCCCAATCAGGATGTTGTTCGGTACATTGGCCGGAAGAATGGCGACAGGACCGAGATAGGATCCGAAGGCAACCGATAGCATCATGCCGCGCCGACCGGGTGATCCTTCCTCATACCCGAGCGCATCGGCCAACGCCGCCACAATCGGCAACAACAGCACCACCCGCCCCATGGTCGACGGCATCAGAAACGCGAGCAGAATATCGACCGTGACAATCCCGGTCACGACCTTGAGGTAGGATCCGCCGAACACTCGGAAAACTCTGGAGGCGATGCGCTTTCCGAGCCCGGAAACATCGACCGCAGCACCGATGATCATACCGCCGAACACCAACCAGAAGGCACCAGTGGCAAAACCTGAGAACACCACATCCGCTGGCGCTATGGCGAAGATCATGGCGAACAGGAAAAATATCAACGTGACCAAATGCTCGGCCAAAGCACCTGTTGCCCAAAGACCGACGGTCAGCACGACCAAAGCCCCGGCAGCGGCCATTGAAGCGTCAAATCCAGCCGGCCGGGCGAGCAAAACGAACAAGGCAAGGCCGGCCACGGCCAGTCCTGGGAGCCACTTCCTGTCGATGGTCATAGGTTTGGTGCTTGTCTTTCGGATTGAGCGGCGGGTCAGGTGGAGCAGAGGACGGTTCGCGAGAGATGTATCAATGCCCTCAGGACCCGCCAGAGTCCAGAGGCTCGAAATCAATCAGATCAGCGCTCTCGTCAACCAACTCGCCTTCAGCGAAATTGACCGAAACCACCCGACCATTGGCCGGCGCTGTGATCGTGTGCTCCATCTTCATCGCCTCCAGCACCAGCAGTGGCGCACCAATCGCCACCTCGGCACCAGCTTCGCACAGGACCCGGATGATCTTGCCCGGCATCGGAGCGACAAGTCGGCCCCCCTCGCCCGTGTCACCAGTTACACCGGCCAAGGGGTCGTGACGATCAAGCCTGGTCGCCTGACCGCGGTGGAAAACCGTTACCCCGAGGCCGTCGTCGTGAATTCCAGCTTCGAGGCGGACACCGGCAATCGTCGCCTGCAACCGACCGCGCCGATCTAGTTTGCCGCTAGCGCGGATTTCACCCGAGCCCAAATCCAAAACATACTCCCCCGTGCCATCGCGCCGGGCTGCGATATCGCGATCCTCACCGCCGGCGACCGAAACACGGAGCACTTGGCGCGAGGTATCGTTCAGGCGCCAGCCATCAGAGCGATGCCAGGGAGAATGCGGGTCATTCGAATGTCGTGCCTTGCGCCGAGCATCAGCCTCGCGCCCAAGCAAGAGGGCAAGGCAGCCGATTGCGGTGTCGGTCTCCGACGCTCCAGCGGCTTCTGGCAGAAGGTCGGATTTGTGGCGCTCGAGAAAGCCGGTATCGATCTCACCGCCGACGAAGGCAGGGTGCCGGGTAATCCGGGCCAGGAACGCGGCATTGGTCGAAAGCCCGACCACCTCAATGCTATCAAGCGCATCTGACAATTTCGCGAGAGCATCCGCCCGGTCGCGGCCATGGGCGACGACCTTGGCGATCATCGGGTCGTAATACACACTGACGGTGTCACCGGATCGCACGCCCGCATCGACGCGGATGCCGGCCTGGCGGTGCGGCAGGCGCAAACGCTTCAGGTGGCCGGTTTGCGGCAGGAAGTCGCGTGCTGGGTCCTCGGCGTACAACCTGACCTCAACTGCATGGCCGTCGATTTTGATATTATCCTGAGACACCGGAAGGATCTCCCCCGAGGCCACCTGCAATTGCCATGCGACTAGATCAAGGCCCGTAATCGCCTCGGTCACCGGGTGTTCGACCTGCAGGCGCGTATTCATTTCCATGAAATAGAACGAGCCATCCTGATCCATGATGAACTCAACCGTGCCGGCGCCGACGTACCCAACGGCCCGGGCGGCAGCGACAGCAGCCTCGCCCATGGCACGTCTTGTGCCGGATGTCAGATCGGGTGCCGGAGCCTCTTCAACGACCTTCTGGTGGCGGCGCTGCAACGAGCAGTCGCGTTCGTGCAGGTGGACTACATTGCCATGGCTATCGGCGAAGACCTGAACTTCTACGTGCCGCGGACGTTGCAGATATTTTTCAATCAGCATTCGGTCATCACCGAAGGCGGCCTGAGACTCGCGGCAAGCGCCCTCGAGCGCACGGCCAAAATCGTCGGGTTTTTCGACCGCGCGCATGCCTTTACCGCCACCCCCGGCGCTCGCCTTGAGCAAGACCGGGTAACCGATCCGTTCGGCCTCCGCAGCCAGAGTTTCCAGCGACTGGTCCGCGCCGTGATACCCCGGAACGGTCGGCACGCCGGCCGCTTCCATCATCGCCTTGGCACCGGCTTTGGAGCCCATGGCCTCGATCGCGTCGGCGGGTGGACCGACGAAGATCAATCCAGCCGCCTCGCAGGCCCGCGCGAACTCGGCGTTTTCCGAGAGGAACCCGTACCCGGGGTGGATCGCCTCGGCGCCAGCGGCTTTGGCAGCAGCGATAATGCGGTCGCCGCGAAGGTAGGACTCCACCGCCGGTGCCGGGCCGATCGCGTGCGCCTCGTCGCAGGACGCGACATGGGCGGCGTTTGCATCAACTTCGGAATAGACCGCGATGGTCCGCACGCCCATGGTCTTGGCCGTGCGCGCGATTCGGACAGCAATTTCACCGCGATTGGCGATTAAGAGAGTGCGGATCATTTATCTAACCCTTAATCCAGTTAGGTTTCCGTTTTTCGAGGAAGGCGCTTAGGCCCTCCTTACCCTCGCCAGTAGCGCGGGCCTGGGCGATACGTTGCGCCGTGTCTCGTTTGACGACACCGTCAATCTCCTTGCCTTCAACGGCTTGGATCAGCGCTTTGGCGGCGCGGGTGGCGCCGGGGCCGGATTTGGCTAGTTCGGCCAAGAGAGTATCGGTCGCCGCATCAAGTTCGGGTGCCGCGACGACTTTATGGGCGAGACCAATGCGGAGGGCCTCAGCCGCGTCGAACCGTTCGCCAGTCTGAAAATAGCGCCTGGCCTCACGCGCGCCGATCGCGGCGACGACATAGGGGCTGACCGCCCCCGGCACGATGCCCAACCTCACTTCTGAGAGCGAAAATACAGCCTCTTCAGCGACGATCGCAATATCGCAGCAGGCGACCAACCCAACACCACCGCCAAAGGCCGAACCGTTGACCTTGGCCACCGTCGTCATCGGCAATTCCGCCAGCGATGCCATCAAGTGGGCAATCTGCATGGCATCGGCAAAATTCTCATGTTCGGTACGGTCCGCCAACCGGCGCATCCAATTCAGGTCGGCGCCGGCGGAAAAGCTACGGCCGTCGCCGGTCAGCATGACGACGCGGGTCTCATCCTCGCGCGCCAGGGTATTGAAGATTTGAGTTAGATCGCGGATCAGCACATCGTCGAAGGCGTTGTGGATTTCAGGGCGCGCCAGGGTGACGGTTACGCAACCGGCACTGCCGCGCTCAACGCGGATGCTCTCGGGACGTTCGAGGGTGTTGGTCATGACCTAGTTCCTGACTCGGATTTGGCGCCGCCAATAACCGTCATTCCCGCGAAGACGGTAATCCAATCCTTGGCTCCTGCGCTTGTCTGGATTCCCGCCTTCGCGGGAATGACGTTAACCAAAAGCATGCCCCTCCCCCTACATCCGGAAGACGCCGAAGCGGGTCGGCTCGATCTGTTTGTTCAGGGCAGCCGAGATAGACAATCCCAGAACCCTGCGAGTATCGGCCGGATCGATGACGCCATCATCCCAAACCCGGGCGGTGGCATAGTACGGGTGGCCTTGGGTTTCGTACTGGTCGCGGATCGGAGCCTTGAAAGCTTCTTCTTCCTCCAACGGCCAGACCTCGCCCTTGGCTTCCATTCCGTCGCGCTTCACGGTCGCCAACACGCTTGCCGCCTGCTCGCCACCCATGACCGAGATCCGCGCGTTTGGCCACATGTAGAGCATTCGCGGACCGTAGGCGCGGCCGCACATGCCGTAGTTCCCGGCACCGAACGACCCACCGATGATCACCGTGAACTTCGGAACCTGAGCGCAAGCAACGGCGGTCACAAGTTTGGCGCCGTCCTTGGCGATGCCGCCAGCCTCGTACTTCGAGCCGACCATGAAGCCGGTGATGTTCTGCAAGAACACCAGCGGGATGCCGCGCTGGCAGCAAATCTCGATGAAATGCGCCCCCTTGAGCGAGGATTCCGAAAACAAAATGCCGTTGTTTGCGATGACACCGACCGGATAGCCGTGGATATGAGCGAAGCCACAGACCAGCGTGGTGCCGTAAAGCTGTTTGAACTCGTCGAATTCCGAGCCATCGACAATACGGGCGATAACTTCGCGTACGTCATAGGGCTTGCGCACGTCGTCGGGGATAACGCCGTGCAACTCACTTGGATCGTAGAGCGGGTCGCGCGGCTCACGCATCCGAACGTTCGGGCGCTTGTCACGATTGAAATGCGAGACGATACGACGGGCCCGCGCCAAGGCGTGCGGGTCGTCTTGGGCATAGTGATCAGTAACGCCCGACGTTCGGCTGTGTACGTCGGCACCGCCCAGTTCTTCGGCAGAAACCACCTCGCCAGTCGCGGCCTTAACCAGCGGTGGGCCAGCGAGAAAAATGGTGCCCTGCTCGCGCACGATGATCGCCTCGTCGCACATGGCAGGAACGTAAGCACCGCCAGCTGTGCAACTGCCCATGACGACGGCGATCTGCGGGATGCCTTCGGCCGACATGTTGGCCTGATTGTAAAAAGCCCGCCCGAAATGCTGGACGTCCGGGAAGATTTCGTCCTGATGCGGCAGGTTGGCGCCGCCGGAATCGACCAGATAAATACACGGAAGATTGTTCTCGCGGGCAATATCCTGGGCCCGGAGATGCTTCTTAACCGTCATCGGAAAATAAGTGCCGCCTTTGACTGTTGCGTCGTTGGCGATGACCATGACCTCCTGGCCCTCAACCCGCCCGATACCGGTCAGAACGCCAGCCGAGGGTGCTGCACCGTCATAGAGCCCATGCGCCGCCAGCTGCGAGAACTCCAGCCACGGTGTGCCTGGGTCAAGCAGTGTGCGCACCCGTTCTCGCGGCAGCAGTTTGCCGCGTGCGAGGTGACGCTCTCGCGCCCGCTCACCGCCGCCAAGCTTTACGGCGGACACCTGCTCGCGCAGATCTGTAACGAGCCCTCTGTAGTGCTCGGCGTTCGCTACGAACTCCTTCGAACGCACATCGATCCGGGTGGTCCAGGCGGTCATGCGGTCTTGCTCCTTTACCAGCCGCCCGAGGCGAGCCAGCGTTCGAGGTGATCCATGCGGTCGGCGCCCCAGAACGGCTCTCCATCAACGACGAAGAATGGCGCGCCGAACACACCGGCGCTGATCGCAGCCTCAACTTCGGTGCGCAAGCGGGCCTTGATTTCGTCCTCACCGAGCGCGGAAAGCAATGCAGAACCGTCGACACCATGTTCGGTGGCAATTTCAACGACTGTTTCGGGAGAGGAAATATCGCGGCCCGCACCGAACGCCGCATCAAAATACGCCCGGCCAACCCGCCGTGCCAACGCGTCATCGCGGTCCTTCATCCAAAGGAATGCGCGCGCGGCGGGTACAGAGGAAAACGGCATCGGATCCGGCAGATTGATCGGCACACCAAGGGCGCGGGCGCACCGGTGCAGATCTTGCATCGCGTAATCACCCTTCAAGGGCTGTTCAAACAACGGCGCGGTGCTCGTTTGTCGAAAAATCACGCCGAGCAACATGGGCCGCCAATCGACGTCGCGATCATAAAGCCGGGCCAGATCATCGATGCGACAAGCCCCGAGATAGGCGTAAGGCGAGGTGAAATCAAAATAGAACGTTATTGGAGACATCGTTTTCCCCGCCGCCGCAACCGTACTCTTTGCGCCATCGCTCATCATATCAATCCCAGTCGCCGCCAATCACCAAGGCAACGGTGTGCCATCGAAGTTGAGGAACCGGCCGTTATCCGAGGTCGTCAGGTTCTCGATGACCCCCTTCATACCGGCGGCACTTTCGGTCGGCAGCACCGGGGCTGTAGCCCCACCCATATCCGTGCGCACGTGCCCCGGATGGAACATCATCGCGGTCACCCCTTTCGAACCAAGCTCCACCGAAAGGCACTTCACAGCCATGTTCAGCGCCGTCTTCGAGGACCTGTAGACATAGGCACCGCCGCCGCATTCCGCGATCGAAGCCATTTTGGACGAGATAAACACCATCTGCTTGCGGTCGCTCGCCAACACATTGCCGGCGAAGGCCTGAGAGACCCGCATTGGGCCGAAGACATTCGTGTTCATGGCGCCGGCCCAGGCGTCATAATCGAGATCGTCGAAGCTGCCACGCGAGCCAATAATGCCGGCGTTGTTCAGCAATACGTCGACCGCGCGATCGCCGACCGCGTTCTTGAGGGCAGTGACACTATCGGCACTGTCGACATCGACAGAAAAGGTCGTCACATCGCCAGACACCGCCCTCAGGTCGCTCGCCCCATCAGGGTCACGACAGGCAGCCAGCACGGTCCACCCGTCGGCAGCAAACTGACGGGTAAGCTCCAGGCCGATGCCTCGGCTAGCTCCGGTGATCAGGACGGTGGGCATGGGTTCCTCCACTGCTTCTTTCGTTCGGTTTCAACACTACATCGGAAATCCCGTCATCCTGAGGTGCCCGACCTGCGGGAGGGCCTCGAAGGACGTACGGCGCAACCAATGTGCGTCCTTCGAGGCTCGCTCCGCTCGGCACCTCAGGATGACGAACTATAGAGAACAAGCAAACAACTCCGTCACGCGCGACCAGCGCCGTCGGCGTCCTGAGGGACTGGTGCGGGAATTCGGGCCGTAACCTCGACCTCGACCCGCATGCGCTCTTCGGCCAGGTCACAGATGATCGTCGTGTTGGCCGGCCGCGCGGCATCGCAGTGACGCTTGATGATCGGCTTGATGAGCTCGAACTCCTCACGGCTGGCGATAAAGACCCGGATCCGCAGCATGTGGTTGAAGTTGGCTCCGGCCTGACCGAGCGCGGCCCCGACATTGCGAAAGCATTGCTCACATTGCGCCACGACGCCTTCCGGGAACTCGCCGGTTTCGGGCACAAAACCGGTCGTGCCCGAGACATAGACCATGTCGCCATCAACCACCGCACGGGCATAGCCGGCCATCGCCTCGAAGGGAGAGCCGGAATAGATGCGCTTGCCAATCATGACGTCCTCACGTTTTTGGTTTTCTGGTCGGGCGGCGAACCAATTCGCCACCGCAATTCGGGCAGACGCCACTCATTTCCGTCGTACACGGGGTGCAGAACGTGCACTCGTAGCTGCAGATATGCGCGTCCGCCGCCATATGCGGCAGATCGGTTTGGCATTTCTCACATTCAGACCGCATTTCAAGCGCCATAAAATCGTCCCCCATCGTTTTCAGGTCTATCGTCTTCGGGCCTATCGTCTTCGGGCGCGGACCGGGTTGCGCAACACACCGACACCTTGCAACTCAATCTCGACCACGTCGCCCGGTTTCATCGAGGACGTGCTGCCAGGTGTGCCGGTGAAGATTACATCACCCGGGTTCAGGGTCACATAATGGCTGATCCAAGAGACAATGGCCGCAACATCGTGGGTCATGCCGGATGTCCGTTCGCTTTGCACCACTTTGCCGTTCAGTCGGGTTTGCAGCAGTAGGTCGTCATAGCTCAATCCACTAACCAGATAGGGTCCAATTGGCGCGAATCCATCCGCCCCCTTGGCCCGCCACCATTGCAAGTCCCCACCCTGCCACGCGCGCTCGGAAACATCATTTCCGGCGGTCACGCCGAGGATATAATCGGCCACCTTGTCTGGCGGCACATCGAGGGCGGTTTTGCCGATAACGACCACCATCTCGCCTTCGTAGTGCAGGCTGGAGCTATCCGGGAAATGCGGGATCGGGTCGCCGGGGCCGCTGATCGAGCTCAGAGTTTTCAGGAAGATTTCAGGATGACTTCCAGTGAAACCAGCATGGCTGCGATAGTTGAGCCCCACGGCCAGAACATTGCGCGGAACGATTGGTGCAAGCAGGCGAATCTCAGAGAGCGCATACGAGGTTCCGGTGCGTTTTGCTGCGCCGAACAGATCGCCTGAGATGTCGTAAACTCGGGCAGCCTCGACAATGCCGTGCCGGATTTCGCCGTCAATCTGATAGCGAGCGTATTTGATCGCTTCGGCGAGAGCGTGAGCAGAGGATAAGGTAGCGACCAATAACACCGTCATTCCCGCGAAGGCGGGAATCCATGCCAGCCACCAGACTGGATCTCCGCCTTCGCAGGAATGACGGTTGTCAGGTTGCAAGAGGCTCATTCGGTTTCCTTGAACAGCTCTCGGCCGATCAGCATGCGTCGGATCTCGCTGGTGCCGGCGCCGATTTCGTAGAGTTTGGCATCACGCAGCAACCGACCGGTCGGGTAATCATTGATATAGCCGTTGCCACCGAGACATTGGATCGCCTCGAGCGCCATCCAGGTTGCTTTCTCGGCGGCGTAGAGAATGGCCCCGGCGGCATCCTTGCGGGTTACCTCACCGCGATCGCACGCCTTGGCCACGGCGTAGACGTAGCTCTTGGACGCGTTCATGGTGACATACATGTCCGCAAGCTTTCCCTGCATGAGCTGGAACTCGCCGATCGGTTTTCCGAATTGCTTGCGCTCATGCACATACGGCACGACCACATCCATGCAGGATTGCATAACGCCGAGCGGTCCCGCCGCCAGAACCGCGCGCTCGTAGTCCAAGCCGCTCATCAAAACCTTGACCCCGCCACCGACCTGACCCAGCACATTCTCGGCCGGGACCTCGCAATCCTCAAAAATCAGCTCGCACGTGTTCGATCCACGCATGCCGAGCTTGTCGAGCTTTTGAGCGGTCGAGAACCCTTTCATGCTCTTCTCGATCAGAAAGGCGGTAATCCCGTGCTGCTTCTTGTCGGGATCCGTCTTGGCGTAAACCACCAAGGTGTCGGCATCCGGACCGTTCGTGATCCACATTTTCGTGCCATTGAGGATATAGCGGTCGCCCTTCCTGTCAGCACGCGTGCGCATGGACACCACGTCGGAGCCGGCGCTGGGCTCGCTCATGGCAAGCGCGCCGACATGCTCACCAGAGATCAGTTTCGGCAGATATCCGTGCTTTTGGTCTTCGGTGCCGTTGATGCGGATCTGGTTCACACACAGGTTGGAATGCGCCCCGTAGCTCAGGCCAACGGATGCCGAAGCCCGGCTCATCTCCTCGACCGCGACAACATGCTCAATGTAGCCCATGCCGGCACCGCCATATTCTTCCTCGACGGTGATACCCAGCAGCCCCAAGTCACCGAACTTGCGCCAGAGATCCATCGGGAATTCGTTGGTGGCGTCGATATCAGCCGCCCTGGGTGCGATCTCGTCGGCAGAGAACGAGCGCACGCTGTCGCGCAACAGGTCAGCCGTCTCACCCAAGTCAAAATTCATGCTCGGCAGATCGTTCGGGATCATGTGTTTTGCTCCTGGTTTGCGGGACCGTCTGTACGATCCGGCAATAGCGTCAAAGTAACGATAGCGACCGCGACAAGCTTCTCCGACCCGCCGTCGATCGCGTAAACTTCCGAATGGCTGACCACCAAGGAACGCCCAGGTCGAATGACGCGCCCTCTGGCCTCCAGCGCCTCGCCCTGTCCAGGTGATAGCAGGTTCAGCTTATATTCGACCGTCAACACGCTGGCGTCGGGCGCGGCCAGCGTGAAGGCTGCATAACCGCCGGCGTTGTCGGCGATGGTGCCGATCACCCCACCATGGAAGAATTCATGCTGCTGTGTCAGCGATTCTTCATAGGGCAAACGGATAACGCAGTATCCGGGCTCCACCGTCACCAATTGTGCGCCGATATGCTCCATAAAACGCTGGCGGGCGAAGCTATCCCGGATCCGGGATTCGAATGCCGGATTGGCTATTTTGAATTGCGGAGGGCCATGCCCCTCGTTGACGCGCGCGTTAACACCAGTCATTCAGCAGCCCCTTGCTGCAGGAGGTCCATGCAGCGCTCTTCAAATCCATCAAGTTCGTCCAGTATCGCAGTAATATCCGCCATCTGTTCGCGCAATAGGCGGCGGCGCTCGTGGATTTTGGAGATCATCAGGTAGAGTTGCTTGGATTCTCCACCTTCGGCGTCATACAGGTTGAGAATTTGCCTTATTTCCTCTACTGAAAACCCCAATCTTCGGCCTCGTTTAATCAGCCGCAAACGGGTTCGGTCCCGCATGGAAAACACGCGCGTACGACCCCGGTGTTCCGGTGATATCAGTTCCTGCTCTTCGTAGAAACGGATCGCCCGCGTGGTCATATCGAACTCGCGTGCAAGCTCACCGATTGAGTAGGTTTCAGTCATAAAACGATTATGCCATAGTTGACGTGCACGTCAACTATGGCAACACGTTCGCCATACCCGGATTAACCGGACTCAAAAATCCGTGCACCGGCCGTTATGTTCCCAATCACCAAAACGAGTCGGTTCCGGGCCGTCTGTTCCGCCGACTTCTTTTGGAAGATCCTTGCCGGAAGCGCGCGGGTCGAGATTGGCCGGAACTACTGCCGAGCTCTTGTCCGAGACCGGGCGATAACGTGGCACACGGGTCTCGGTGAATTGTCGTTCGAATTTACTCATGAGCGGAAATATAGCCGCTTTCAATCTCTGTCGCCACGTGCACACTTCTGGTCCATGAAAAAGACTTCAAATGTATCGCCCGCCCGCAGTGTGGCCTTCGATCTGGTTCGCGGTGTTCTGGCCCGTCGCCATGCCCTCGATGAGGCACTGGCCGCGCATGATGGGTTCCGCCGCTTGCCGGGCCGGGACCGGGGATTTGCCCGCCTGATATCGGCGACGGTCCTGCGTCGTTGTGGCCAAATCGATGCCTTGATAGACGCGTGTCTTGAAAAGCCTCTGCCCCGTCAAGCCGACGCGGTGCGTGACATTATGCGTCTTGCCGTTGCGGAACTGGTCTTTCTTGGCGTTCAGGCGCACGCCGCCGTGGACAGTGCAGTCACCCAAGTCGAGAGCCGGGGGCATGGCAAATTCAAGGGGTTGGTGAACGCGGTCCTCCGCCGCATCTCCCGCGAAGGGACTGATCGGCTCAGTTCCCTGCCTGATCGGCTGAATTTTCCTGAGTGGATGATCGCCGGCTGGGTTGACGGCTTCGGTGAGGCTGTCGCGGACCAGATTGCGTCTGCTTCTCTGAAAGAACCACCGCTCGATATCTCGGTGACGGCTGATACCGCCGAATGGGCTAAGAAACTGGACGCCGAAATACTCCCGACCGGAAGTCTCCGGCGCGGTTTCGACGGATTGATTACAGAGTTGCCAGGTTTCGAGGAAGGAGCATGGTGGGTGCAGGACGCAGCCGCCGCCATTCCCGCCCGACTGCTCGGCGACGTATCCGGGCTCGATGTATTCGACATTTGCGCCGCACCCGGTGGAAAGACGGCACAGCTGGCCGCCCTGGGCGCCCGTGTAACCGCTGTTGATCGCTCGGAGAAACGCTTGCGCCGGCTGATGCGCAATATCGAGCGCCTGGGCCTATCCGCAAGTACGGTCACCGCCGACGCAACCGAGTGGCAACCGCCTGTTTTAGCCGACGCAATTTTGCTCGACCCACCCTGCACCTCGACCGGCACCATCCGCCGCCATCCCGATATTCTGCATCTCAAAAGCCGAAACGATATCGCGAAGCTGTCGGACCTTCAGTCGAAGTTGCTGTCAGGTGCGGCCAAGATGGTTAAGCCCGGCGGCACATTGATCTATTGCACCTGCTCAATGCAGCGGGAGGAATGCGAGGATGTGGTCGCGCGGTTCCTCGACACCGCCTCGTCATTTCAACGCAAAGCGATCACGCCAGAAGACGTCGGTGGATTGGGGGATTTGGTAACGTCGAATGGAGACTTGCGAACCTTGCCGTTCCATCTGGCCGACAAGGGCGGGTTGGATGGGTTTTACGCGGCCAGGCTGGTTCGGAGCTAAGGGTCAGACTGACTCGAAGCTAGAAGCGAGGCCCAAGGATTACCAAACGTCGCCGGATTTGAGTGTCTTCAGGTCTTTCTCGCGCTGTTTGGCGGTAAAGCGGTCCATTTTCGCTTCGAAAGTCTCAATCGCGAACGGTTTGACCACCATGTCGTCGCATCCTTCGCGCATGCTGGCTTCAACCGCCTCCTTACCCTTGCCGGTCATCATTACGACATGTGCTTCTTGGCCGCTTCCGCTCTCATTTTCACGCAAGCGAGCCAGGAGTTCGACGCCGCGAACCTTCTCGGACACAGCATCCAGGAAGACGATATCAAACGCTCCCGTTTTCAAGCTGTCCCATGCAGTGTCCGGATCGTTTGATTTGCTTACCTCAGCCGGTAGATTGAGTTGTTGGAGGTAGTTCTCGATAACCCGCGGCACAATGGCCGCCTCATCCACCACCAGAACACGCAATATATCATTTTCCATCATGCTCTAATCTCCGCTCCGGCTCCTCATTCGAATAGGTCTTTCATAGCAAGACGAATCCAACCGCATCATGATACTCTTGTTTCACTCTAGATTGTAGCAGGCTCACCACACCTTCTACGGTGCCACGATCTATCTGAAAGAACCATCAACATCGGAGACGAAGCATGCCCCTGGTCCAGCACAATGCCACCACCGAATTCGTGAGCGGGAACAGCAATCTGCCGATTTCAACCGTGGTAAATGATGATCTCGGATCGACCCAAAGCGGGCTTTGGGAGCAATCCCTGCGACCGGGTGAGGTGATCCCGACCCATTACCACAACGTTGAGGAAATCATCACCATTCTCAAGGGTCGCGTTGAATGCACCGTTGACGGTGAGGCTGCGATCGTGGATGCGGACGCAAACGGTCGTGCCACGGTGTTCTTGCCGATCGGCTCACGCCACCAAATCCGCAATATCGGCGAGACCGACATGACCATGCTTGCTTTCTTTTCCAGCCCAGCCCCGGAAATTTTTTCAGCCGACGAATAGCCTAGCCAAAATCCTCTC
>JABIRP010000166.1 GCA_018699735.1 Rhodospirillaceae bacterium | reverse complement strand
CACCAGCGGCAAGGCCGGCATAGAGCGTAGTCATCTGCAGCGGGCTTGCCTCACCGGTGCCGAGCACGAACCCGGCACCGTCGCCGATTGAGCCGACATAACCAAGTTGGCGCGCGAGTGAGATCGAACTACGACGGCCAATCTGTTCGGATAGCCGGATTGCCGCTGAATTGTAGGATCCTGCGAGCGCCTGCTTAAGGCTGACGATCCCGTGGTGCTTGCCGCTGAAATTGCGCGGCTTCCATTTGCCAATCGAGACCGGACCGTCGTCAATCTCGCTCGCCGGCGTCATACCGGAGGCGAGTGCCGCCAGATAAATTACCGGCTTGAAAGCCGAGCCAGGTTGCCTGAGCGCCTGGACCGCCCGGTTGAACTGACTGTTGGCATAGTCACGCCCACCGACCATGGCGCGCACCGCGCCATCGGAGGTCATCACCACCATGGCCGCCTCGGCGGATTTGGCGAAGCCCTTCAACCCACGGGCGATCGACTGCTCGGCCAGACTTTGAAGGCGCGCGTCCAGGGTCGTCACGACAATCCGGTCGCCTGCTTCAGGGCCGACCAGACCGCCGGTTGCCTCCAAAGCCCAATCGGCGAAGTGCCGCCGGCCCCGACTGGTCGCTGCGGCGCCGCTGATAACGACCGGGCGGGCCGCCGCTGCTTTCGCTTGGCGCTCGGTCAAATAGCCTGCAGCAGCCATGTTCATGAGTACCTGGCGGGTGCGGCCGCGTGAGAGCTTGGCGTTGACCACCGGGTTGTAGCGGCTGGGTGCTTTGAGCAAGCCAACCAGCATGGCGCTCTCGTAAAGCCCGACACGGCGCGCCGATTTGCCAAAATACTTGCGCGCGGCAGCATCCACGCCATAGGTGCCAGCACCGAAATAGACCCGGTTCAGGTAGATCGAAAGGATCTGGTCCTTGGTGAAGTTTCGCTCTAGCCAAAAAGCGAGCAATAATTCTTGAACCTTGCGCTTTAAACTGCGGTCTCGGGTGAGGAAGACGTTCTTGGCCAATTGCTGGGTGATCGTGCTGCCGCCTTGGCGTATCCGACCCGTGGTGACATTGATCCAGAGTGCGCGGGCAAAGGAAATCGGGTCAAAGCCGAAATGCTCTCGAAACCGCCGATCTTCAGTCGCCAAGAGCGCTGCTGGCAGAGCCTTTGGTAGGTCCGTGACCACGACAGGGTCGCCATGCAGGGCGCCGTAACTGGCGAACAATTTACCGCTCCGATCGCGCAATTCGACGCTCGAGGCTCTGGTCTGGCGGTCGAGGTTGGAAATATCGGGGAGCTGATAGGCGTAGTAGGCAAGGATGCCGCCTACCGCAACCAGGCCCCAAATTGCCATTAATGTGCCGATTTTGGCAGTACCTGCCACAAGGCGCCCAACAAGCGGTCGGGCGACAGACCGTGTTTCGGCTGCTCGCTTGCGCTTGCGGGTCGACGATTTTGGCCGATCAGTGTCGGATTTTCTAATCTTGGTTTTGGTTGCCATGGATGGCGATCCAGCTCAAACTTCAGAAATTGCATTATAACTGGAGTTCAACGAATTGATAATTCGATGTTTATACTAAAAATCAAAGAGGTTGGTCGGTGAGTTTCGATCTGTGACCTCAGTCCTGGCGACGGTTATTGGCACATATATAGCACTTTAAGACCGAACCTCGGTTGACTGGGGGGGCCCTGGTCTATCTACTTGGCGCGTCATCGGGGGTGCAGAGGCAACCCGAGCAAAACACGGGGAGTACACCATGAAACGCTATTTGGTCGGCGCGATTGCCGCCGCAGCCATTGCTGTTGCCGGCGGTGCGAATGCCGCGACAACGATTAAAATCCAGACCGCTAATGCAGCGGGCAGTTTTTCGCTGAAGTATCTGAACGATAACTGGGTGCCGAAGCTTGAGGCCATGACCTATGGCAATATCAAGATTGACATTCGCCCGAGCAAGTCGGTCGTTCCACACCGCGAAACACCGCAAGCGGTTGCCGCTGGTATCTTGCAGGGCGACAACAACGCCGTTGCATATTTCGCCGGTCGCGATCCGGTGTTCGGAATGCTCGGCGATCTGATCGCTGGCTACGATACGGCTGCGCAGAAGCAGATGTTCTTCCGCTTCGGCGGTGGTGTCGAAGTTCTGCAAGCTGCCTATGACAAGCTTTATCCGGGCAAGATCCATGTTGTCGGTGCCGGACCGTTTGCCAAGGAAGCCTTTGTTTCGACCGTGCCGATCAAGACCGTGGCCGACTTTAAGGGCTTGAAGCTGCGCTCGCCGGAAGGCATGGCGGCTGAGGTGTTCCGCCGGATCGGCGCCGCACCGACATCGATTCCCTTCCCGGAGTTGTATACGGCACTCGACAAGAAGGTCGTGGATGCAGCCGATGCCAGCTCCTACACCAACAACCACGCGCTGGGCTTCAACAAGATCGCTCAATACCCGATCTATCCGGGCATCCACTCGATGGCCGTCCTCCAGTTCGTCATCAATCAGGCTGTGTGGGACAAGATCGGCCCGAACGGCCAGGCAGCGCTTGAGACCTGGTACTATGCCGCATGGACCGACATGACGCGGGCTACCGAATTGCAGGACCGCAAGCTGGTCGCTCTCGACAAGGCCGGCAAGGGCACCCCAGGAGTGAAGATTATCGACTGGGCGCAGGAAGAGCGTGACAAACTGCGTAATGTCGCGCAGGGCGCTTGGAGTGATATTTCCAAGCAGAGCCCCTTGGCCAAACAGGCCTATGACGCACACATCAAGTTCATGAAAACGATGGGTCTGCTGAACTAGGCAATCGATCCAACGAAATCTGAACCTAAATTTGCCGTGACGGGTTTCTCCCGTCACGGCATCTTTCAGCCGGAGCCAATCTATGTTTTTCCTGCTTCGTGCGGTGGACCGACTCAATCAATTTGTCGGTCTATCGGTCGCGCACCTCTATATGATAGGCGCGTCCATAACGGTCTACGAAGTCGCCATGCGCTACTTCTTTAATGCCCCGACGCAGTGGGCGTTCGAGGTTGTGATGGTGGTTTGCGGATCGTGCTGGGCTCTATCCGGCCCCTATATCACGATGCGCCGGTCGCACATCGCTATCACGGTTATCTATGAGCATGCGAAGGGGAGGGTCAAATGGTGGCTCGATCTCTTCATAATCCTGGTCAGTATGGCCGCGATTTTCATCTTTGCTTATTCGCTTTGGGAGCCGATGGTGAGTGCGATCCATGGGCTTGAGCGCAGTGGAACGTCTTTCAATTCGCCGGAGCCTCTCATTCTCAAGACGCTTCTTTTTGTCGGCGCGGCTCTCTATTCGCTGCAGTTGATCGTTAATCTAATCAAACATTTGACCGGGCACGGTATCCCGATCTCGTCAGAGCTCCCGGGGGACTGAGCGGATGTATGATATTCAAACAGCGACCTTTCTAATCGTTGGGTCGATGATCCTGCTTATGATGTTCGGCATCCCGCTCGGTGTCGTGACATTGACGGTGTCGATCGGAACGGCGCTGGCCTATTTCGGCATTCCAGGCCTGTTCCTGGTTGCGAGTAACGCTCAAGGTTTGCTGGAGGCCTACCCGTTGGTCGCCGTGCCGTTGTTCGTCCTGATGGCTAACATTCTGGAGCGCTCCGGTGTGGCCGAGGACATGTTCGACGCCATGTCGATTATCGCCGGCAAATTGCGCGGCGGCGTTGCCGTTCAAACCACTCTGGTTGCGGTTCTCATGGCGGCGATGACTGGGATCATGGGCGGCGAAATCGTTATGCTCGGTCTGATCGCTCTACCGCAGATGTTGCGCCTTGGTTACGACAAGAAGTTGGCGATGGGCACGATTTGCGCCGGCGGATCGCTTGCGACCCTGATCCCGCCGTCGGTGATCATGATCATCTATGGTCTGACCGCGAACATATCGATTTCCGAGCTGTTCCTTGGCGGCTTCCTACCCGGATTTCTGCTGGCGAGCCTCTATATCACCTACATTCTGATCCGGTGCCACCTACAGCCGCATCTGGCGCCCTTTGGTGCGGATGAGCTGATCCAGATGAATGCCAAGGACAAATCGGCGAAGATGAAGGGACTGATCCTGCCAGGTCTGCTCATCATCTGGGTTCTCGGCAGCATCTATGGCGGCATTGCGACGGTTACTGAGGCGGCAGCTGTTGGTGTTTTCGGAGCCATGATCGCGTCTTTGGCTCGCAGGAAATTAACCTGGGAAATGCTGCAGGAAGCACTGCGCAAGACCATGATCACGGTTGGAACAATCATCTGGCTGGTGCTGGGTGCCGTTAGTTTCGTCGGGATTTACAATGTCATTGGCGGCAACGAGTTCGTCCAGGGATTGCTTGAGGGACTGAACTTGCCGCCGCTTGGCGTGATCTTCGTGATCATGGGCATCCTGATCGTTCTCGGTACCTTCATGGAGTGGATCGCGATTGCCTATATCACGGTGCCGATCTTTGCACCGGTGGTCGTTGGCTTGGGCTTCGACCCAATCTGGTTTGGTGTCCTGTTCGTCATGAACATTCAGATCTACTTCCTGTCACCGCCCTTTGGCCCGGCCTGTTTCTGGCTCAAGAGTGTGGCTCCGCCTGATATCACCTTGCAGGAGATCTTCTTGGCGGTGCTGCCGTTTATCGGGCTCCAGATCATCGGTTTGACGCTGGTCATAGTCTTCCCTGAGATCGTGACGTTCCTGCCGGACTTGCTGGGCAACTAGCAAGTCTCAGGGTGCGTTGAAGATTTGTTACGTTGAAGGCGGCGGCCGTCCAAATTGGGCGGCCGCTGCCGATCTGCTTACGGCCGCGTGGCAGGTGAACGAGTTTGGAATACGCAGTTACGAGCAGGCGATAAAATCAGTGCGCCGCCTGACGTCTGAGTGCCAGCCAAAAATCTGAAGAATTCTATCTTTGAAAATTCGTTAGTTGAGCTGTGTCGCTGGAAGCGACCAATAGAACATTGTGAAAATAATCGCTCCGCCGATCGTATAGCCGCCAATCGTGGTCCAGATATTCATCCGGTCGGGCATCGGGTCGTTCGGATCTTCAGCTTGCATGTCGGCTGTCCTTAGTTGCTTACCTGAGTATCACCGTCGCCAGCCAAAGGGTCAACAGGTCAGATCGATCGCGAAGCCGGAATTTTGCTGTGACGTAACGTCACCGCCTTCGGCTCTCGTCTAGGTCCGTTGCCGACGCTACCATGTCGAGGCAGATCGTAGCGAATTGGGAGACGAGAGTATGCGCGGACTTAAAGAAATGAATGTAATTGTCACTGGTGGCGCCGCCGGCATCGGTGCCGCGATTAGCCGTCGGTTGGCGGAAGAGGGAGCCCGGGTCGGGATTTTTGACCTTGATGCGGATGGTGCCGAACGCCTGGCCGATGAAATCCGCGCCGAGGGCGGCTCGGCCGACGCTTATGCGGTCGATATTGCCGATTGGGATGCTGTGCAGGCGGGAGTTGCCAAGCGCGCGGATGACGCGGGATTTATCGGAGGTCTTGTCAACAATGCGGGCTGGGATCGCGCAGTCAGCTTCCTTGAGAGCGATCATGACCTTTGGCGCAAGGTGATCGACATCAACCTCTATGGTCCTTTGAATATGACCAAGGCGGTTCTTTCCCGTATGAACGAGGAGGGGCGGGGCAAAATCGTCTCTATGGCTTCTGATGCGGGACGGGTGGGCTCGTCAGGCGAGGCGGTCTATTCCGCTTGCAAGGGCGGCATTATCGCGTTCAACAAGACTGTGGCGCGAGAGATGGCGCGCACCGGGATCGTGATCAACACGATTTGCCCAGGACCGACGGACACTAATTTGCTGGACTCGGTTGATCCATCCGGACGCTTGAAGGAAGCACTGGCAAAAGCAATCCCGATGCGTCGGATCGCCCAGCCCGAGGACTACCCCGGTGCCGTCGCCTTCCTACTAAGCGACGATGCGGGCTTCATCACAGGCCAGACGCTGAGCGTGTCCGGCGGACTGACTATGGCGGGCTGAGGCTCGAAATTCGGAGAATAGAAATGGATTACGAAGACATCCTCTATGAGGAAAAAGACCACGTCGCGACCATCACCTTGAACCGGCCCAAGGTCTACAACGCCTTCCGGCCACGCACTTGTGTCGAGCTTCTGGACGCGTTGATGACTTCGGGGTGGAACCGGGACATCTCGGTCATCGTGCTGACCGGTGCCGGTGAGAAGGCATTTTGCACTGGCGGCGATCAATCAGACCATGAAGGTAGCTATGGTGACGGCGCCACGCGCGGCCCGGTCGGCATGCCAATCGATGAGGTCCACTCGATGATGCGTGATGTGCCGAAACCGGTCGTTGCCAAGGTTCGGGGCTATGCGATTGGCGGCGGCAATGTGTTGGCCACGATCTGCGACCTGACGATCGCCAGCGAGACCGCAATTTTCGGCCAGGTCGGCCCGAAAATGGGCTCGGTCGATCCGGGATTTGGCACTGCGTATCTGTCGCGCATTGTTGGCGAGAAGAAGGCGCGTGAGATTTGGTATATGTGCAAGCGCTACTCGGCGGCCGAGGCAATGGAAATGGGGCTCTGCAATGCTGTCGTGCCGGATGACAAGTTGGATGAGGAGGTCGCCTCATGGTGTGCTGAGTTAGCCCAGCGTTCGCCGACCGCGATTGCCATCGCCAAACGTTCTTTCAATGCCGACAGTGAAAACATTCGTGGCATCGGTGGCCTCGGCTTCCAGGCGCTCTCGCTCTACTACGGGACCGAGGAAAGCAAAGAGGGGGTGCGGGCCTTCAACGAGAAGCGCAAACCCGATTTCCGTAAGTTCGTGGTCTAGGAAGGGCGGAAAGCCTTCTTAGACATATGTCATCCTGAGGCGCGAGCGTTAGCGTGCCTCGAAGGACGCATGTCGCCAACGGTTTGCGCCCTTCGAGGCCCGGCCGTTGGCCGCGCACCTCAGGATGACGAGATTTCGCGCCCATGGCACGAAGTTCAAAAGGGAGTGCCGCATGGACTTTGCATTCACATCTGAGCAAGAGGCGATCCGCGAGACAGCGGCTCGCTTCGCAGCGGACCGACTGGCACCGGGCTATATGGAACGCGATCGCGACGCCGGCCTGCCGCGTGATTTGGTGGCCGAGATGGGGGCGCTTGGATTGATTGGCGTCGAGCTACCGGAAAGCCATGGTGGCCTAGGGCTCGACGGTGTTACGGCCGGCATTGTCGTTGAAGAGTTGTCGCGCGCAGATCTGAATATCACCTACGTTCAAGTTCTGGGCGCGTTGGTAGGCTCGATCCTGGTGCGCCACGGGGATCCGGCTCTGGCGGATCGGATCGTGCCGGAGCTATGTAGGGGCGGCATGCTGGCGGCATTGGCGTTGACCGAGCCCGGTGGTGGCTCAGATGCCGCGAACCTGCGGATGAAGGCGGTCCGCACGAACCAGGGCTATGTCCTCGATGGCGAGAAAACATCGATCTCAATGGCCGACAAGGCAGATGCAGCTTTGGTCTTCGCCCGCACGGGCACGACGGAGGAAAAAGCCCACGGCGTCACCGCATTCTGGGTCGAGCTTGATGCGCCCGGCGTGAGCCGCACTGCATTCGACGATCTTGGTGCTCGTATGGTCGGGCGAGGCTCGATCTTCCTGGATGGCGTGGTGGTCCCGGATACGGCTCGGGTTGGCGGAGAGGGTGAGGGGTTTCGCCAGGTCATGAGTGGTTTTGACTATAGCCGTGCCCTGATTGGCTTGCAGGTCATCGCGGCGGCCCGAGCGTCACTTGACGAAGCCTGGTCGGAGGCCGGTGAGCGCGAGGCATTCGGCCGGCCAATCGGCGCTAATCAAGGCGTGAGTTTTCCGCTCGCGGAAGCAGAGACCATGCTGACGGCGGCCCGGTTGCTTTGCTATCGAACCCTCTGGCTCCGCGATCAAGGGCTACCCCATACTTCGGAAGCCGCGATGTGTAAGTGGTGGGCGCCGAAACTCGCCTTCGACGTGATCCGGGAGTGCCTATTGGTGCATGGTCACTCCGGCTACTCCAAGGATACCCCGCACCAGCAACGCCTACGCGACGTGCTTGGTCTTCAGATTGGTGACGGTACGGCGCAGATCCAAAAACTCGTTATCGCCCGGAAGCACCTTGGGCGCGATTTGGCGGGGTAGGACACGCAACATCTCAACTAATCGGCGTCATCAAACGTTCGTCGTAAGCCAGTGTCGGATTGGCGAAGTGGTTTGAATTTGTGATGTAGTGGAATGCGCAGGCGCGGCGCGGGCGGTTGCTCTTGTTGTCGCCGGAATTGTGCAAAACCCCACCATGGTGGAAAGAAACGCCGCCGCGGGGTACCGGGGCCGGCGACATGTCCACGCCATCCAACACTGCCTCGGGGACTTGTAGATTAAATGGTTGGCCGGATGGTGCGTCGTGTTGAAGGATATCGCGCTTGTGGGACCCATCGGCGAACCGCATGCAGCCGTTTTCGACCGTTGCCTCATCCAGAGCGAGCCACGCGGTCACCAATCCATCTGGGTCGGCGGGGCCGAAATAGTAGTTGTCCTGGTGCGCTGGCTTTGGCCCTCCACCACGTGCGGGCTTCATGAATACTTGGCTGAAATAAAGCGAGACCCCCGGCCCGATGATTGTTTCGACCAGGGCGATCAACGCGGGTTTACGGGCGAGTTCAAGGAAGAGGGGACGCTCACTGTGCGGATTGTCGAGCTTGCGCAGTACCGGCCCATCCTTGGTTTCCTCAATGTACCACTGTCGGTCTTCGGGGCGCATGCGCGCCAGCGTCTCAGTCGACCACACCTCTATGTCGGTGATTGCCCGGTCAATTTCAGTGCTGGTGAAAACGCCCGCTACCGTGACATGTCCGCGCGCTCTGTATGCTTCCAGTTGCTCAGCCGGCAATCCTGTCATGCCCGTCCCTCATAGAGGTCTCGTCCAGCCACGAGGGCGCGAATTTTGGCGTCGGCGATCGAGCGCTTAAGCATCCAAAATCCGCAATCCGGGTGGATGTAGGTGACCCGCCCCTCGCCGAGTAGGGCCTCCGCAGTCTCGATTTGCCGTGCGATATCATCAGCGCTCTCAACCGAGGTTGCCTTGATATCAACGACCCCAAGACCGAGCCCGATTTCCGGGCGCAAATCTTTGAACACCTCCAACTCGTCACCCGGACGATTGCAGCATTCCATGACGATGTGGTCGACATGCAGCGCGTTCAGGTAATCCATAAGCTTGTTCCAGCTGCCACCTTGAATGCGCTGGCCGCCGTAATTTCCAAAGCAAAGATGTACCGCCGCAGTTCCTTTCACCTGGTCCAGGACCAGGTTGATGGCTTCCGCCGCCCATTCCCATTCATCCGGATTGCCCGGCAGGTTGGCCTCGTCGAGTTGGACCACCGATGCGTCGCAACTTTCCACTTGTTCGGCCAGAACACCCGCGATCGCCATCGCTACCTTGTCCGGTGAGCCGTAATGGGGATCAGCCAAGGTCTTGGCCAGCATATGCGGCCCTGTGAGGGTGAATTTCAGCGGTCGCGAGGCAAGCGTCATAGCCCGCGCGCAGGCGGCCGGCAGGTCGAGGGTACCGTGGCCGATTTCCCCATCGACAATACCCGGCGGTTGCATGCGAAAGCCCATGCCGGCTTGGGAGCGGTACGCCATGGCTTCTTCGAATGTG
>JABIRP010000165.1 GCA_018699735.1 Rhodospirillaceae bacterium | reverse complement strand
GATCTCGAACGCCTTCACCATGGTGGCAGGTTCGTGGTTACGGATCGCGCCGCTGGAAAGCTCCACGCCGTTGCACACGATGTCGTACTGGAACGCCAGGATATCGAGCGGATCCATGGTCTCCAGCGCCTCCAGCCCGCCTTGCGGCATGGAGAAGGGGTTGTGTGAGAACTCGATTTCGCCGGTAACTTCATCAGCCTCGAACATCGGATAGTCGACGATCCAGCAAAGCCGGAAGGCACCCTCTTCACGCAAGCTATGGTCATCGGCGAGCTTGATGCGGGCGTTACCGGCAAGTTTGGCAGCTTCACCCGGCTTGCCGGCGGCAAACAGAATGGCGTCGCCGTCGTCGGTACCGGTGCGCTCTTTGAGGGTTTGGATCGCTTCCGGGGAGAGCCGGTTGGCGATCGGGCCACGCGCCTCGCCGTCACCCAGGATCATATATCCCATGCCCGGTGCGCCCTCACCCTGAGCCCAGGAGTTCATTCGGTCGCAAATCGCCCGGCTGCCGCATTTTGGCGCCGGTACCGCGCGGACCACGCCGCCACCCGCCACGACTTTGGCGAAAATCGCAAAGTCGCTGCCATCGAACACGTCCGAGACGTCTACGATCTCCATCGGAATGCGCAGATCCGGCTTATCATTGCCGTATTTCAGCATCGATTCTTTGTAGGGGATGCGTGGGAACGGGCTTGGCACTTCCAGATCCGAGAACTCCGAGAAGACCCCGGCGATCACCGGTTCAACCGCCTGGAACACGTCCTCCTGTTCGACGAAACTCATCTCGAGATCGAGTTGGTAGAACTCGCCCGGCGACCGGTCAGCCCGGCTGTCCTCGTCCCGGAAACAGGGTGCTATTTGGAAATAACGATCGAAGCCCGAGACCATGATCAGCTGCTTGAACTGCTGCGGCGCCTGGGGCAGGGCGTAGAACTTGCCGGGATGTTGGCGCGCCGGCACCAAAAAGTCGCGCGCGCCCTCTGGCGAAGACGCGGTCAGGATCGGCGTCTGGAACTCGGTGAAACCCTGGTCGACCATGCGGCGGCGGATCGAGTTGATGACCTGCCCGCGCAGCATGATGTTGCGGTGGATGCGATCGCGGCGCAGATCGAGGAACCGATAGCGCAACCGCACATCCTCGCCCGCATCCTCCTCGGCATTGACCTGAAGCGGCAGCATATCGGCGCGCGACTGGATCGAAAACTCATCGATCCGCAGCTCGACATGGCCAGTCGGCAAGGTCGTGTTGATGGTCTCCGCCGATCGCTCGACGACCCGGCCGGTGATGGTCACCACACTCTCAACCCGAGTGTTTTCAGCATCCTGGAAAGTCGGGTCGGTGATGTCGGCGACACACTGCGTGATGCCGTAATGGTCGCGCAGGTCAATGAAGACGAGCTGCCCGTGATCGCGGCGGCGATGGATCCAGCCGGAAAGACGGACCGTCTGTCCGACATGTTCAGGCCGCATTTCGCTACAGGTGTGGGTGCGGTAAGGATGCATGATTTCGCCTTCGAGGGCTGGAATTCCGTTGAAAAGCCGGTTCGGCGGCGGAGTATGCATCACGGACGCCAACGATCAAGGGAAGAGGTGATTGAGCCGGGAGATCGGCAACAGTATATGCGCCTAAGGCTTCCCAAGCTCGGGCTGTATCTGGTACCTCACGGGCATAGCCTTTCTCCCGGAGTCCTGTATGGCGTCTCGCCCCCCTCTCTATCTGCTGATCGAAGAAGGCAATCGCGAGCTTCTTTCGCGGGCCCTGATTGCGGTGCTGGCGGTTCGACGGGGATATCGGGTCGTCCTTGGCCCCCAATGGGTCCTGCATCACGATTTCAACCGTCTGCCGCGCGGGATCGTGATGTTCAAAGGCAACAATCTCATCCAGGGCCGAAACATGCGCCGGGCCCGAGACGCCGGTCATACCGTCGCCTCGATCGAAGAGGAGGCATTGACGCTATCGGACGCGACCGAAATTCTGCGGCTCTATTCATCAGACAGCATCGAATGCTGCGACCTGTTCCTGGCTCAAGGCGCATTTCAGGAAACCACTCTGGTAACCGCCTATCCCGATATCGCTGACCATATCGCGGTGACCGGCAATCCCCGAACCGATGTATTGCGACCGGAGTTTACCAACGAAATTCACCGTCGAGCCGACGACCTTCGCGATCAATATGGGCGTTTCATCCTGATCAACACCAATTTCGGCTCGGTCAATCCTGCGCATGGCGACACGCTGTCGCTCTATCGCCGCTGCATCCAGACCGGGCTCGTGGATCCGTCTGACCCGGCTGGGCTGCGAGACTTCTTAACCTGGGCCGAGTGGGAGAAAGACAATCTGAATTGCGTCATCGCGTTCGCGGGAGAGATGCTGCGAGCGCAGCCCAATTGCCAGATCATTATCCGTCCTCACCCGGCCGAAGATCCGGGCCGCTGGCACGAGTGGCTCGACGTCGGTGGGCCGATCAATGTGATCCGTGAAGGCGATCATCTGTCTTGGACGGCCGCATCCGAAGTCATGGTGCACACCAGCGGTACCACGGGTGTCGAGGCCATGTTGATGGGCCAAGCCAACGTCAGTTTGATCCCAGGAGATAATCCTTGGCACGATCTGTATTCCATCAACGAAATATGCCCGACAGCCAAAACCGTTTCCGATGCGATTGAACTGGTCATCGACCATTTGGATCGACCCGAGGAAAGTGAGCTTTTCCGGCGAACGGCTGCAGTTGATTTCGGCGACCATATCGATGTCCGCGAAGAGTTGGCGGCGAAACGGATCGTCGACGCATTGGATCGCTTTCCAGACCATGCCGTCGAAGGCGGCATGCAATTGACCGGGTCCATATCCACGTGGCAGGGCGAGAAGTTCGGCGTGACGGGAGATCGCCTGCGTCAGACCGTCAGTGAAATGGAGGCCGCCCTGCCGTTCTATGACACATCGGTTGCCATCAAAGAACATTCGAGTGGTGTTTTCGAACTGTTCGCCGAAGGAGGTTTCGGGCATTGAATAGAGTGCTTGAAGGTTTGATTGCCCGCGCAGAGGAGTTTAGCGAACGCGGCGAATTTGCCCAGGCGCGCGCCGTGATGGCACGGGTTCTTCTCTTGGCACCTGTGTGGAGCCCGGGTTTGGTCAAGCTGGGCGTCCTGTTGCGATCCTTTGGCGAGCCCGATCGTAGTCTGATCTTGCTTCGCCGCGCGTATCACTGCGATCCGGGGGAACCGGGTGTGGTTTTTGCACTTGCAACCGGCCTTCTTCAGGCCCGCGAAAACACCTCTGCGACCGACATGTTCCGACGGGCCGCTATGTTACGACCAGACGGCTCCCCACCGCTTGTCCAGCTTGCCGAGAGCTCCAGAAACGAGCGCGCGTTGAAATTGGCTGCGCAGTTTTTCAGCCGGGCATTATGTCTATCGCCCCTCGCCCAGCGCCCTCGAATGATGCAGGCAGATTGCTTGTCTCGGCTCGGTCAGCCAAGAGAAGCAGTAGCTGCAGCTAAGCGAGCTCTTGCCCTGGACCCGCGGGTAGCGGCGCTCTATTGGCGCGTGGGCATCGACCTTTCGGCCACGTCGCAGCGGATCGGTTCTCTGATCGCCCTGCGCCGGGCATGCCTGATTTCGCCCACTTGGGGCGAGGCTTGGCTTTCCCTGGTTGGGATTGAATTTGCCGATCGAAATTTCGCCCGCGCCGAATATGCCGCTCGCCAAGCGATCGATCTCGGCACTGCCCTGGCTGAAGCGCATTTCTGGCTCGCCCGCGCTCTAATAGCTTTGGATCGGGTGGATGAAGCCAAAATCGAATTCGATCAGGCGGTGGAATTGAAGCCCGACCTAAAGGTTGAAGCGACGATTGCGCAACTAACCGTGACTTCGAGCGATTTCATTTACCGTGCCGACAACCCGCCTCACCGATAAGCCAGATACGGCTTCTGCTCAATAATCTGATCGACCAAACCCTCTGCACCTTGCTCAATCAATTCGAATGCAAGCGTGAAGTCATCTGCATCTCCGGTATAGGGGTCCGGCACTTCCTGGCCGACCATTTCAGGTGTGAAATCGAGGTACAACCGGATCTTGTCAATTAGTGGCAATGGACATTCCTCCCGCATCTCGGAGATATGCCCTTTGTCCATTCCCAGGATCAGATCGAAATCGCCATAGTCTTCGGGCTTGAGCGGACGCGAGCGCAACTCCGAAATATCATAGCCATTTTGCTCGGCGACCATTCGGGCCCTGATGTCTGGGCGCGACCCACCGTGTCCAGAATAGAGGCCAGCGCTGTCGATCTCGATTTCACCGGACAGCCCAGCTTCCGCAATCAACTTGCGGACAACCCCTTCCGCCGTGGGCGACCGGCAGATATTCCCGGTGCACACCATCAATAATCGCATCATTTGTTCATGCCTTCATGCCCGATTTCCTTGGCTCCTGCCCTGGTGCGATTGTAGGGTCGAACCTGCAAAGATCGTCCTCTCAGAACCTAGGCGTTCCAATGCTCGAACTCAATCCAACCGATGCGATCGTCGTGCTGACCGGGGCCGGGATCTCCAAGGAAAGCGGGCTCGACACGTTTCGCGACGCGGACGGCCTCTGGTCCAAAGTGAATATTGAGGATGTCGCCACCCCCGAAGCCTACGCCCGTGACCCGGTCCGTGTGCTCGACTTCTACAACCATCGCCGTCGCGGCATGGCCAACCCGAATATCCAGCCGAATGCTGCACATGTGGCGCTGGCTAGGTTGGAGCGAGAATGGCCGGGGCAAGTCCTGGTCGTCACCCAGAATATAGACGATTTGCACGAGCGTGGCGGGTCAGTGAACCTGCTGCACATGCACGGTGAAATCCTGAAAGTGCGCTGTGGCCGCACGGACGAGGTGTTCGACTGGCGCGAGGACTGCACCCCCATGTCCCGCAATCCCACGACCAATGAGGCTGGAACGCTACGCCCACACGTCGTTTGGTTCGGCGAAATGCCTTTGTTCATGGAGGAAATCCAGACCGCACTGTCCCGCTGCGCGCTGTTCGTTTCGGTCGGTACATCCGGCAACGTCTACCCCGCAGCCGGCTTTGTCGATGAGGCCAAACGCTCGGCCGGGGCCTATGCACTTGAGTTGAACCTTGAGCCGTCAATGGGCGCTGGTCTTTTCGACGAGGCTCGTCGCGGCCCGGCAACCGAAATCGTTCCGGCGTTCGTCGATGAGGTATTGGCGGGAACCGTTTAATGAATGCCTGCCCCAATCCCGCCGATCCGGGACTTACCAACCAGGTACTTCATCAAGCCCAAGCTCTCCGCCAACAGGGGGAATTAAACGAAGCGCTCGATTTGCTGCGCCAAACGGCAAAAACCAATACCGGTTTCAGCCAGTTGTGGGAGTTCAACGCGCTCATGGGGGCAATGTTGTTGAGTGCGAACCACCTCGATGACGCGAGCGCCCATATCGAAAGGGCCCTAAGAACAAATCCGGGCCATGCGCCTGCATTGTACGGGTTATTCCAATGCGACTACCGGCGGAAAAACTATCCGAAAGCACTCCACGGCCTGCGCAAAGCGATATGCCTGGCGCCAGAGCACGCGGGCTATATCGAGCATCTTTCGCTGGCGGCGGCGGCCACAAACGATTTTGACCTCGCCCGCCGGTCGTATCTGTGGAGCGCAGTGACGGTCTTTCGTCCAACCACGTGGTGCTCCAGCAATCTGATACCCCTGTTGAAAATCAACTCGCCCGACCAATCGACACAGATTCTTTCGCGTCTGTTTGATCGGCCAATACCACGCGATATTGGGAGTTGGCTGGTGGCATTCAGTCAGTCGGCATTGCGCCACCCGGCCTTGATCGAGAGCCCGGGGATTTACGGTCGGTTGCTTGCTTTAGGCCGAAAGGCGTTGCTGTTCGATCCGGGGAATTCGGAATTGATGTGGCAGTTGGGGCTAGCGACCCTTGCAAGTGGCGAAAGCCCGGCCGCTGCAAGCCTTTTGTCTAAGGCCGGGTCCATCGATTTGGGACAAAACCTGCCACCGGCAGATAGCTATATGTTGTTGCGGCCAGGGCTGGTCGCATCACGCCGGGTTGTCGAGTGGCTCCGTGTTGCCTCGCGCCGGCGTACCAGCAATTGGAGTTCCGGAACCTGGCCGCTGGTAGCGCTTTCCGACCGCGAGAGCCTAATACCAGCGGCAGCTGCCGATCGATCGCCGGAAAACGCGTGGCCCCTCCTTCAATTGGCCAAATATCGGTTCCCGGAACGCATCGATGCTCTCCTGAAGCTATGGTCGACAAGGTCTCCGTGCGATGCTGATCTGATGCTTTCCTTGGCCGGCCGCGCAACTGCGATCGGCGATAACGTCCAGACTGAGTGCCTACTCGCACGATCGAAGTGCATGGTGTTCAAGAGAGCTGCCGACCGCAGCGCCGAACTCGACGCACGCATCAAGCTCAGCCGGCTATCCACGCCAGCATTGGCACGGGGCAAAACCCCAACTCTGTTCATCCATGCCGGCCTTGCCAAATGCGCCTCATCCTGGATGCAGACCCATGTATTCCCACATCTTCGCGGAACGCGCTATGGCGGGCGCCGGTCCTTCATTTTGGAAGGATTTAATCATCATATGACATCCGAGTTCCGGATGGACCATCCCGATGAAGCTGTTCAATGTCTGACCACGGCGGCCTCCATCAACACTGCAACACGCGACACCGCATTGGATGGCTTGGTGGCACTGGCAAAGGACCAAGGCAGGCTTCTGGTTTCAGCCGAAGTAATGGGGCCCACGACCTACATTCCGGTGCTATCCACCATCGCAAGAATGCGGGCGCGCGGATTGGATCTTCGACTGATCGTGGCCACGCGAGGACCCGCCGATTTGTTCCAGGCCGCCTATTTCGCCAACGCAGCCGTAAATTTTCGACCAGCAAGCCACATGCTTGTTCTTGAAACTTCCGATCAAAAATTCTTCGCCACAAACCACCACTCGCAATTTGGTTTACCGACATCGGCCCTCCTTCCATCGTCTTACTTCAATACGCAAGCCATGCTCTCGCTCTGTAAGAGGGTTCTTGGTGAGGATGCAGTGCTGGAGTTACCACTTGAGCAATTGCGCGCCGACGCGCCGGCATTTCTGGGTCGATTGTTCGGATATATCGGTGGTCAGCCGGAAGAGATGGCCGGCTTAATCGCGGCCCTGCCGCAAATCAATCGTCGGCGAAGTGACCAGAGACTGGAATTCGAACGTCGCGATCCAACCCTCAGCGAAACAGTGACCACGCTCCTCGACCACATTGAGGCGCATCCGTTCCCATATACCGAGAAGGATGTTTTAGAATAAACCCCTAACCCGCCGCCTCGATCCGCTCCATATCGTCATCAGACAAGCCGAAGTGATGTCCGATCTCGTGGACCAGGACGTGGCGGACGACGTGGCTCAGGTCATCTCCTGTCTCGCACCAATAGTCGAGGATCGGCCGGCGGTAGAGAAAGATGCGGTCAACGTCCTGGCGTACACCAACGATACCGGCCTCTCCGAAAGGGATGCCGGAATAGAGGCCAAGAATGTCGAACTCTGACTTGGCCCCCATATCGTCCAGGATCTCACGATCCGGAAAATCAGCGACCACGAATTGCACCGCGCCAACCTGCTCCAGCAACGCGCGTGGGATCGTCTTCATGGCACTTAATGCCATAGCCTCGATATCTTCAAGCGTAGGCGGGTTAACGGTCATGTCGTTCAATCTGGCCACATTTGCCGGCCTGCAAGGTTCACACGCTTAGTCGTGGCACCAACAGTGCGGCAAGGAATGATGTTTTACACCGGTGTTTTCGCTATCGCAGCCAAGAAATTCTACACCTTCTCTTGATCCAATTTCTGCCCAGAAATGGCCAAATTCCCCTGCCCTTATGGGGATCGCAGAATGCGCGCCGAGATGCGATAACGAAACTTGCCATTGAAACTTGGCGCGCGGGATGGCATCCCAGTGTTTGGGGTACCGCACTGGACGAGACGATTCGGGAGCTACGATGTCGGGTCTTCGTATAATTCTCGCCGCGAGCGCACTCGCCGTCATGTTTGCGACGCCGAGTGCCGCGCAGGCGCCAAAATGGATTGGCACCGAGGGCAACTGGAGTTCCTACACGTTCGAGGAAAGCGGCAATATTGTCTGCTACATGGCGAGCGTGCCGACCAAGACCAAAGGCAAATACAAAAAACGCGGCCAGATCTTCGCGCTGGTGACCAATCGGCCGAGCCGAAAATCCAAAGGTGTGGTCAGCATCGTGACCGGCTATTCGTTCAAAAAGGACAGCGAGGTCAAAGTCAAGATCGCCGGCAAATCGTTTACCCTGTTCACCTCTGGTGACCGCGCCTGGACGCCCGATGCAAAGACCGACAAGCGCATGGTAAGCGCCATGGTCAAGGGCTCACGGATGATCGTCGACGGCGTCTCCAGCAAAGGCACCAAGACCACGGACACCTATTCACTCTCGGGCTTTACCAAGGCCCGCAAGGCGATAGATAAAGCATGCAAAATGTAGCCATCGCGCCCGATCTGACACGACCGGATGTGACACCACCAGATGTGACACCACCGGAAGCGGCCCCGACGGAAGAACGGGTAGATCTGGTCGGACTGTCACGCGAGGAAATGATCACAGCCTTGGCAGCACTCGACTTGCCGAAGTTTCGCGGCGGCCAGATCTGGCAGTGGATCTATGGCCGGGGCACGACCGATTTCGCCGATATGACCAATCTGGCGAAGCCGCTTCGCGTCCGGCTGGCCGAACATTTCATTATAAGTCGGCCCGAGGTCGCACGACGCCAGGACAGCACCGACGGCACCGTAAAATGGCTGCTGCGATTGGCCGATGGTAACGAGGTCGAAGCGGTGTTCATCCCGGAGAAAGACCGCGGAACGCTCTGCGTTTCCTCGCAAGTCGGCTGCACCCTCACCTGCTCGTTCTGCCATACCGGCACCCAACGGTTGGTTCGCAACCTGACGGCCGGCGAGATCGTCGGGCAGGTGTTGCTGGCACTTGACGGGCTCGACGGATGGCCGACCGCAGCCGAAGGCCGACGAATAACCAATATCGTGCTGATGGGCATGGGCGAGCCGTTGTACAACTTCGAGGCGGTCAAACAAGCGATGCGAATCGTCATGGATGGCGAGGGAATCCAGCTCTCCCGTCGGCGGGTTACGCTCTCGACCTCGGGTATCGTGCCCATGATGGAGCGTTGCGGTGAGGAAATCGGGGTCAATCTGGCGATTTCGTTGCATGCCGTGACCGATGCCTTGCGCGACGTGTTGGTGCCGATCAACAAAAAATACCCGCTGGATCAGCTGATCCGGGCCTGCCACGAGTATCCAGGCGTGAACAATGCCCGGCGGATCACTTTCGAGTACGTCATGCTGAAGGATGTGAACGACTCCGTTTCCGATGCCCGCGCGCTTGTCCGTCTCATTCGCGGAATCCACGCCAAGATCAACCTGATCCCGTTCAACGCCTGGCCCGGTGCGCCTTATGAATGCTCGGACACCGACCAAATCGAGCGCTTCGCACAGGTCGTAATGGACGCCGGATATGCCTCTCCTGTCCGCCAACCGCGCGGCCGT
>JABIRP010000164.1 GCA_018699735.1 Rhodospirillaceae bacterium | reverse complement strand
CGACCCCGATCTTTGAATTTACCGAGGTGTTTAAGCGCACCCTCGGCGAGACGACCGACGTAGTTTCGAAAGAGATGTATACCTTCACTGATCGCGGTGGTGAGGAAGTGACCCTTCGCCCAGAGGGAACAGCCAGCGTGGCTCGTGCATTCATCTCGGAAGGCATGATGCAACGGGCGCCTTGCAAATTCTTTTATCAGGGTGCGATGTTCCGCTATGAGCGCCCGCAGAAGGGCAGGCAGCGCCAATTCCACCAAACCGGCGCCGAAATTCTTGGCGTGGCTCAGCCGCAGGCGGATATCGAGGTTATCACTGTCGGTGCCGACATTCTCGACAGCCTTGGGATATTGGTCGACACGGTGCTGGAATTGAACACGTTGGGCGATACGGAAAGCCGGCAAGCCTATCGCGGCAGTTTGGTCGAGTATCTTTCCGACCACCGCGCCGATTTGTCGGAGGACAGCCAGCGGCGGCTTGAGGTCAACCCACTGCGGATCCTCGATTCCAAGGACAAGAGTGACCGACGGATCATTACCGATGCGCCGGCATTCTCGGATTTTTTGAACACGGAATCACAAGACTTTTATGGCACGGTCAAAACCGGCCTGAACGCGCTCGGTATCGCCTATCAGCAAAATGATCGCCTCGTGCGCGGCCTGGATTACTACTGCCACACCGCGTTCGAGTTCGTAACGACAAAACTTGGCTCCCAAGGAACGGTCATGGGTGGCGGACGCTATGACGGGTTGATCGAGACTATGGGTGGTCCGGCCGTGCCCGGCGTCGGCTGGGCGGCCGGGATCGAGCGTATGGCGATGCTGGTCGAGAATTTACCCGAAACCCCACGCCCAATCGCGATTATTCCGATTGGCACAGAGGCAGAGGCCAAGGCGCTCGTCTTGTCGCACGAATTGCGTCGCGCTGGTCTCAGCATTGAGCACGGCTATTCCGGCAACCTCAGCAAGCGTATGAAACGGGCCAACAAGCTAAACGCGCGCGCCGCTGTACTGATTGGTGAGGACGAGTTGGCGCAAGGCATTGCCACCGTGCGTGATCTCGACAGCGGAGTGCAATCCGAAACGCCCTTTGAGAAACTAGCGGAAAGCCTGGCCAAGCTCGGGTAAGCTGGTACGTATTATGACCCGCAAACTCAAATCAGCGCCGCTCGACGACCTGGATCATTTCACGATCATCGGACTTGGTCACCGCACTGCACCAAACGAACTGCGTGAGGCGGTGTTTGTGTCGGACGACGAAGTTCCGTCAGCTGCTCGCGCGCTTCGCGGCATTGGCGCCAGGGAGAGCCTAATCGTCTCGACCTGCGATCGGGTCGAGGTCGCCGGCTTGTTTGACGACATCGATACGGCACGGGGCGCGGTTGCCGAGACCTTGGCGAATGCTGCCGGCCTCGCCTCGCAGGACGTCCTTTCACACGTCTACCAACACACCGGACGCGCTGCGATCCACCACCTCTTTCGGGTTGCCGCGTCCTTGGACAGTCAGGTCGTTGGCGAACCGGACGTGCTGGGTCAGCTACGCGCAAGCCACCGCCTGGCGCGCCTGGCGGAAGCAACAGGCCCCTTCCTGGAACCAGTGATCCAGGCGGCCTTCGCGGCCGCCAAGCGGGTCCGCAGCGAGACCCATATCGCAGAAGGCCCGGTCTCCATCGTTGCCGCAGCAACCCGCCTCGCCCGCGACATCCACGGTGAGCTCGACGACGTTCGCGCGGTTCTGTACGGCGTTGGAGAGATGGGCGCCTTGCTGGTCCGGCAAATGGCGGAAAACGGATTGCGCGATACCACCGTCATCGATGCCAGTCTCAGTCGGGCCCGCAGGCTCGCGGTTGATCTGAACGCGCATTATGCGCCGAGTGAAAAGCTGCTCGATACCTTGGTTACGGCCGATGTTTTGGTGACCGCCGTCGGTGAAGGCCAATACACACTGAACGAGGAAATGGTCCGTGAGACCGTGCGACGGCGGCGACGGCGGCCCATGTTGATCGTCGACCTCGGTGTGCCGGCCGATATTGACCCCGGTGTCGATCGGATCGAGGAAGCCTTCCTTTACGATTTGGAAGATCTCGAGCGCGTGGCAGTCGAAGGACGTGCCTCGCGCACTGCAGCAGCCCGAGCCGCGGAAGCGATTGTCGAGACTGAGGTTGCTCGGTTCATAGAGGAACGCTCTCAACGTAGCGCCTCACCGCTGATCACCGATCTTCGCCAACAGTTCGAGAGCGAGCGCATGCGATTGCACGCCGAGCAACCCGGGCTTAGTGGCGAGGACGCGACGCACCTTCTGCTCGCGCGGCTACTGCACCAACCCTCTGAAAGATTACGCTATCTGGCCGGTGAGGAGCGGCTCAGTGCGTTAGATGAAGATCTGCTGCGCCTGGTGTTCGGTTTGATTGATAGTGACGACCCCGACAGCGACCCGACCGGTGGATCATGAGCCTGGAAGCCAACCTCGAACGTGTGCGCGCCCGTCATCGCGAATTGGAAGCGATATTGGCATCGGGCGGCGGCGACGGCGCTGAGTTTGCACGCCTATCAAAAGAGTATTCCGAATTGTCGCCAATTGCCGAGAAGGTTGTCGAACTGGATGGCCTGCATCGCGAGTTGACCGAAGCCGAGGAGATGATGACCGACGCCGATGGCGACGATGAGATGCGCTCTATGGCCGAGGAAGAAGCAGCACAACTGCGCCGACAGGTACCGGACCTGGAGCAAGAGGTTCGCATCCTGCTATTGCCAAGAGACGAAGCCGACGAGAAGAATGCGATCCTTGAGGTTCGTGCCGGCACCGGCGGCGATGAAGCAGCGCTGTTCGCGGCTGAATTGTTCCACATGTACCAGCGCTATGCCGGGCAGCGCGGTTGGCGGTTCGAAATTATGGAAATCTCGGAAACCGGCATTGGCGGATACAAGGAGGCGATTGCCTCGATTACCGGTAAATCGGTATTCGCGCGCCTCAAGTTCGAGTCCGGGGTACATCGGGTCCAGCGGGTTCCAGTGACGGAGTCCGGCGGGCGGATCCATACCTCTGCCGCCACGGTCGCAGTGCTGCCGGAAGCCGAAGAGGTCGATGTCGATATCGACGAGAAAGATCTGCGCGTGGATATCTTCCGTGCAAGCGGTCCAGGTGGCCAGTCGGTCAACACCACCGATAGTGCGGTGCGGATAACCCATCTTCCAACTGGCGTGGTGGTCAGCCAGCAAGACGAAAAATCCCAACACAAAAACAAGGCCAAGGCGATGCGCATCCTGCGGGCGCGACTATATGATCTGGAACGCGAGAAATTGGCGGCCGAGCGCGCCGCCGAGCGCAAAGGACAGGTCGGCTCCGGTGATCGGTCAGAACGCATCCGGACTTACAATTTCCCGCAAGGCCGGGTCACCGACCACCGCATTAATCTGACACTCTACAAAATCGAGAAGGTAATGGCGGGCGAGGCCATAGACGAGGTAGTGGACGCGTTGACCGCCGAGGATCAGGCGGCTCGCCTGGCCGCGGTCGCCTGACACTCACGGCATGACCACCATCGGTGAGGCGTTGCAAGACGCCGCCAGACGGCTTGGCGCCGCAAAGATCGAGAGCGCCCGATTGGACGCACGAGTGCTCCTGGCCCAAGCGATGAACCTGCGACCCGAAGACGTGTTCGGACGCGAGGAAAGATTCGTTTCAGCCGATGCGGTCGCCCGATTTCACTCCATGATCAGTCAGCGTGAAAATCGGGTCCCAGTATCCCGCATTCTCGGCCGGCGGGAGTTCTGGAGCCTGGAGTTCGAGCTCGGTCCCGACACGCTTGACCCGAGACCCGACAGTGAGACCTTGGTTGACGCCGCACTCCAGACACACCCAAACCCCGAAGACGCGTTTCGGCTGCTCGATCTTGGTACGGGAACCGGGTGCCTATTGCTGGCAATACTGAGCGAACGACCGTCGGCCACAGGGCTCGGCGTTGATGCGGTCGAAGGGTGCATCGAAGTCGCGCGCCGCAACGCTGATCGGTTGGCCTTCGCCGACCGCGCGAAGTTTCAGCTCGGCGATTGGGGTGTAGGCTTGGAGCAGCAGTTCGACCTGATCGTCTCCAACCCGCCCTATATCGCAGATCATGAGATCGCAAAGTTGGAGCCGGAGGTTTCGCGCCATGATCCAAGGCGAGCCCTCACCGGCGGCACGGACGGTCTGGATGCCTATCAGGCCCTTGCCACGGATTTACCGCGCCTACTCGCACCCGGCGGTATCGCCATCCTGGAGATCGGTTACAACCAAGCAAGCGATGTCACGGAAATACTCCGGCGCGCGGGCCTATCGGTCAGCTCAATCAAGACCGATCTTGCTGGCCAAGATAGATGTCTAATCACGAAACCACAGAAATTATAGTAAATCTGCGATTTTGGGCTTGGAATACAAAATAAAGCCGATTAGTCTTTGACAGCTTTGGCCCGAATGGACGTTGTCCATAGGCCTGATCCGCTCTCCGAACGATACGCGAACGAGTTGTGGCCGGTTGAGGCCCAAGAGCGGAAAATTTTTTATTTGGAGGCGGCTTGAGGTCTGACCTTGGGGGACCGTCTCCTTTATCGGAAACGAAACAAACGTGTGATGATGAGACAAGGTCCACATTCCAAGCGTGGACGCGGCCGCGGTGGGCGTCGTCCTGGTGTTCCAAATCGTAACCAAACTTACGATAGCAATGGTCCAGACGTTCGCATTCGCGGCAACGCTCACCAAGTTTATGAGAAGTATCTCAACCTGGCACGAGACGCGTCGACCAACGGTGATCGCATTCTGGCGGAGAGCTATTATCAGTACGCGGAACACTACTTCCGCATCGTAAGCACATTTACTGATGAGCAGAACGCCCGGGGGAATGGCCAGCAGCCTCAATCGCAGTCTCAGTCTGAGCCGCAATCTCAACCCCAGCCGCAACAGCAGCAAGACCAACCAAATCTCGAACCTCAGGTCGTTGATGCAGGCTCTCAGGAGCAACCGGTCGTGGTAACTCCCACGCAGTCGGAGCAACCAACACCGGAGGTCCAGGAAACACCTGCTTCCGCGGTTGAAGCCACGGTAGAGACCCGTTCCGCCCCGGCTGACAATGCAACCGCTGACAATGCAACCGTTGACAATGCAACCGTTGATGACGCTCGCACGCCGACTGAGGATGACATTCCAGCCTTGCGCCCAAGGAGCCGGCGCCGGTCCAATGGTGCCGCCGCCAGCAGTGCAGACAGCGAAGAGACAACGACCGAGCGTCCGCGACGAAGGCCACGGCGTGCACCGCGCGACAGCGACGATAGCGACGGCACCCCGACCAACGAAGGGCCGGAAAGCGCTGCCGCCACCTGAAATCCGTTAAAGCCGGCGCAAGTTTAACCCGCTAGCGACAGCTAACTCGCTGACCTCACACATCAACGCCGGCCGCCGGCGAGTTTGAGTGCATCCGGCATCTGCCTGAGCCGCAACATCGCGTAGGTTCCGAAGGCGGGACCAATGGCGAGCACATAAAAGGCATTGCGCCAACCCCACTCCTCCGCCATCCAGGGCACCAGGTGCACTGAGATCAACGTCAATAGGAAGCCGACACTGGTCTGAGCCGTCATCATCGTGCCGACCCTTTCAGGATCGGAAAGCTCGGCGACACTGGCTGAGAATTGAGCAGAATCCGCAACGACCGAAAACCCCCAAACCAGCGCCACAACAGACAGCATCACCGGTGAAGCGTCAAACAGCATGCCGATCGTGAGCGCGCAAAGACCGCTGATAATCATTGAGGCGCTGGCAATGGTCGTGCGGCCGAAACGATCAGCCAAAAATCCCGCCACAACGGCACCTAGCCCACCCGCCGCAATGACCCAAAACGTCATCAGGGCCGCTAGTGCCCTGGCGTCTTCGCTCGACATATGGGTTGCATAGGCGGCCGCCAAACACACCAATCCAGGCCCACATGGCATAAAGCTCCCACATGTGACCCAGATACCCAAAGTTGGCGTAACGAATCGGCCGCTCGGTCCAATAAGCCGCAATGTGCCGGAAATGGAAGCTTGCAGCGCGGCGCGTGCCCGGCCCTTCGCGGGCCATCAGGATCCCAACCGCGCCGAAGACTGAAACGACCGACGCCGAAGCCAAGGTCAGCCGCCAATCAAGCCCGCCCAAGAACTGGAAAAGATGTGGCGATGCCGACCCAAGCGTGAGCGCACCAACCAACAAGCCGACCAGCAGCCCCATATCCGCCTTCGCCCAAGCGACCACCAGCCGCATACCGACCGGATAAACCCCAGCCATGATCACACCTGTTGCGAACCGCAGCCCTATGGTCGTTCCCGATGCCGGATCAACGAATAGTATCAACGCGTTGGCACCGGCTCCTATCAGCGCACAGGCGGCAAACAGTTTTCGTCCATCGAACCGATCAGCCAACCCAAACAGAGCGCTCGCCAATGTTCCAACGACAAAGCCTATCTGCACTGCACTGGTAAAAAGAGAGGCCGTATGGTCGTCCAATCCACCTTCTGCCTTCAGGGCAGGCACCACCGCCGTCGCCGAGAACCAGAGCGTCAATACCGCGACCTCGCACAACACGATAATCGTTATCGAACGCACGCGTTCGGTGGCCATACCCATTCCCCCGAGAAAAACTACTCGGACAATCAGGGCACGGAAGCTACGTGCCGCGCAAGACTGACGTGAAGCGATTGCGTTGCTATAAGACCTGTTATCAATGGTTTGATCGATGGAGACGACATGCGGATCGGAGTTTATGGTGCCGGCGCTATCGGCGGATTGCTCGCAGCCTATCTGGAGCGCGGCGGTAACGAAGTCGGTGTCGTCGCGCGCGGCAAGCAATTGGATGCAATCCGCGCGGAAGGGCTGACACTGACCCACGGTGAGACACATTTTACGACCCATCCGGTCTGCTCCGACGACCCCGCTGAAATCGGTGCCTGTGATGCAATCATCGTGACCGCCAAGGGTCCGGCGTTGGCCGCCATCGCAGACCGAATTTCTCCGATGCTGAAACCCGACACGCCGGTCATCTTCGCAATCAACGGTATCCCCTGGTGGTACGATCACGAACGCGGTGCCCAGAATAGTGTGGCGGACAGTGGCGCGGCCGAAGTGCTCGACAGGACGGGCTCTCTGCGCCAATACGTCGGCTATGAACGCGCGATCGGCTGCGTCATCGATTGCCCGACCAAGGTTGCGGCACCGGGTAAGATCGTCTGCATCAAGAACGCCAAAGGGACTTTTACCCTCGGCGAACCGAATGGTTTGGCAAGCGATCGGGTGTCGAAATTGGCGAACCTGTTTGAGGCTGCAGGCCTAGAGGCACCGATCAGCGACGACATCAGACACGTGATCTGGGCCAAACTGGTCGTCAATCTGTCGCGCTCACCTTTGGCTGTACTGACCGGCTCGACCGAACTTCGGTTGGCGGAGGACACAGCCATGACCGAAATCGCCGGAGCGTTAATGCGCGAAAGCATCGCGGTCGCCGCCGCCCACAACATCGCGCTTGATCTCGATGTGCCAGGTTTGCTCGACCCGTCGGGCCGCTTGGACCACATCCCCTCAATGCGCCAGGACTGGGATCTCGCCCGCCCGATGGAGGTTGACGGTATCGTCACCATCGTCTCGGAGTTTGGACGCGCGGCCGGCATCCCGACGCCGATGACCGACACGGTCCTGACCCTGCTTCGCCATAAGGCGGTGATGGCCGGTCTTTATCCGTAAAATTGGATAAGGGAGAATTATCCTCCCACACACCCACCGTTTCCCGGCCGACCAACGGGAGAGCCGGGACCTCGTGGCGGAGTTTATCTGGGAACGAGATCCCGGATCTCCACTACGCTCCGTCCGGGAGACGGTGAAAGTTAGGTGGTCGGATGGAGAGAAAACGAAGAAACGACCGACGCCCCCTCCGTATCTAAAATTTCCCGAACTTCAGATACGCCTGCTCGGCATCCATACCGCCTAGGATGGCATCGCGCATGTCACTTTCGGTCGACATGACCCGCTCGGTCTCGGTCACGGCTTCCTCCACCACTTCATGCGGGATGATGACCACGCCGTCGCGATCGGCAATCGCCCAATCGCCCGACCGAATGGTGACGGTACCGATAGTGATCGGCTCTCCCAGAGCGTCATATTTCCAGCGCTCGACAATATCGGCTGGTGTGTTCAGATCGCAGTAGACCGGAAAACCCATTTCCAGAATGAAATCGGTGTCTCGGCAATGGCCGTCAACGATGTAGCCCCGCGTGCCTTTGACCTCGAGCGCTCGAGCGGACAGCTCGCCCATGAGGGCAACCGCCCTGGTGTTGGGCTGGCAGATCAGCAGTTTACCTTCTGGCACCCGAGAGAGAACCCGCGACCAGAGCAGCAGCGAGTCATGGCGCGACAAGGTGCGGTCGATGTGGCCTGAGATAGTGTAAATCTCACCCGCAACTTTCTTGGTCGGGTCGAGCCCGCGGATCGTTGGCGGCAGCACGCAATTGCCATGCCCCATGCCTCGCAACACATCGTGCACGGCGCTGGCGTAACATTTCATCAAGCGGTCAGCGAGATCGGTCATTCGGATATCCTCTCGAATTGCAGTATGTCCGGAAACTATAGTCGACTGCGCACAACACGGGCTGTGTCACGTTGTCAATCGCAGTAATCCATCGACGGCGATCACGCCCTCGCCTTCAACGCGCACGATCATCGGGTTAATCTCAGCCTCACTGACGGCCGGCGCGGCAAGCGCCAATTGGGAAAAAGCGGCCACCGCTTCGGCCAAGGCTGTCAGGTCACCCTTCGGCAAACCGCGATACCCCGCGAGCGGAGCCAGGCCTTTCACTTCGGCAATCATTTCGCACGCGGTCGCAGCATTGATCGGGGCGGTCCGGGTGGCAGCATCGCCATAGAGCTCGGCCAAAATGCCCCCAGGTGCAACCGTCACAACTGGGCCAGCCTCTGCGTCGCGGGCAAAACCGACCAGCACCTCGCCAAGGCCCGTTGCCATTGGTTGCACCAAGACCCCGTCGAGCTGCGCCGCTGGTGCGTGCGTCCTTGCGGCGGTCAGAATGCGGTCACGGGCAGCGGCAAGCGCGCCCGCATCGGCGACGGCGAGTTCCACGCCGCCGATCTCTGTCTTGTGAGCGATCTCGGGCGACAGAATCTTGGCCGCAACCGGATAGGAAAGCCCGTCCGGGATGGCATCCTCCGCACCCAGGATCACACGCTCGGTTACCGGCACGCCGAGATCGGCAAATACCGCGAGCGCCTCGGTTTCGGAAAACCCCGTCTGCTCTGGCAAACTAATCGGTGTTGCCGTCGTAGCCGGTTTTGGATGGCGCCATTCGATCAAGGCCCGGATTGCATCGGCACAGGTTTCCGGCGTTCGGAAGGCTGGCACATTCGCATCCGCCAAAGCCGCCAGCGAGGCCTCTGCCTGGGGCACCATAAAGGCCGCAAGCGGGACATCGTGGCCGGAGGAATCAATGATCGACTGGACCGCGAGTTGCGGATGGAACTGAGCCGAGGAACCGATAACCGCGACCACCGCAGCATAGGCACTGGAGTCCAGCAACGTACCCAGCACCGTCATCATGGTTTCGTACTTGGCCCCAGCCAATGTCACATCGACCAGTCGACCTGGGCGAATGGAGATGTCGTGCTCGGCGAGCTTCGTTCGCACATCTTCTGTCACGCCCTCGACCGCGATGCCGGAAGCACCGAGCCTGTCGACCACCATGGCACCGCCTCCGCCTGTGGTGGTAACGACGGCGACCGGTTTTGCTTGTCGTTCAGTTTCGGGCGCCCGCCCGATGAGCAATGGTGCGGTCTCGAATAACGCCTCGAATTGCTCGACCCGAACAATACCATGATCCCGAAAGAAGGCATCGGCGGCGGCATCCGAGCCCAGCAAGGCGCCTGTATGGCTCACCGCCAACTCCCGCCCGGCATCCGAGCGGCCAAGTTTGTAGACGATCACCGGTTTGCCGACCCCGTGTGCTGCGCGGGCGAATTCAGCCATCATGTCCGGGCGTCGGATGGTTTCCATGAACAACAAGAACGCATCGACGCTATCGTCGCCAACCGCCGCCAACCCGATCTCGCCAACGCTCAGTTCGGCCTCGTTTCCGACCGATGTCAGCGAGGAAAATCCGATACCGCGCGCCTGACCACGGGACAACAAAGTACCAATCAAGCTGCCGGACTGCGAAATCGCCATCAGGCGACCCTTGGGCAGAGTCTCCGCATCGAGCGCAGCGTTTACGCTGAGGGCACAGCCGCCCAAGCAGTCGATCACACCCATGGAGTTCGGGCCGAGCACACGCATTCCACCGGCCTTTGCGATTTCAGCGACCCGGTGCTGCCGCGCCTCGCCCGCAGGCCCATCCTCTGCGAACCCATCGGCCAGGATAGAGGCCGTGCGAACACCAGCCTCGGCGCAGGCTTCCAGTGCTGTTATCGCCGGTTCAGTACCGAGCACGATGTAGACGTGATCGGGAACCTCCGGCAGTGAGACCAGATCCGGCCATGCGGGTTCCCCCTGTACTGTCTCGCGTCTCGGATTGATCGGATAGACCCGGCCCTTGTATCCGTGCCGTCGGAGATAGCGGAGCGGCCGGCCGGCGGTACGCGTCCCATCGTCGGATGCGCCGATGATGGCAACGGACTTCGGGCGCAGAAGCGCTTCGATATCGAGTTCGGTCATTTGTTTTCCGGCGCCTTCATATGCCTTTGGGTGGACGTTGCGAGAAACGGCGATCAAACACGCCCTCGGCGATCCGATTGCGCATCATCTCAAGCGAACCGCCGGCGATCTGCCAACCGCGGGCGCGACGCCAGCAATATTCGACCAGGCTGTCCTGGCTGTACCCGAGCCCGCCCATGACCTGCATCGCTTCATTGGCGGCGAAGAAACCGGCCTGGTTGCAGAGATACTTGGCGATCGCCGTGTCATGTGCCGAGGGCAGGCCGTGCGCCGCCTGGCATGCCACCTTGTAGAGTGCAAGTTGGGCGCCTTCCATCTGGGCTGCCGCCTCGGCGAACTTCCATTGAACACCTTGAAATTCGGCCAGCGGGCGACCGAACTGATGGCGCTCCAGCGCATGGTCCCGGGCGATGTTGAATGCATGCCGACCGAAGGCGAGGGAGCGCGCAGCATTGCCGATCCGCTCGACGTTGAAAGCCGCGATTTGCTTACGAAACCCGCCCTCGCCCAGCAACACGTTCTCAGAACCAACGGCGACATCCTCGAAATACAACTGACACCAGTCATCGCCGCCAACATAGCGGGTTGGCTGACCGATGGTGAGGCCCGGCGCACCGCGTTCGATCAAGACCGAGCCGATCCCGTTGATACCAGGGCCATAGCGCACATAGATCAGGAACAGTTCGGCGTCAGGACTGTGGCTGGAAAACACTTTCGAGCCATTGATGCGAAACCCGTCGCCGTCAGGTGTGGCTGTGGTTACGAGGTCGGTGACGGCTGAGCCTGCCTCAGGCTCGCTCATGCCAAGCGAGATCGCCATGTCTCCGGCCAGAAGACGTTCGAGATAGCGCGACTTCTGATCGGCCGTGGCGTATTCGGCAAACGTTCGTATCGGCCCGAAATTCCCAGCCTGGAGCGCATCCGCACTGCGCGGGCAAACCAGAGCGATTTCCTGGATCGCAATCACCGCATCCATCACCGTACCGCCCTGACCCCCGTCAGCTGGATCGAAGGTGATGCCGAACATTCCCTGCTTGGCCAGGAGACGCGCGACCTCAAACGGAAACCCAGGATCATGCGCGCGTTTCAACGCGTCTTCGGCGAGATGTCGCTCGGCAAACCCGCGCACGGCGTCGCGGAACATGACCTGTTCTTCGGTGAGTTCGAAATTCATGATGCCCTGATCCTGGATGCAGTTTCAGCCACAGGAGCCTACCGAGCAGATCGCAATGGTCCAAGGCCCTTCATCAAAATTCAATCGCTCTAATTGACTGGATGTACCGGCGCCTCGCCACGCAGGACCCGCGCAATATCTTGGCCGGCGGTTCCGGCGATGGTTAGAAGACACTCACCGGTAGATCCCGCCATATGGGGCGTGAGAAGCACGTTCGGCGCGTTGAATATCGGGCTTTCCGGGTTCGGCGGCTCACCCTCCAAAACGTCAAGCGCCGCACCGCCGAGGTGCCCATCAACCAGCGCCGCCGCCACCGCATTTTCGTCGACCAGGCTGCCGCGCGCGCAATTCACCAGGAACGCTCCCGCCTTCATACCAGCGATTGTTTCTTGCCGGATCATATGCCGTGTGGCTGGGATTGCTGGCGCGTGTAGAGAGACCATATCGGCACGGCTCAACAAATCCTCGAAGCTCACCGGAGCGGCACCCAGGTTCCGAATTTCATCATCATCAAGAGCCGGGTCACTGGCGATCACTGTCATGCCGAAAGCCTTGGCGATCGCACCAACCCGCCGCCCGATTTGGCCATATCCGACGAGACCAAGGGTCCGTCCACCAAGCTCTCCGCCAGTATGACGCGCAGTATCCCAGGCGCGGTCCGCCCGAACCTGAT